>CP124529.1:633333-950000 GCA_029953615.1 Pseudomonas putida | reverse complement strand
CCCGGGGATGATCATGGCAATCATGTTGGCGGTGAGCCTGGCGATGACCACGGCAATCACGTTGGCGGTGAGCCTGGTGATGATCGTGGTGACCCTATGGGTGGCGAACCGGGTGATGACCGCGGTGAGCATGCCGCAGGCGAACCGGGTGATGACAACAGCAGGAGTTGACTGGCGCTGAACTCAACGCGAATGCAATGAGCGCTGACGACCATCCCTGATTTTGTTGGGGTTGTGTGGGATGTTTTCCCACGGCGTATACTGGGTTCATCTGTCAAGGAATGCGCTCAATGCAATCGCCTGCCATCCCCCCTTCGATGTTAAGTGCACTGCGGCGCGTCATGCGTCCGCTGGTGCGCCTGATGCTGCGCAAAGGGGTCACCTACACGATGTTCGCCGACCTGCTCAAGGAAGTGTTCGTCGATGTGGCCCATCGCGAGTTTCGCCTGGACGGTACCGTGCCGACCGACAGCCGTATCAGCCTGCTCACGGGCGTACATCGCAAGGACGTTCGGCGTTTGCGCAGCGAGGGGGGGACATCGCTTGTCGCGCTGCCGGAAAACATCACGTTAGGTGCGCAGCTGGTCAACATGTGGACCACTGGCAAGCCGTTCTGCTCGGAGCCTGGCCAGCCGCTGCCGTTGCCGCGCCTGGCGAGTGTCGGCGGCGATCGCTCCTTCGATGCCCTGGTAGCGAAGATCAGTACCGACATTCGCGGGAGGGTGGTGCTGGATGAGTGGTTGCGCCTGGGTATCGTCCGGCTCGACGAACAGGACTGTGTCCACCTGGAAGCCCAGGCATTCGTGCCGCAGAAGGGCTTCGATGAAAAGGCCGCGTACTTTGGCCACAACCTGCATGATCATGCCTGCGCAGCAGTGCACAACCTGAGCGGGGAAGGCCAGCCGTTCTTTGAACGCAGCGTGCACTACGACGCCTTGAGCCCGGCCAGTGTCGACCATCTGCGTGAAGCGGTGGACAAGGATGGCATGCAGATGCTGCTTGCCTTCAGCCGGCTTGCATCAGACCTGGAAGATGCCGAAGTGCCCAGTGCCGGGCAGCGTCAGCGCATCACTGTCGGGCTTTATTTCTACACTGAAACCACCGACTCCGATTTGTCGAAGACACCTGACCCATGACCTCCCTCGCGCGCTGCCTCAGTGTCGTCGCACTGGCCCTGGGTTTCGGGCTGAACCTGGTGGCGCCTGCCGAGGTGGCCGCAGCACCGGTGTGTGTCAGCCGTGACGAAGTGGGTATGGCGGGGGCAGCGGGCTTGCAGTTTCCGGGTGGCATGGGTGGCACCGGGGCCAGGACTGGCGGTGTCGGCGGTACAGGCGTACGCAGTGAAAACGGTGGTGTGGGTGGCACCGGTGCGCCGCAGCCGCAGCGTCCCGGTGGCACAGGCGGGACCGGTGCGGTGGCCGACGGTGTGGACGGTAACTTTATCGATCACGGTGGTGTCGGCGATACCGGCGCGCCGATCCTGCGCCCGGGCGGCAGCGGTGGCACAGGCATCGTCGGCACCATCACCGGGTTCGCTTCGATCTGCGTCAATGGCCTTGAAGTGCACTTCGGCAAAGATGTGCCGGTGAGTGAAAACGGTGCGCCTGCCAGTAGCGCTCACCTGGCGATCGGGCAGGTTGTCGCGGTGGAGGCATTTGCCGGCAAACGCGGCCTGCAAGCAGGGCGCATCTCCATCCTCAACGTTTACGAAGGGCCACTGACGGCACTGCCCAATGCTTCGGCCCCCCTGCGGGTCATGGGCCAACCGGTGCGCCTTGCTGCTGGGGCACGGGTGGCCGAAGGGCTGCGCCCGGGCGAACCGGTCAGGGTCAGTGGCTTGCGCGATGCCAGAGGCGAAGTGGTAGCCAGCCGTATCGAACGGGCGCCTGGGCTCAGGGAAGCCAGTGCCATCGGTGCGGTTGATCGTACCGGCAGCCTCCAGGGGCTGAAGCTGGGAACCCGCGTGGCACCCGCACGGGAAGTGCTGGTGCGTGGGCAGTGGACCGGGCGTCAGCTGGAAGTGGCGCAAACCCGCCCAGACCCGAGCCTGCCTTTTGCTGGCCGTGTACAGGCGGCGGTGATCGAGGGGCTGGTACAGCGCAGCCACGCTCAACAACTGGTGGTAGCAGGGATCAAGGTGACGCTGGGGCAGGGCACCGTGATCGTCGGCAAGCAGTCCGCGGCATTTACGCTCGATCAACGTGTGCGGGTGAGCGGGGTGTTCAGTGGCAAGCACGAGCTGCGGGCAACCCGCGTGGAGTTCGATGGCGACCGTGCCGATAACCCGGACAGAGGGCACTCGGGGCGGGGCAGCGAGCATGGGACCAGTGACGCTGAAAGCGCCAGCAATAGCGGGCATGGCGGGCGCGATTCGACCAGCGTTCGCCTTGAAAGCAATGACGATCACAGCGGGCACGGTGGCGTTGACGGCTCCAGTGGTCGTGACAGTACTGAAAGCCTGGACAAGTCCGGGAGGTCAGAACATGTCGACAGCGTGGAGCAGCCCGAGAGCAGCAACAGTGGACGCTCTGGTCGGGTAGAGAGGGTCGAGCTTGAGCGGGTGGAAAAAGTAGAGAAGGTTGAAAAAATACAGAAACCAGAAAAAGTAGAGAAAGTAGAAAAAATCGAGAAAGTAGAAAAGCCCGAGAAGCCCGAGAAGCCCGAAAAGGTCGAGAAGGTCGAGAAGGTCGAGAAGGTCGAGAAGCCTGAGAAAGTCGAGAAGGTAGAAAAACTCGAGAAGGTAGAAAAAGTCGAAAAGGTCGAAAGACCCGAGACAATAGAGAAAACTGAAAAAGTGGAGCATCCAGAGCGATCCGGGCATTAGGCAACTAGGCTGGGTAAGTGCCATCACGCTTCCCGCCGGGATACCGAGGTGCAGATGAGACCCACGCTCCCTCTTTTCGCCTGCTTGCTGTCATGCGCCAGCGCGTCGGCCCTGGGCGATACCTTCAGCGCCGCCATAGGCATGGACTATTCAAGTGGTGACTATGGCACCGGTACCACCTCGGAAATCTGGTACGTCCCCGTGGTCGGCAAGTATGAAACCGGCCCGATGACCTACAAGGTCACCGTGCCCTGGCTGCGTATCACCAACCCTGAAGTGGGGCCCAATGGTGACCCCTTGCCCGGTGGCTGCCGGGATGTGGAAAGCGGGTTGGGAGACACGGTTGCCAGCGCCGGTTATGCGCTGCTAGACGGCAGTGACGGCGGCCTGATGGTGGACCTTATCGGCAAGGTCAAATTCCCCACTGCCGATGAAGACCAGTGTCTGGGCACCGGTGAATACGACTACACCGGCCAGGTCGACATCGCCAAGGCCTTTGGCCCGATGACCGGCTTCGCGACCCTGGGCTGGAAGAAGTTCGGTGACCCGCCCGACAGCGATTTCGACGACCCGATATTTGCCAGCCTCGGCTTCGCCATGCCGGTGGCTGCAGGCACTTCGGCGGGCGCCTCCTACGACTGGCGGCAGAAGGTCGTCTCGACAGGCGCGCAGATCAGGGAACTTACCCTGTTCCTGACGCACAAGCTCAACCAGCAGTGGAAAGTGCAACTCTATGCGGTCAAAGGCTTCTCGGATGCCAGCCCGGACGCAGAGGGCGGTCTGATGCTTTTTCATGCGTTCTGAAGAACAAGCCCTGCCCCGGCAATGCGCGATCCCGGGAGCAACAGTCTTGTGTTGCCTGTCAGGGCCTCATCGCCGGCAAGCCCGCTCCCACAGGTACTGCACAGGCCTGAAGGCAGCGCGGTCGAGGTGGGAGCCGGCTTGCCGGCGATGGGCCGCGAAGCGGCCCCAAATTGCTTGACTGACAGGCTTTGTCAGCGGCCTTGGATGGGTTCAGCCCACATGTCGTATTCGTCGGCATCCACCACGCGGCAACGCACCTTGTCACCCGGCTTGAAGCCGTGGTCGCCATCAATGAACACGCTGCCGTCGATCTCCGGGGCATCGAAGAAGCTGCGGCCAACCGAACCTTGCTCTTCCACTTCATCGATCAGCACGTCGATTTCCTTGCCGATACGCAGTTGCAAGCGGGCGGCGCTGATGGCCTGCTGGTGCGCCATGAAGCGGTCCCAGCGGTCCTGCTTGACGTCGTCCGGCACTTCTTCCAGGCCCAGGTCGTTGGCCGGGGCGCCTTCTACCGGCGAGTACTGGAAGCAGCCCACGCGGTCCAGCTGGGCTTCGGTCAGCCAGTCCAGCAGGTACTGGAAATCTTCCTCGGTCTCGCCTGGGAAGCCGACGATGAAGGTGGAGCGGATTACCAGCTCCGGGCACTGCTCGCGCCAGTTCTTGATGCGCGCCAGGGTACGGTCTTCGAAAGCCGGGCGCTTCATGGCCTTGAGTACTTTCGGGCTGGCGTGCTGGAACGGGATGTCCAGGTACGGCAGGATCTTGCCGGCGGCCATCAGCGGAATCACGTCGTCGACGTTCGGGTACGGGTACACATAGTGCAGGCGGACCCACGCGCCCAGGCTGCTCAGCGCTTCGCACAGCTCGAGCATGCGGGTCTTGACCGGGCGGCCGTTCCAGAAATCGGTCTTGTACTTGACGTCGACGCCGTAGGCGCTGGTGTCCTGGGAAATCACCAGGATCTCCTTGACCCCGGCCTTGACCAGGCGCTCGGCCTCGCTCAGCACTTCGCCGACCGGGCGGCTGACCAGCTTGCCGCGCATCGACGGGATGATGCAGAAGCTGCAGCTGTGGTTGCAGCCTTCGGAAATCTTCAGGTACGCATAGTGGCGCGGGGTCAGCTTGACGCCCTGCGGCGGTACCAGGTCGATCAGCGGGTTGTGGTCCTGGCGTGGCGGCACCACTTCATGCACCGCGTTGACCACCTGCTCGTACTGCTGCGGGCCGGTGACCGACAGCACGCTCGGGTGCACGTCACGGATGCTGCCTTCCTCGACACCCATGCACCCGGTAACGATGACCTTGCCGTTTTCCTTGATCGCTTCGCCGATCACTTCCAGCGATTCTGCCTTGGCGCTGTCGATGAAGCCGCAGGTGTTGACCACCACCACGTCGGCGTCCTCGTAGGTGGGCACGACTTCATAGCCTTCCATGCGCAGCTGGGTCAGGATGCGCTCGGAATCGACCAGGGCTTTTGGGCAACCCAGGCTTACGAAACCAACCTTGGGGGTGGCGGGCGTGGTGGACATGACTAACCTCGGTATTGAATGCAGGTCGCCCGACCGGAATCGGGGGCGATCTTGACGGACGCTTTTGGCGCCTCTGATCAAAAAGTGCGCAATTCTAGCGAGCGCGGGATCGCTTGACCAGCAGAAATGCGACGAACGCTGCGCTATGCTTCGCGCCATTGCGTCGGGGGTATCGGTATCACTTGGCGCATGGGTAATTCTACTGGCCTTGCAAGGCCGTCTGCGGGAGTGGTCGATGGTTCAGGCAAGCAGTCACGCCGAGGGCGGGCACGAGGGGAAGCAGGGCGCGACGCGGTCGCTGAGCCTGCTCGTAGCGGCAGTCGGGGTTGTTTATGGCGATATCGGTACCAGTCCGTTGTATACCCTCAGGGAAGTCTTCAGTGGCGGGTACGGGGTACCGGTCAACCATGACGGCGTGCTGGGGATCCTGTCGCTGATCCTGTGGTCGTTGCTGTGGGTGGTGTCGTTCAAGTACGTGATGTTCATCCTGCGTGCCGACAACCAGGGCGAGGGTGGCACCATGGCGTTGACTGCGCTGGCACGGCGGGCCACGGCGGCCTATCCGAGGTTGCGTACGCTGATGGTGGTGTGCGGGTTGATCGGCGCTTCGCTGTTCTATGGCGACAGCATGATCACCCCGGCGGTGTCGGTGCTGTCGGCGGTAGAGGGCATGGGCCTGGCGTTCGAGGGTATCGACCACTGGGTGGTGCCGATTTCGCTGGTGATACTGGTGGCGTTGTTCCTGGTGCAGAAGCACGGCACCGACAAGATCGGCAAGCTGTTCGGCCCGATCATGGTCACCTGGTTTGTGGCGCTGGGCTCGCTGGGGGTGTACGGCATCTCGCAGAGCCCGGAAGTGCTCAAGGCATTCAACCCGGTCTGGGCAGTGAACTTCTTCGTGGTTCACCCCGGCATGGGTGTCGCCATTCTCGGTGCGGTGGTGCTGGCACTGACCGGTGCCGAGGCGTTGTACGCCGACATGGGCCACTTTGGCCGCAAGCCGATCGCCCGGGCCTGGTTTGCCCTGGTACTGCCGGGGCTGGTGCTCAACTACTTTGGCCAGGGCGCGTTACTACTGCAAGACCCCGAGGCGGCACGTAACCCGTTCTACCTGCTGGCGCCGGGCTGGGCGCTGCTGCCGATGGTCGGTTTGGCTACCATGGCCACGGTGATCGCTTCGCAGGCGGTGATCTCAGGGGCGTTCTCCCTGACCCGCCAGGCCATTCAGCTGGGCTACATTCCCCGGATGCAGATCCAGCATACCTCCAGCGACGAACAGGGGCAGATCTACATCGGCGCAATCAACTGGTCGCTGATGGTCGGCGTGGTACTGCTGGTGGTCGGTTTCGAGTCGTCCGGAGCCCTTGCGGCGGCCTACGGCGTGGCGGTGACCGGTACCATGCTGATGACCACCATCCTGGTCTCGGCGGTGATGCTGCTGCTGTGGAAGTGGCCACCGGTGCTGGCAGTGCCGATCCTGCTGGGCTTCCTGTTCGTCGACGGGCTGTTCTTTGCCGCCAACGTGCCGAAGATCGCCCAGGGCGGTGCCTTCCCGGTATTGGCCGGGGGCGTGCTGTACCTGTTGATGAGCACCTGGAAGCGCGGCAAGCAAATCCTGATGGAGCGTATCGACGAAGGCGCGCTGCCACTGCAGCTGTTCATCAGCAGCATACGCATTCAGCCGCCGCACCGGGTCGAAGGCACGGCGGTGTTCCTCACGGCGCGCTCCGATGCGGTGCCCCATGCGCTGTTGCACAACATGTTGCATAACCAGGTGCTGCACAGTCAGGTCGTGCTGTTGACGGTTGTCAGTGAGGACCGGCCACGGGTACCGGAGCAGGAGCGTTTTGAAGTGGAGGCTTATGGCGACGGGTTCTTCCGCGTGTTGCTGCACTTTGGCTTCATGGACGAACCGGATGTGCCGGCGGCGCTGAAGCTTTGCCACCTGGAAGAGCTGGACTTCAGCCCGATGCGCACCACCTACTTCCTCAGCCGCGAGACCGTGATCGCCTCACGGCTGGAGGGGATGTCGCGCTGGCGGGGCAACCTGTTCGCGTTCCTGCTGAAAAATGCCAACGGCAACTTGCGCTTTTTCAACCTGCCGCTGAACCGGGTGATCGAGCTGGGGACCCAGGTCGAGATCTGAATCTGCGCCAAGGCGCGGTCCCTGTAGGAGCGGCCTTGTGTCGCGATGGGGTGCGAAGCGCCCCCACGATTTGTGCAACGATGCAGAATAGCTGGGGCCGCTTTGCGGCCCTATCGCGACACAAGGCCGCTCCTACATCGACCGCGTCGCTTGTAGGAGCGGGTTTACCAAAGGTTATCAGTTCTGCTCAGCCACACTCGACTTGCCCTGGCGTGTCTCGATCTCGCCGATCAGGCGCTTGGCCAGTGCGGGGTAGTTTTCGTCGAAGTGGTGCCCACCCGGCAGCTTAAGGCGTTCACCCACCGCAGTCTTGTCGGTGCAACCGCTTTCGTCGGCCTCTTCCACGCCATACACGCACACCACCTTGGACGCCGGCAGCCTGGCCATTTCCGGCCCGGTTGGCGCTTCCTGGCCTTCCTTGCCCAGCCAGCCCTCGACTTCGATCTCGAAGCTGCCGCTGCGGGCAAAGGCCAACAGCATCACCGCGTCGATCCGCTGCTGGTCCTCGGCCGGCAGGCGGTTGTAAATCGCCGGCAGCACGTCGGCACCGAACGAGTAGCCGGTCAGCACGAAGCGCTTGGTGCCCCACTTCTGCCGGTAATGCTGCATCAGCTCGGACAGGTCGGCGGCGCTTTGTTCCGGGGTCTTGTGTTGCCAGTAGTAGCGCAGCGTGTCGATGCCCACCACCGGGTAGCCCAGCTTGGCCATTTCACCGGCCACGTCGCGGTCCAGGTCACGCCAGCCACCATCGCCGGAAAGGAACAGGGTAACCGTGTCGGTGGTCTGCCCGGCTGGCACCTCGACCACCGGGATGGCCAGTGCGTTGCCGTCGTGGCCGACCAGGGCCTGGGTCAGTTGGGCCTTGAGCACTTGTGGCAGGTGGATGTCGTAGTCGCTGATACTGGTTTCGGCATTGGCCTGGTCGCGTACGAAGGCAGCGCTGGCGTCATCCGGGTTGTCGTTCCAGGCGACATTCCAGTGGCCATGGGCCGCAGATTTTGGCAGCGGGACCTGGCAGCCAGGTTGTTCCAGGCTGAAGTCCACGGAAATCGCCCGCGCCTTGTCGTTGTTCTGGTTGGCCAGCCAGCGCCAGGCCTGGGCGGCGCCAGGGCCGATACCGGCGACCAGCGTCGGCTTTTCCGACAGCTGGCCCAAGGCCTGGTCCAGGGCCTGTTGCTGCTTGCTGCAGTCGTTTGGGCGGCAGGATCACCTGCACCAGTTGCGCTTCACCGGCCTGGGCCAGGTCCAGCAGCTGCCTGTCGGTCAGTGCCTGGTCCTGGGGCACACCGATGGCCACCCGGGCCTTGGGGTGCACGCCTGGGGTCACGCGGGTGATGCGGGTGTCATTGAGGCTCAGTTGTTCCAGGTGTGCCTCGGGAGCCGGGCGCGTCCACAGCCAGAATGCCAGCGCACCTCCCAGGGTGGCTAACAGCAGAGGAACCAGCAGGTACAGCCAAAAGCGTCGGGTCATCAACGTTTCACCAATCCAGTCAGGCCGCCTGCGATCAGGGCGGCGGTGTCGGCCAGTGCCACCAGCGGGTCGAGCCCGGCCGGCACGGCCATGTAGCGGGGTTCCCAGTCCGGTTGGAATTTGTCCTTGAAGCGTCGAAGCCCCTGGAAGTTGTACAGTTGCTCGCCACGGCGGAACACCATCGAGCCCAGGCGTTGGGTCAAGGGCGCGCCACGCCGCGGTTGCAGGCCGGACAGCGGCACCATGCCCAGGCTGAAGCGGGCGTAGTCATGGTTTTTGTAGTGCAGAATCAGGCCGATCATCATGAATTCCATGGTCAGCTTCGGGGCCTCGGGGTGCGCACGCATCAGGTCGAGGCTGGCCAGTTCGTGGCCATGGGTTTCCAGCAGGTTGGCGAAAGCCACCGGGCGGCCCTGGAAGCGGATCAGGGCAATACGGAAGTGCTGCAGGTATTCAGGGCTGAAGCGCCCCAGCGAGAAGCCTTTCTCGCGCACGTTCTTGCCGCCGAGCCAGGCATCGGAAATTTCCTTCAGTTCTGTCAGCGGGGCATGGCCGGGTTCGTGGATTTCCAGGCTCAACCCGTCACGCCCACCACGGTTCCAGGTGTAGCGCAGGTCCTTCATCTCCTTGCCCTTGGCTTCGAGGTCGAAGCGGCGCAAGTCGACCCGGGCTTCTTCGCCCAGCTTCAGCGCGGTCAGGCCGATGTCCATGTAGAACGGCAGGTTCTCGGCGCGCACCTGGTAGAACACCGGGCGGGCATGGTGCAGGTCGCACAGGTCGCGGAACTGCCAGATCATCTCGGCACGCTCCTGGGCCGGGCCGATCGGGTCGTACAGGGCCACCAGGCTGCGGCCGCGACGGGCATACATGAGGAAGGCGTTGTCGCGAGGATGGAACAGCAATGCCTTGTCGCCGGTCAGGGCCAGGCCGCCATCGGGCTGGTCGGACGCCAGCAGTATGCGGTTGGCACGTTGCAGCTCTTCTTCGTCAGGCAGGTGGATCACCGGCGGTGCCGTGCGCAGCAGCCAGGTCAGGGCCACGGCCGCCAGCAGCAAGGCGCTGCCCATGGCGGCGCGCAGGCCACGCGGGGCGTCGGCATCGAGAGTGAACTGCCACCACAGCTGATGGCTGTAGGGCACATCCTGATAGGCGAACAACAACAGCCAGACCGATGCACCGACCACACAGGCACTGGCCACCAGAAATACTGGCGAGAACGGCAATTCGAGCAAGCGGCTTGGGCGGTAGAAGGAACGGCGGAACAGAGCGAGCAGGGCGGCAGTGAGGGTCAGCAGGCAGGCCTCTTCCCAATCGAAGCCCTTGAGCAGCGACAGCAGGGCGCCGACCAGCAACAGCACGGTAGTCAGCAGCCAGGCGGCGGACAGGCGCCGACGCAGGCCTTGGGCCAGCAGCAGGCAAAGCACGCCGATCAGGCTGGCGCCAAAGTGCGAGGCATCGATCAGACGGTGCGGCACCAGAAAGCCCATGTGTTCCAGGCGCGTGTCGATCTCGGGCGTGGCCCCGGAGAACAGCAATACCACCCCGGACAGGAACACCAGGATCGACAGGATCGGCGCGGCCAGCCCGGAAGCGGCCTTGATCGCCTGTTGCGCGAACAGCAGGCGCCGGGCTTCGTTGGCCAGCAGCAACACGCAGGCCAGCAGCAGCGGCAGCACCACGTAGATCAGCCGATACAGCAGCAGTGCCGCTGCCAATGGCGCCGCGCCGAGCTGGTCGGCAAAAGCCGCCAGCAGGATCGCTTCGAACACCCCGACGCCACCCGGTACATGGCTGAGCACACCTGCGGCCAAGGCCAGCAGGTACACCAGGACAAACGCACCGAAAGGTGGTGCTTCGGGCAACAGCAGGTACAGCACCGTGGCGGCAGCGGCGACATCCAGTGCGGTGATCAGCAATTGCAGGGCGGCCAGGCGTGCGCCCGGCAGGCGCAGTGTGCGGCGACCCAGTTGTACCAGCAGGTTATTGGCCAGTGGTTGTTCAGCCAGGCGCCGGCGGTACAAGCCGAACACCAGCATGCTGCAAACCAGCAGTACGGCTGTGGCGATACCGGCCAGCAAGCCAGGGGCCAAACCCAGTGCAGCCGAGGCTGCCGGCAGGTCGCTCAAGGTCGCCAAAGCCGCCAGTGGCGGCAGCGCGCAGCCCAGTGACAGGCTGGCAAAAACGGTCATCCGTGCCACTTCACCTGCGCCCACCCCCTGTCGTGCATACAGGCGATAGCGCACAGAACCGCCCGAAAGCATCGACAGGCCGATGGCGTTGCCGATGGCAAAGGCGCTGAAGCCGCCCAGCACAAGGCTGCGCGTCGGCAGTTTCACACCGGCATAGCGGCTGGCCGACCATTCGTAACCCAGCAGGATCACGAAACCGAGCACGGTTGCCAGCAAGGCGCCGAGTAGCGACTGTGTCGGCACGCTGAGCATGGCATCGTGCAAGGCATAGATGTCCAACTCGCTCAGCAGGTGGCGGCAGGCGATCAGGGCCATGGTGAACAACACCAGCGTCACTACCAGGCCAATGGGCTGGCGATAGCGGCTCAAGCGTTCGAGCAAGGGCAGGCGTTGCACGGCACCGGGCAGCGCCGAGGCGAGCGGCACCGGCGGTTCGGGGTTGTGCGAAGTCATGGATTGCCCCCGGCATGTAGCGCGAGGTGAGGGGAAGGTGCGGCCAAGTGAAAGTCCCTTAGGAAAACGTATCCAATGTTACTCCGGCCTCGGGCACTTTCAGCGGCCTGGCAGGGTTAAAGATAGTTCATCCTGGGCACGACCTCTCAAGCCTGCGGGTTGGCTGGAGGGCGGGGGCATTGGGGGCGACGAAAAGCAGGAGGGGAAAAGCAACAAACCCCGCGCTGCTGTTACACAGGCGGGGTTCGTTCTGACGAATATGGTTGCGGGAGCCGGATTTGAACCGACGACCTTCGGGTTATGAGCCCGACGAGCTACCAGGCTGCTCCATCCCGCGTCAGTGGGGCGCATTCTACAGCTTTCAGAATGAGCGTCAAGCGCTAGTTGTTGATTTTTTTAATATTTCTACAAGAGCATTATTTGACGCAAAAGAAAAAGGCCACTGTGTGAACAGTGGCCTTTTCTCGAATCTGGTTGCGGGAGCCGGATTTGAACCGACGACCTTCGGGTTATGAGCCCGACGAGCTACCAGGCTGCTCCATCCCGCGCCTGTGAGATCGAATTCTACGGATTTACCGGTTGGGTGTCAAGCTTTTTCCTGAAAAAACCTTTCCTGTTCAAACTCTTAGCGCTTGAATATGGCCCGCAGCTCAGGCGCGACGGGGCTTTCAGGCCGATTATCGAGCAATGCCGCGTACAGGCTGCATCCTCCCGAGGGGGCATGCGATACTATCTGTATGAATTTACAGTGCTGACGGTCATCCATGTCCTTGCGCAAGATCATCCACGTCGACTGCGATTGCTTCTATGCCGCTATCGAAATGCGTGACGACCCGTGCCTGGCCGGGCGGCCCATGGCGGTGGGCGGCTCGCCGGACCAGCGTGGGGTGATCGCCACTTGCAACTATGAAGCGCGTGCCTACGGCGTGCGTTCGGCCATGTCGTCGCGGCACGCACTGAAGCTGTGTCCGGACCTGCTGATCGTCAAGCCGCGCTTCGAGGCCTACCGTGAGGCCTCGCGGGAAATCCACGCGATCTTTCGCGATTACACCGAGCTGATCGAGCCGCTGTCGCTGGACGAGGCCTACCTGGATGTGAGCGACAGCCAATGGTACTCGGGCAGCGCCACGCGCATTGCCGAGGATATCCGCCGGCGCGTCGCGCGCACCCTGCATATCACCGTGTCGGCCGGTGTGGCGCCGAACAAGTTCCTGGCCAAGATCGCCAGTGACTGGCGCAAGCCCAATGGCCTGTTCGTGATTACCCCGGGCGAAGTGGAGGCGTTCATCGCTGCGCTGCCGGTGGCCAGGTTACACGGGGTGGGCAAGGTAACGGCAGACAAACTGGCGCGGCTGGGTATCGAAACCTGCCTGGATCTGCGTGAATGGTCGCGTCTGGCGCTGGTGCGCGAGTTCGGCAGTTTTGGCGAGCGGTTGTGGGGGCTGGCGCGGGGTATCGATGAGCGCGCGGTACACAATGACAGCCGCCGGCAATCGGTCAGCGTGGAAAACACCTACGACACCGACCTGCCGGACCTGGCCAGTTGCCTTGCACGGCTGCCCGAACTGCTGGAAAGCCTCAACGAGCGTATCGCCCGCATGGACAGTAGTTACCGGCCAGAAAAACCCTTCGTCAAGGTCAAGTTCCATGATTTCAGCCAGACCACCCTGGAGCAGGCGGGGGCGGGCAGGGACCTGGAGAGTTATCGGCAGTTGCTGGGGCAGGCGTTTGCCCGTGGAGGCAAGCCGGTGCGCTTGCTGGGGGTAGGCGTGAGGTTGCGCGACTTGCGCGGGGCGCATGAGCAGCTGGAGCTGTTTCCGCCTAAATAAGGAGAGCAGCTTCACGCGGCCCTTGTAGGAGCGGCCTTGTGTCGCGATGGGCTGCGAAGCAGCCCCAGGAGTTCAGCTTTAATGCATGAATTGCCGGGTCTGCTTCGCAGCCCATCGCGACACAAGGCCGCTCCTACAAGGGCTGCGTGATGCTGGTTATTGCGCGCCTGGATCAGCCACCAACCGGCCAGTGGCCTTGGTCAGCGACTGCAGAAACTCCTGCTGCAGCTCCGGGTCGTTGCGGGTCAGTTCGATCAGGCTCTGTTCCATTTCACTGGCTTCCTCTTCCAGGCCCAGTTCGGACAAGCGCTTGACCCGGTGTACCCATTGGCCGACATCGTCATCTTCGAGGTCATCGAAGATCAGTTCATGGGCTTCGAGCAGCTTGTTGCGCAAAGTAGCGCTGACCAGCAGGCTGGCATCGCCACGTACCGCGTTGTCCTCGTCCAGCACCTGCAGGTGCAGGGTACCGATGTGGTTGAGGTTCTGCTCGGAGAACGGGCTGTCGAGCAGGTTCAGGCGCAGCACACCGTTCCTGTCGGTGGTCAGCTCGTGGGTCATCCTGCCGGCCTTGACCTCGACCAGGCGTTCGCTCCAGGGCACGCTGGTAGATTCTTCGCGCTTGCCTTTCTGCACTTCGCTGATCCCGGCCAGGTTCTGCTGGGCACGGCCGTTGGACGGCACGTTCATGAACGGGTTGAGCCCGTCCACACCGTAGCTGAGCCAGTCGTGGGTGATGCTTTCCGGCAGGTTGCCCAAGGCGAAGACGTTGACCACGTTGGCACCGACGCCCGCTACCACCGCCACTGCACCCAGCGGGATCTCGTAAATCTCCCGCCATGGCTGGTAAGGCGTGTAGCGGTCATAGCTGCGGGTGACTTCGAACTCGGTGACTTCGAAGCGCTTCTGCTCATGCACCCGCACACGTCGCTGCGGAAGCTCCATCACCTTCGGCTCGCCGACATCGATCTGCAGGGTGTGCTCGAGCAGTTTGCGCTCGATGCGCTCCTCATGGTCGCTGCGTTGGGACATCTGGTTGGCGCAGCCGCTGACGAGCAGGGCGCCGCACAGTGCGGCGCCCCCCAGGGGAAAGGTACTTCGCTTGAACATGATCACTCGTGCATTGGTTATCAGCGGCGAACGCGGGCCTGCAGGAAGGTCAGCACTTCATTGAGCGGCAACGGCTGGGCGTCCTGCTCGGTGCGGTGCTTGTACTCCAGGTTGCCTTCGGCCAGGCCGCGATCGCTGACGACGATGCGGTGCGGGATACCGATCAGCTCCATGTCGGCAAACTTGATGCCAGGGCTGGTTTTCTTGTCGCGGTCGTCCAGCAGCACTTCGTAGCCGGCGGCCGTCAGCTCGGCGTACAGCTTGTCGGTCGCCTCGCGAACCACATCGGTCTCGTAGCGCAGCGGTACCAGGGCGATCTGGAACGGGGCCAGGGCGTCGTTCCAGATGATGCCCTTGTCGTCGTAGCTCTGCTCGATGGCAGCGGCGACCACACGGGACACACCGATGCCGTAGCAGCCCATGGCCAGGGTTACCGGCTTGCCGTTCTCGCCCAGTACCTGGCACTTCAGCGCCTCGCTGTACTTGGTGCCGAGCTGGAAGATGTGGCCCACTTCGATGCCGCGCTTGATCACCAGGGTACCCTGGCCGTCCGGGCTCGGGTCACCTTCGACCACGTTACGCAGGTCGGCGACCTGTGGAACCGGCAGGTCGCGCTCCCAGTTCACGCCGAAATAGTGCTTGTCGTCGATGTTGGCGCCAATGCCGAAGTCGCTCATCAGGGCAACCGAACGGTCGATCACGATTTCCAGCGGCAGGTTCAGCGGGCCGAGCGAACCGGCGCCGGCACCAATGGCCTCACGCAGTTCGGCGTCAGTGGCCATGACCAGCGGGTCGGCAACCTGTTCCAGCTTGGCTGCCTTGATTTCGTTCAGCTCGTGGTCGCCACGGACGATCAGGGCAACCAGCTTGCCTTCCTCGGCGCCGCGCACGATCAGGGTCTTGACGGTTTTCTCGATCGGCAGGCCGAAGTTTTCCACCAGCTGGGCGATGGTCTTGGCGTTCGGCGTGTCGACCAGGCGCAGCTCCTCGGTAGGGGCCGGGCGCACGGTTTCACGCGGGATGGCCTCGGCCTTCTCGATGTTGGCGGCGTAGTCGGAGCTGTCGCTGAAGATCACGTCGTCTTCGCCGGACTCGGCCAGTACGTGGAACTCGTGCGAGTAGCTGCCACCGATGGAGCCGGTGTCGGCCTGCACCGGGCGGAAGTCCAGGCCCAGGCGGGTGAAGATATTGCTGTACGCCTGGTGCATGCGGTCGTAGGTTTCCTGCAGGGAAGCCTGGTCGGCATGGAACGAGTAGGCGTCTTTCATGATGAACTCGCGGCCGCGCATCAGGCCGAAGCGCGGGCGGATCTCGTCACGGAACTTGGTCTGGATCTGGTACATGTTGAGCGGCAGCTGTTTATAGCTGGACAGCTCGTTGCGGGCCAGGTCGGTGATGACTTCTTCGTGGGTCGGGCCGACACAGAAGTCGCGCTGGTGGCGGTCCTTCAGGCGCAGCAGCTCGGGGCCGTACTGCTCCCAGCGGCCGGATTCCTGCCACAGTTCGGCGGGCTGGATGCTGGGCATCAGCACTTCCAGGGCGCCGGCGGCGTTCATTTCCTCACGCACCACGGCCTCGACCTTGCGCATCACCCGCAAGCCCATCGGCAGCCAGGTGTACAGGCCGGAGGCCAGTTTGCGGATCATGCCGGCACGCAGCATGAGCTGATGGCTGATGACCACTGCGTCGGCAGGGGTTTCTTTCTGGGTGGCGAGCAAATATTGACTGGTGCGCATGGTGAGCCGTGTCGATTGCCTAAGACATTGAAATGACCCCGCATTGTACGGGGGCGAAACGAAGGCGTACAGGATGCCCCAGGGCGTGACGCTTGTCAGCCAAGAAAAAGCCCGGCGTGATCGCCGGGCTTTTTCAGGTGCGGGGCACTGCAAGCCAGGCTTACAGGATGCTCAGCGGGTACTCCACGATCAGGCGCAGTTCGTCGATCGATGGGGAATCGTAGTAGGTGCCATCGGAAGAACGGTAGGTAGCCTGACGTACGCGGAAGCTCAGGTCTTTCGCCGGGCCGCTCTGCAGCACGTACTTGATATCCACGTCGCGTTCCCATTCCTTGCCGTTGCTGGTGCTGGCGACGTTGGCGTCGGTACCGCGGACATAACGGGTCATGAAGGTCAGGCCCGGGATGCCGTATTCGGCAAAGTTCAGGTCGTAGCGAGCCTGCCAGGATTTCTCGTCTTCGGCGTTGAAGTCGGAACGGGCCACGGAGTTGGCCAGGAAGATGGTGCCGCCACCGTCGATACCATAGCCATAGTCGCCGTCGCCGGTGACTTTCTGGTAGGCCAGGGTGAAGGTGTGAGCGCCGATGTTGTAAGCGCCCGACAGGCTGAACGCGCGGTTGTCCAGCTTGTCGCCATCGAACGCGCGGTACTCGGCCGAGCCTTCGCTCTTGGTGTCATAGATGTTGAAGTCGAACACCAGGCCTTGCTTGTCGGAGATCGGCAGTGCCCAGTTGACGTTGGCGTAGTACTTGCGCCAGTAGTCTTCAACCTTCGAGTAGTACAGGCTGGTGCTGAGGTTGTCGGTGAAGGCGTAGGTACCACCGACCACGTTGGCTTCCTTCAGGTGGAAGCTGTCGCGGTCGGTCTGCTCCTGGGCGGTCAGGCTGGTGAAGTGACCAGCGTGCAGGGTCAGGCCCTCGATCTCGTTGCTGGTGATCAGGGTGCCCTGGGCGATTTCCGGCAGCAGGCGGCTGTCGTCGGTGGCGAAGACCGGCAGTGCGGTGAACTGGTCACCCACTTTCAGCACGGTGTCGGAGATGCGGAACTTGACCGCGCCGCCGCCCTTGGAGTAGTCATCCTGCGAACGGCCGTCGGAGCCGGTCGGGAACAGGCCGGTACCGGCGCGGCCCTTGCCGCTGTCCAGTTTCAGGCCGAGCATGCCGATGGCATCGACACCCACACCCACGGTGCCTTGGGTGAAGCCGGACTCGAAGGTGCCGAGGAAGCCCAGGCCGGTTTCTTCGCGACGGCTCTGGCCGCCTTCGTTGTTACGGAAGTCACGGCTGAAGTACAGCATACGGGTCTTGACGTTCAGCTTGCTGTCTTCGATGAAACCTTTGGACTCGTCCTGGGAAGAGGCCACTGCCAACTGCGAGGTCCCTGCCGCAACGGCCAGGGCGATCATGCTCCACTTCATCACGCGCATCGTGATTTGCTCCTTTGGTTTTTAGGAAGAGTACCGCTGCGTCCAAGTCTTTTAGTTATATGGTGCAGCTCTTTCTTGTTATGTCGGCGAAAATGTATAGCACGCTGACTGTTGTTAGCGATATGGGTATAAACATCCTTTGCGGAACTTTTTCACCCTGTCGCTTTCAGGTATTTCCATGTCGCAAATCACGCCCCGGTTTAAGGGCCGTACAACGCCAGCGCTGTTCCTGCCACCGTAATCAACCTGTAACTACCGATTCCGGCGGGTGGAACTCCCTGGTAACCAATGCCGCTGTTGTTATTTGTCGCGTACACCTGCCACTGCAGATGTCGTGCCGACTTGGCGTGAAAGGAATGCAACAAGCGTGCTCAAAATTCGCAACGCTTCATGAAATTTTCACAAAACCCGCTACCGGGGGTCGGAAAGTGCCGTAAACACGGGGCGGGAGCGACCTGGCCATGTATTGCGGACGAGAATCATTAAAAATTGGAAAGCTGTCATGAAAGTCAATGTGTTACCGCAACTTGTTCATGCAGCGTCACTTGTGGGGTGGCAAGTGTGGTGAGAGGTGTGCCGGCGGCCTCATTTTGGTGCGAAAAGTAGCGCTGTGTTACCGGGAGCGTGCAAGGTATCCTTGCAGGCCTGTTTTCCGCGTGAAGCGGGTTGGTTCTGCCTGAAGGAGATTTGCCGTGTTCGTCCTCGATTCGCGTTTGCAGCAGGATTCGCTGGTGCTGGGGGAATTTGCGCTGTGCCAGTTGCTGCTGAGCAAGGATGCCAACTATCCATGGTTCATCCTGGTGCCCAAGCGCGCCGGCATCAGCGAACTGTTCGAACTCGATGCTGCTGCGCAGCAGCAGTTGTGGCAGGAAACCACCCGCTTGGCCGAAGCGCTGAAAGCCAGTTACGGCGCCGACAAGATGAACGTGGCGACCCTGGGCAATGTGGTAAGCCAGTTGCACATGCACGTGATCGTGCGCCAGCGCGACGACGCCGCCTGGCCGGCACCGGTGTGGGGCAAGTGCCCGGCGCTGGCCTACACCGACGATCAGGTGCAAGCCATTCGCCAGCGCCTGCGCGGGCTGCAGCTCGCCGGTTACCAGGAGGCCTGACATGTCGCTTGAATTGCGCGTGGTCGAACTGGAAACCCGCCAGGCGTTCCAGGATGACACCATCCAGGCGCTGAATGATGTGGTGGTCGAGCAGGGGCGAGTGATCGAACGGCTGCAGTTGCAGATGGCCGAGCTGATCAAGCGTTACGAAGAAATGGTTGGCCAGTACGGCAGCGAAGGGGACGAGGCGCCGCCGCCTCATTATTGATCCTTGTGTGGGCGGGCACGCTCGCTCCCACACAAGGATGGTTGTGCAAATGCAGTCAGCGGCGTGTTACCGCAACCACATCTTCGGCCTGCAGGCCCTTGTCGCGGTGCATCACGGAAAACTCCACGCGCTGGCCTTCGACCAGGATGCGGTGGCCCTCGCCGCGAATGGCGCGAAAGTGCACGAAGATGTCATCGCCCGAGTCGCGGGAGATGAAGCCAAAGCCTTTGGATGTGTTGAACCACTTCACGGTACCGGTATCACGATTGCCGGTATCCTGCGCCGTGTGCTGGCCAGCGCGCGCCTTGCGCGGGCTGCGGGCAAAGCCCACGGCCAGGTGCACGGCCACGGCCAGCGCCGCGCAGACCAGTGCAGCCAGGTTGCCCATTTCCGGGCGGGCCAGCAGTGTCAGGGTCTGCAGCACCACGGCTACTACCAGCAGGGCGCAGGCCAGGTGCTGCAGCTGTTGCCGTGCACCACGGTAGTACAGTGGCACGACCGGGGCCAGCACCAGGTTGAGCAGGCCGAGCAGGGCCAGGTAGACCGCGTCGGGTTGTTGCAGGAAAGGTATCGCATCAGTTTTCAGGCTGGGCATGAGCGATAGCAGCAAGGCTGCCACGCCCGTCACCAGATGGACGATCTTGAACATGGGGTTGGCTCACAGTTGATAAGGCCGATCACAGGAAGAGCTGGCGGCACGGTGCGCATGAGGTGTAGGGCGCGAACACGTGACAGGCCAGCCTATGCACCCGGCAATTGCTGTCCGCACGGGTGGCACCCTGCCTATTTAACAGTAAAGCTGCAGGCTACTCAAACCGCAGGCCACGAGGCGCGATGTGTTGCGCCATGTCACAGGCGGCGTACACCAAGTGTTGCTACAGTGGACGGCACCCGCTTGGGTCTCAAGCCTTATGGAAAAAGGGGAACTTCATGGCAATCGATATCGGTATCAGTGAAGAAGATCGCAAGTCCATCGTTGATGGGCTGTCCCGTCTGTTGTCGGATACCTACGTGCTGTATCTGAAAACCCATAACTTCCACTGGAATGTCACCGGTCCTTCGTTCCGCACGCTGCACCTGATGTTCGAAGAGCAGTACAACGAACTGGCGCTGGCGGTGGACTCGATCGCCGAGCGCATCCGCGCCCTGGGCTTCCCGGCACCGGGGTCCTATGCATTTTATGCACGACACTCCTCGATCAAGGAGGAAGAAGGGGTGCCGCCTGCCGACGAGATGATCCGCCAGCTGGTGCAGGGCCAGGAAGCCGTGGTGCGTACCGCGCGCAGTATCTTCCCGGTGGTGGACAAGGTCAGTGACGAGCCGACCGCCGACCTGTTGACCCAGCGCATGCAGGTGCACGAGAAAACCGCCTGGATGCTGCGGGTGCTGCTCGACGGCGAGTAAAAGGCTGTCATGTAACCCTGTGGGAGCGGGCACGCCCGCGAAGAATCCAGCACGGTGGTTGGCACCGGCTCCGCCGGTGTTCGCGGGCTCGCCCGCTCCCACAGGGTCCGCCTCGTGCGTAACAATCAGTGTTTGTGCAGGAAGATTTTGCCGCTGCTTTAAGCTCGCCCGTCAGCGCTTCATAGGCCACCTGGTACCTGTGACGAGGAAGTGTGGCGCATGATGCAAGCAAGCAAACGTGTGGCTGGCCAGGGGCGCTGGCCGGGAAAACAGTGCATCGATCCGTTCAAGGCGGATTTCGATATGTTGCAGACCCGGCCCGTGTCACGTTCGGTGCGGCTCAACGGCTTTTCCACCTGCCTGCGGCTGGAGGCCGTCTACTGGGGTATCCTGGAACGCATTGCCGCAGCCAACCGCTGTTCGGTCAGTGCGGTGCTGTCTTATGTGGACCGCGAGGTGCACCTGCGTCAGGGTGGAGTGCGCAACTTCAGCGGGCTGATCCGGGTGATCTGCGTCGCCTGGCTTCAGGACCCGCCAAGTGTGCGCTGATCGCCTGCCGGGCTGCGCAGTGCTTGCTAACCATATATAATCCCGCTTTTTGCTGCCCCGGCAGCCAGCGTTGTGGTTGACGAGAGACACCCATGCCCCTTTATGACTATCAATGTGCATCCTGCGAGCACCGCATGGAGGTGCTGCAGAAGATCAGCGCCGCGCCGCTGACCGATTGCCCGGCCTGCCAGGCGCCGGCGCTGAAGAAGCTGCTGTCGGTGCCAGGCTTCCGCCTGAGCGGTAATGGTTGGTACGAAACCGACTTCAAAACCGGGGCGAAGAAGAATCTGGCAGGCGGCGACAAAGCCGACTGAGTTGAATGCTGTGACCGGGTCTTGCAGTATTAGCCCTCTCCGGGCGGCCAAGGCCTCCACCGAATACACGAATCACGAGAAGCGAAACCACCATCATGATGCGCAGCCATTATTGCGGCCAACTGAACGAGAGCCTGGACGGCCAGGAAGTCACCCTTTGCGGCTGGGTCCATCGTCGCCGCGACCACGGCGGGGTGATCTTCCTCGACATCCGTGACCGCGAAGGCATGGCCCAGGTCGTGTTCGACCCGGATCGCGCCGAAACCTTCGCCGCTGCCGACCGCGTGCGCAGCGAATACGTCGTGCAGATCACCGGCAAGGTCCGCAAGCGCCCTGAAGGTGCGGTGAATGCCAACATGGCTTCCGGCGCCATCGAGATCCTCGGCTACCAGCTGAACGTGCTCAACGAAGCGGAAACCCCGCCGTTCCCGCTGAACGAATACTCCGACGTCGGCGAGGAAACCCGCCTGCGCTACCGCTTCATCGACCTGCGTCGCCCGGAAATGGCCGACAAGCTGCGCCTGCGTTCGCGCATTACCAGCAGCATCCGTCGCTTCCTCGACGAAAACGGCTTCCTCGACGTCGAGACGCCGATCCTGACCCGTGCCACCCCGGAAGGCGCGCGTGACTACCTGGTGCCTAGCCGTACCCATGCCGGTAGCTTCTTCGCCCTGCCGCAGTCGCCGCAGCTGTTCAAGCAGCTGCTGATGGTCGCCGGCTTCGACCGCTACTACCAGATCGCCAAGTGCTTCCGTGACGAAGACCTGCGTGCCGACCGCCAGCCGGAGTTCACCCAGATCGACATCGAGACCAGCTTCCTCGATGAAAGCGAGATCATGGGCCTGACCGAAAGCATGATCCGCAAGCTGTTCAAGGAAGTGCTGGACCTGGAATTCGGCGAATTCCCGCACATGACCTTCGAAGAAGCCATGCGCCGCTACGGCTCCGACAAGCCGGACCTGCGTATTCCGCTGGAGCTGGTCGACGTTGCCGACCAGCTCAAGGACGTCGACTTCAAGGTGTTCGCCGGCCCGGCCAATGATCCGAAGTGCCGCGTTACCGCCCTGCGCCTGCCAGGCGGCGCCAGCATGCCGCGCAGCAAGATCGACGAGTACACCAAGTTCGTCGGCATCTACGGTGCCAAGGGCCTGGCCTACATCAAGGTCAACGAGCGCGCCAAGGGCGTCGAAGGCCTGCAGTCGCCGATCGTCAAGAACATCCCCGAGGCCAACCTCAACACCATCCTCGACCGCGTTGGCGCGGTTGACGGCGACATCGTGTTCTTCGGTGCCGACAAGTTCAAGGTGGTCAGCGAAGCCCTGGGCGCGCTGCGTATCCGCCTGGGCCACGACTTCGAGCTGCTGACCTGCGAGTGGGCACCGATGTGGGTGACGTCGACTTCCCGATGTTCGAAGAGAACGAAGACGGCAGCTTCACCGCGCTGCACCACCCGTTCACCGCGCCGAAGTGCACCCCGGAAGAGCTCGAGGCCAACCCGGCCACCGCTCTGTCCCGTGCCTACGACATGGTCCTGAACGGTACCGAGCTGGGTGGCGGTTCGATCCGTATCCACCGCAAGGAGATGCAACAGGCGGTGTTCCGCCTGCTGGGTATCGAGGCAGAAGAACAGGAAGAGAAGTTCGGCTTCCTGCTCGACGCCCTGAAGTTCGGTGCGCCGCCTCACGGTGGCCTGGCCTTCGGCCTGGACCGCCTGGTCATGCTGATGACCGGCGCCCAGTCGATCCGTGAAGTGATCGCGTTCCCGAAAACCCAGAGCGCCGCGTGCGTCATGACCCAGGCCCCTGGCGTGGTCGACGCCAAGGCCCTGCGCGAGCTGCACATCCGGCTGCGCGAACAGACCAAGGTCGAGTAAGCAGTCCCCGGGCGCATCCACATGGATGCGCCTTTGCGTTTCGGCGCAGGCAATTTCCCGTCCCGCCCCGAACAGGGGCGGGGCTGTTTGTGATTCAAAGGATTCGGAGTCGTTATGGCTGGTCATTCCAAGTGGGCAAACATCAAGCACCGCAAAGAGCGCCAGGATGCCAAGAGAGGCAAGATCTTCACCAAGTGGATCCGCGAACTGACGGTCGCTGCCAAGCAGGGTGGTGCTGACCCGGCATCCAACCCGCGGCTGCGCCTGGCGCTGGACAAGGCCTTGGGCGCCAACATGAGTCGCGACATCATCGATCGTGCCGTCGCCCGCGGTGCCGGCACCAACGAAAGCGACAACGTCGAAGAGCTCAGCTACGAAGGTTACGGCCCGGGTGGCGTGGCGATCATGGTCGAGGCCATGACCGACAACCGCAACCGTACCGCCGCCGCCGTGCGTCATGCCTTCTCCAAGTGTGGTGGCAATCTGGGTACCGACGGTTCGGTGGCCTACCTGTTCGAGCGCAAGGGGCAGATCAGCTTTGCCCCGGGCGTGGAAGAAGACGCGCTGATGGAAGCGGCGATGGAAGCCGATGCCGACGACGTGGTGGCCAACGATGACGGCTCGTTCGACGTGTTCACCTCGTTCAACAGCTTCTATGCCGTGCGCCATGCCCTGGAAGAGGCGGGCTTCAAGGCCGCTGACGCGGAAATCGTCATGCAGCCGACCACCAGCGCCGAACTCGACCAGGACGGCGCCGAGAAGGTGCTCAAGCTGATCGACATGCTCGAAGACCTGGATGACGTGCAGAACGTTTACTCCAATGCCCAGATTTCCGACGAGATCATGGAAAACCTCGGCTAAGGTGTCCTGAGCATTCGGGCCAGGCAGGTAGCTTTATTGGGGCTGCTGTGCAGCCCATCGCCGGCAAGCCAGCTCCCACAGGTACAGTGCCACCCTCAAGTCCTGCACTGTACCTGTGGGAGCTGGCTTGCCGGCGATGGGCCGCGCAGCGGCCCCAATGGTGTTAAAACATGAGCTTTGTACGACAGGCACTATGACTCTGATTCTTGGTATCGACCCCGGCTCGCGCATTACCGGTTATGGTGTGGTGCGCCAGACCGCCCGTGGTTGCGAGTACGTGGCGTCGGGCTGTATCCGCACCGGCAGCGGCGAGCTGCACGAGCGGCTGCAGATCGTTTTTCGTGGTGTCAGTGAAATCATCAGCCAGCACGGCCCGGTGACCATGGGCATCGAACGGGTGTTCATGGCCCGTAACGCCGACTCGGCACTCAAGCTCGGCCAGGCCCGCGGCGCGGCCATCGTCGCGGCAGCCGAAGCCGGCCTGGAAATTGCCGAATACAGCGCTACCCAGGTCAAGCAGGCGGTAGCCGGTACCGGTGGGGCCAACAAGGAGCAGGTGATGATGATGGTCATGCACCTGCTGAAACTGACGCAGAAGCCGCAGATCGACGCCTCCGACGCCCTGGCCATTGCCCTGTGCCACGCCCACACCCGCTCCAGCCTGGTGCCGCATGGCCTGGCAACGGCGCGTCGGCGCGGTGGGCGCTTGCGTCTGTAGGCGCTTCATGCGCTGATACACATTTTGTTCGGGTGATGCGTTCACCTGCTGCATTTGCTGATAGGGTTGAGCGGTCTTTGACCGGCTCCCCGAGAGGAAGGATCGGAACGTGAT
Source organism: Pseudomonas putida (assembly GCA_029953615.1). Classification (NCBI taxonomy): domain Bacteria; kingdom Pseudomonadati; phylum Pseudomonadota; class Gammaproteobacteria; order Pseudomonadales; family Pseudomonadaceae; genus Pseudomonas; species Pseudomonas putida. The sequence goes on along the minus strand of CP124529.1, from coordinate 925,327 downwards.
TGGACGTTTGCGCGGCACCCTGGCGGAAAAACAGCCGCCGCACCTGATTATCGACGTCAACGGCGTAGGTTATGAACTGGAAGTTCCCATGACCACGCTGTACCGTCTGCCCAAGGTGGGCGAACCGGTAACCGTGCACACCCACCTGGTGGTGCGCGAGGACGCTCACCTGCTCTACGGATTTGCCGAAAAGCGCGAGCGCGAGCTATTCCGCGAGCTCATTCGCCTGAACGGCGTAGGGCCGAAGCTGGCCCTGGCGCTGATGTCCGGGCTGGAGGTGGACGAGCTGGTGCGCTGCGTGCAGGCCCAGGACACCTCGGCCCTGGTGCGCGTGCCCGGTGTCGGCAAGAAGACCGCCGAACGCCTGCTGGTCGAGCTCAAGGACCGCTTCAAGGCGTGGGAAACGTCCCCGGCCATGTTCACCCTGGTCTCCGACGGGCCGCTGCCGGTCGCCAGCGCATCCACAGCCGAGGCCGACGCAGTCAGCGCCCTGGTTTCGCTTGGCTACAAGCCGCAGGAGGCCAGCAAGGCGATCGCCGCGATCCAGGACAAGGCCGGCCTGAGCAGTGAAGAGCTGATCCGCCGCAGCCTGAAAGGGATGATTACCAAGTGATCGAAGCCGACCGCCTGATCGCCGCCAGTGGCCGCGACCGTGAAGAAGTCCAGGACCGTGCGATCCGCCCGCTGCGGCTGGACGAGTACATCGGCCAGCCGGTGGTGCGCGAACAGATGGCGCTATTCATACAGGCCGCCCGTGGCCGCAGCGAGTCGCTCGACCATACGCTGATCTTCGGCCCGCCCGGCCTGGGCAAAACCACCCTGGCCAACCATCATTGCCCAGGAAATGGGCGTGTCGGTCAAGAGCACCTCGGGGCCGATTCTCGAGCGCCCGGGCGACCTCGCGGCAATGCTGACCAACCTGGAACCGCACGACGTGTTGTTCATCGACGAGATCCACCGGCTGTCACCGGTCGTCGAAGAGGTGCTGTACCCGGCGATGGAGGACTTCCAGCTCGACATCATGATCGGCGAAGGGCCAGCGGCCCGTTCCATCAAGCTCGATCTGCCGCCGTTCACCCTGGTCGGTGCCACCACCCGTGCCGGCATGCTCACCAACCCGCTGCGGGACCGCTTCGGTATCGTCCAGCGCCTGGAGTTCTACAGCGACAAGGACCTGGCCACCATCGTCAGCCGTTCGGCCGGCATCCTCGGCCTGGCCATCGAAGATCAGGGTGCCTACGAGATCGCACGCCGGGCCCGCGGCACGCCACGTATCGCCAACCGCCTGCTACGCCGCGTGCGCGACTACGCCGAGGTGCGCGGCAAGGGCCAGATCACCAAGGCCGTGGCCGACATGGCGCTCAACCTGCTGGACGTCGACGAGCGCGGTTTCGACCACTCCGACCGCCGCCTGCTGCTGACCATGATCGAGAAGTTCGACGGTGGCCCGGTCGGCGTGGACAACCTGGCGGCAGCCATCAGTGAAGAGCGCCACACCATCGAGGACGTGCTCGAGCCGTACCTGATCCAGCAGGGCTACATCATGCGCACGCCGCGCGGTCGCGTGGTCACCCGGCATGCCTACCTGCACTTTGGCCTGAATGTGCCCGGGCGCCTGGGGGAGGGAGGGGATTTTTCCGAAACGGGCGATGAGTGACAGATCGATAACGGCTTTTCGCGGTCCTACCGCTGGCATGCCAAGGGTGCGCTGGCAATAAGACATTAATGAAGAAAAAACAGTTGCCACAGCGGATTGGCAAGCTGAGGAGTAAGCACTAGAGTATGCGCGCGCAAAATTGCCTGGAACCGTTCGCACACCGTTGTCGTGTCTATTACGAGGATACCGATGCCGGTGGCGTGGTGTATTACGTCAATTACCTGAAATTCATGGAGCGCGCGCGTACCGAGCGGCTGCGGCACCTGGGCTTTTCCCAGGCGCAACTGGCCGAAGACAACCTGCTGTTCGTGGTCCACTCCAGCGAAGCGCGCTACCACGCGCCGGCGCGGCTGGACGACGCGCTGCGGGTCACCGCGCAAGTACTTGAACTCAATCGCGCCAGCCTGCGCTTCGTGCAGCAGGTCTGGCGGGAAAAGGATGAAACGCTGCTCTGCGAAGGGCAGTTCCTGGTGGCTGCCGTGCGCGCCGATACTTTCAAACCCCGAGCCATACCCCCGGAGCTGCGCGACGCCTTTGCGGCCGACGGCTCGGGTACTCAATCGAATGCAGGAGAATAAGCGTGGAAGCTAACGTCGTCGACCATACCTCCATGTGGAGTCTGGTCAGCAATGCCAGCGTGTTGGTACAGCTGGTAATGCTGATCCTGGTGGGCCGCCTCGGTCACCTCATGGATCATGATCTTCCAGCGCAGCACCATGCTGCGCGCCGGTCGTCGTGCGCTGGATACCTTCGAGGAGCGCTTCTGGTCGGGCATCGACCTGTCCAAGCTGTACCGCCAGGCAGGCAGCAACCCAGACCCGGATTCCGGTGTCGAGCAGGTCTTCCGTGCCGGCTTCAAGGAGTTCTCGCGCCTGCGCCAGCAGCCGGGCGTTGACCCGGACGCGGTCATGGAGGGTGTTGCCCGTGCCATGCGCGTGGCTATTTCGCGTGAGGAAGAAAAGCTCGAGCAGAGCCTGCCGTTCCTGGCCACAGTCGGTTCGACCAGCCCGTACATCGGCCTGTTCGGTACCGTATGGGGCATCATGAACTCCTTCCGCGGCCTGGCCAGCGCCCAGCAGGCCACCCTGGCCACGGTTGCCCCGGGTATCGCCGAAGCGCTGATCGCTACCGCCATCGGCCTGTTCGCGGCAATCCCGGCGGTCATTGCCTACAACCGCTTCTCGGCCCGCAGCGAAGTGCTGATCGGCCGTTACTACACCTTCGCCGACGAGTTCCAGGCGATCCTGCACCGCAAAGTGCACACCAGCGAAGAGTAATCAGGTAGAAGCCCATGGCCCGAGTTCGCCACAAACGCAAGCCCGTCGCCGAGATGAACGTGGTGCCCTACATCGACGTGATGCTGGTACTGCTGGTCATCTTCATGGTGACGGCGCCCATGCTCAACCAGGGCGTGAAGGTAGACCTGCCCAAGGTTTCCAGTGAAGCCTTGCCGCAGGACAACAACGTCCAGATCCTCACCATCTCCATCAAGGCCGACAAGACCTATTACTGGAACCTCGGCAGCGAAGTCGATACCGACAAGCAGATGGACAAGGCCATGACCTTGCCTGCCATGACCGACGCGGTGACCAAGATCATTGCTGCCGGCCGTGACCAGGGCAAACAGACCCAGGTGTTCATTCGTGGCGACAAGGCTGTCGACTATGGCGCGGTCATGGGTGCCATGGGCGGGTTGCAGAAGGCCGGTGTCGGTAACGTTGGCCTGATTACCGAGGCGCCCTGATGCAACAGCGAGAGCCATCCGCCTCGGAAAGCTACTTCTGGCCCAGTGTCTGGGCCATCGGCCTGCATGTGCTGGTGTTCGCCCTGCTGTTCGTCAGTTTTGCCATGACGCCTGAGCTGCCGCCATCCAAGCCGATCGTCCAGGCTACCCTGTACCAGCTCAAGTCCAAGAGCCAGGCGACTACCCAGACCAATCAGAAGATTGCCGGGGAAGCGAAGAAAACTGCTTCGCGCCAGACCGAGGTCGAGCAGCTGGAACAGAAGAAGGTCGAGCAAGAGGCCGTGAAGGCCGCGGAACAAAAGAAAGCCGACGCCGCTCAAAAGGCCGAAGAGGCCCGCGAGGCCGCCGAAGCCAAGAAAGCCGAGGCCGCTGCCGAAGCCGCCAAGGCTGCCGAGGCCAAGAAAGCCGCCGAAGCCAAGAAGGCCGAAGAGGCGAAGAAGGCTGCCGAGAAGCAGCAGGCCGACATCGCGAAGAAGAAGGCCGAGGAAGAGAAGAAAAAAGCCGAAGAAGAGGCCAAGAAAGAGGCCGCTGAAGAGGCGAAGAAACAAGCCGCCGAGGATGCCAGGAAAAAGGCAGCCGAAGAGGCCAAGAAGAAAGCAGCCGAGGACGCCAAGAAGAAAGCGGCGGCCGAGGACGCGAAGAAGAAGGCAGCTGAAGAGGCCAAGAAGAAGGCCGCTGCAGACGCCCAGAAGAAAAAGGCACAGGAAGCGGCCCGCAAGGCGGCGGAAGACAAGAAAGCCCAGGCCCTGGCCGAGCTGTTGTCCGACACCACCGAACGGCAGCAGGCGCTGGCCGACGAGCAGGGTGACCAGGTGGCCGGCGACTTCGACGACCTGATTCGCTTGCGCGCGGCCGAGGGCTGGGCACGTCCGCCATCCGCGCGCAAGGGCATGACGGTGGTCCTGCAGATCAACATGTTGCCGGACGGTACCATCACCAACGTCAGCGTGGCCCGGTCCAGTGGTGACGGCCCGTACGACAGTTCGGCGGTGGCTGCGGTGAAGAACATTGGTCGTTTGACCGAGATGCAGGGTATGAAGCCGAGCGATTTCAACCAATATCGTTCGTTCAAGATGACATTTACACCTGAGGATCTAGCGTTGTGATTAAACGTCTGAGAGGACTGCTGGTCATGCTGTGCTGCGTGGCAGGCATGGCCGTGGCAGAGGAAAAGAACATCCTGGTCACCAGCGGCAGCGACCGGGCCACGCCCATCGCGGTAGTGCCGTTCGGTCTGCAGGGCGGCAGCGTGCTGCCGGAAGACATGGCCGACATCATCGGCAACGACCTGCGCAACTCCGGCTACTACTCGCCGATTCCGCGGCAGAACATGATCAGCCAGCCGTCGCAGGCCAGCGAAGTGATCTTCCGTGACTGGAAAGCGCTGGGCGCGCAGTACGTGATGGTCGGCAGCATCGTGCCGTCGGGCGGTCGCCTGCAGGTGCAGTACGCGCTGTTCAACGTCGCCACCGAGCAGCAAGTGCTGACCGGTAGCGTGGCAGGCAGCGTCGATCAGCTGCGCGACATGGCGCACTACATTTCCGACCAGTCGTTCGAGAAGCTCACCGGCATCAAGGGTGCGTTCTCCACCCGCATGCTGTACGTGACGGCCGAGCGTTTCTCTACCAACAATACCCGCTATACCCTGCAGCGTTCGGACTACGACGGTGCGCGTGCGGTTACCCTGCTGCAATCGCGTGAACCGATCCTGTCGCCACGCTTTGCGCCGGATGGCAAGCGCATCGCCTATGTCTCGTTCGAGCAGAAGCGCCCGCGCATCTTCGTCCAGCACATCGATACCGGTCGCCGCGAGCAGGTCACCAACTTCGAAGGCCTGAACGGGGCGCCAGCCTGGTCGCCGGACGGCACCCGCCTGGCATTCGTGCTGTCGAAGGACGGCAACCCGGACATCTACGTGATGAACGTGGCCTCGCGCCAGATCAGCCGTGTCACCGCCGGCCCGGGCATCAACACCGAGCCGTTCTGGGGCAAGGATGGCAACACCCTGTACTTCACCTCCGACCGTGGCGGCAAGCCGCAGATCTACAAGCAGTCGGTCAGTGGCGGTGGTGCCGAGCGTGTAACGTTCGTGGGTAACTACAACGCCAACCCGAAACTGTCGGCGGACGAAAAGACCCTGGTGATGATCCATCGCCAGCAGGGCTTCACCAACTTCAAAGTTGCGGCCCAGGATTTGCAACGCGGAAGTGTAAAGATTCTCTCGGAAACGAGTCTTGATGAGTCTCCCACTGTTGCGCCAAACGGCACCATGCTAATCTACGCCACCCGCCAGCAGGGCCGGGGAGTCTTGATGCTCGTGTCGCTTAATGGCCGCGTGAGGCTCCCACTTCCTACCGCTCAAGGCGAAGTCAGAGAACCGTCCTGGTCCCCTTACCTGAACTGATTGCGGCGTAATAATTTTTGCTTAACACACTGGGGTTTCATTAGGAGTTTCACGATGGAAATGCTGAAGTTTGGTAAATTTGCTGCGCTGGCTCTGGCCATGGCCGTAGCTGTAGGTTGCTCCTCCAAGGGCGGTGACAACGCAGGCGAAGGCGCTGCTGTAGATCCGAACGCTGGCTACGGTGCCAACACTGGTGCTGTTGACGGCTCCCTGAGCGAAGAAGCTGCCCTGCGCGCAATCACCACCTTCTACTTCGAATACGACAGCTCGGACCTGAAGCCAGAAGCCATGCGCGCTCTGGACGTTCACGCCAAGGACCTGAAAGCCAACGGCAACCGCGTTGTCCTGGAAGGCAACACCGACGAGCGCGGCACCCGCGAGTACAACATGGCTCTGGGTGAGCGTCGTGCCAAGGCCGTTCAGCGTTACCTGGTTCTGCAGGGCGTTTCCCCTGCTCAGCTGGAACTGGTCTCCTACGGTGAAGAGCGTCCGGTTGCCACTGGCAACGACGAGCAGTCCTGGGCTCAGAACCGTCGCGTAGAACTGCGTAAGTAAGTTCTTATGCGTATGTGCCGCCGTGTAGTAACCGTCCTCGCACTCAGCCTGCCGCTCGCGGCCTGGGCTGAGGTCCCTGTAGTTGATGACAACGCAGGCAGCTATCCGCCTGCGGGTTATGGCACGAGCGGCGCCTATGCCGGGTCAGGGGCTTCGGCCCCTGCCTCTGCACAGGGCCAGCTGTTCATGCAGCTGCAACAGATGCAGGATCAGCTTTCCCGCCAGCAAGGCATCATCGAAGAGCTGCAGAACGATGTGTCGCGCATGAAGCAAGAAAACCTGGAGCGTTACCAGGACCTGGACCGTCGCATCAACAGTGGCGCCGCGCCTGCCGCGACCCCTGACAATTCCTCCAGTGGTGGTGCATCCGGTGCCGCCCCCGATGCAGCAGCAGGTGCTGCTGCGCAACAACCGGCCGCCAGTAGCGAGCCCGGTGATCCGGCGAAAGAAAAGCTCTACTACGATGCTGCTTTCGACCTGATCAAGCAGAAAGACTTCGACAAGGCCAGCCAGGCGTTCAACGCCTTCCTGCGCAAGTACCCCAACAGCCAGTACGCCGGCAATGCCCAGTACTGGCTGGGTGAGGTGAACCTGGCCAAGGGCGACCTGCCGGCTGCCAGCCAGGCCTTCGCCCAGGTCAGCCAGAAGTATCCGAAGCACAGCAAGGTGCCGGATTCGCTGTACAAGCTGGCCGACGTCGAGCGCCGCATGGGCCACACCGACAAGGTCAAGGGTATTCTGCAGCAGGTCATCACCCAGTACCCAGGCACCTCGGCCGCACAACTGGCCCAGCGTGACCTGCAGAAGCTCTAAGCTGCACCGTTTGAAAGAAACCCGCGCCTGCCGCGGGTTTTTTCGTTAGAATCACAGCCCTTTTTTCGTAAACACGCTGCTGCGGATAACGCTATGTCGAGTCCGCGACAGTGCCTGACGGAGGCGGACAGCCTGTTTAGCTGTCACGCCCGTGGCGAGCATGCAAGACACATTACGCATTACCGAAGTCTTTTACTCTTTGCAGGGTGAAACGCGAACGGCTGGGCTGCCCACGGTATTCGTGCGCCTCACCGGTTGCCCCCTGCGCTGTCAGTACTGCGACAGTGCCTATGCCTTCAGTGGCGGTACCCTTCGCACCCTCGATTCGATCCTCGAGCAGGTCGCCGGCTTCAAGCCGCGCTACGTCTGCGTCACCGGTGGCGAGCCATTGGCGCAGCCCAACGCCTTGCCGCTGTTGCAGCGCCTGTGTGACGCCGGTTACCAGGTGTCGCTGGAAACCAGCGGCGCGCTGGATATCGCCGGCACCGACACCCGTGTCAGCCGCGTGGTCGACCTGAAGACCCCTGGCTCCGAAGAGTCGCACCGTAACCGTTACGAGAACATCGAGCAGCTGACCCGCAACGACCAGGTCAAGTTCGTCATCTGTTCCCGTGAGGACTACGACTGGGCGGTCTCCAAGCTGATCCAGTACAACCTTGCCGAGCGTGCTGGCGAGGTACTGTTCTCGCCCAGCCACCACCAGGTGAACGCCAGCGACCTGGCGGACTGGATCGTCGCCGACAACCTGCCCGTACGCTTCCAGCTGCAGCTGCACAAGCTGCTGTGGAACGACGAACCCGGACGTTGATTGAGGAGCAAGCACACATGACCGAAAAACGCGCAGTAATCCTGTTGTCCGGCGGCCTGGACTCGGCCACCGTGGTTGCCATGGCCAAGGCCGAAGGTTATAGCTGCTACACGATGAGTTTCGACTACGGCCAGCGCCACCGTGCCGAACTGAACGCCGCCGCCCGCGTTGCCCGCGACCTGGGCGTGGTCGAGCACAAGGTGATCGGCCTGAGCCTGGACGGCATCGGCGGTTCGGCATTGACCGACAGCAGCATCGACGTGCCGGAAACCCCGGGTGAAGGCATCCCCGTCACCTACGTGCCGGCGCGCAACACCGTGTTCCTGTCCCTGGCCCTGGGCTGGGCAGAGGTGCTGGATGCTCGCGACATCTTTATTGGCGTCAATGCCGTGGATTACTCCGGCTACCCAGATTGCCGCCCCGAGTTCGTCGAAGCCTTCGAGCGCATGGCCAACCTGGCGACCAAGGCCGGCGTCGAAGGGCAGGGCTTCCGTATCCAGGCGCCGTTGCAGAACATGAGCAAGGCGCAGATCGTGCAGGCCGGCATGGCTCGCGGCGTGGATTACAGCCTGACCGTTTCCTGCTACCAGGCCGATGATGACGGCCGCGCTTGCGGCAAATGCGACAGCTGCCGCCTGCGTGCCGACGGCTTCAAGGCAGCTGGTGTCGAAGACCCGACGCGATACTTTTGAAAAAAGTTTGATGGGGTATTGATTTCCCGTTAGAAATCAGTATTATACGCGCCATCCAACGGGTCGTTAGCTCAGTTGGTAGAGCAGTTGGCTTTTAACCAATTGGTCGTAGGTTCGAATCCTACACGACCCACCATATGCAGTACGTCAAAGCCCGCAACCAGAAATGGTTGCGGGCTTTTTCGTTTTCGGCGCTTTGGGGGCGCAAAGCGCCCCCAGCTTATTCAGCCCACTCCGGATCCCCGGTAAACACCACCGTCAGCCAACGGTCCGGCCCTTCACCCCCCACCGCATCACCAATCTCGTTGCGCCACGCATCCCATTCATCGATGGTTTTCGCGGCCATGGCCTTGGGGACGATGAAATACAGCTCGATCTCCCGCGAGCGCCCGACCTTGGCCACATAGGCGCGGTACGACTGCAGCCCATGGCGTGCGACGAAGGCTTTGGCGACTTCGTCTACATGCAGCTTGAGGTCGCCAGGGGTCACCAGGAATATTTCCGCAAGGGCCTGGCGCACCACCGACATCGGCAACGGCACGATCACCAGGCAGACCAGCGCCAGCACCGCCGGGTCGATGTACGGCGACACCCACTCCAGCGACGTGCCTTGCACCGCATAGCCAAAGCAGAAGGCGATCAGCAGGGCGGCGGTGATGCTGGCCGACATCACCCAGCCCTTGACGTCCATTCGCACGAAATCCGAACCCAGCTTGCGGTTGGCGCGGGCCTCGACAATGGCGATGGTCACACAGGCGATCACGGTCAGCACCGCGTAGACCATGGCGATGCCGAACTCCAGGTGGCGCCCGCCTTGCAGCAGGCTGCTGACGGCGTTGATCAGTGCATAGATGGCCACGCCGCTGAGCAGGATGCCGTTGAGCGCCAACACCATGGGTTCCAGGTGCCAGAAGCCCATGGTGAAGCGCTCACGCAACTTGCGCGACATCTGCACGCTGGTGGTGTGCGCGGTGATCAGCCTGACCACCACCAGCGACAGCCCGCTCATGCTGGCGTCGACCAGCGAGTAGACGCCATCGAACACGATGGAGAACGAGCCGGAGGCCAGGCCGAAGGCGATGCCGATAGTGGCTATGAACAGGGTGACGGCGATCGAGGTGCGTAGCAGGCCCTGTTCGCTGGTGATGTCGAAGAAGGTGGTTCTGGTTGGGTTTTGCATAAATTGTGCTCGGTAAAATCGATGATGCGGTATTGCCTGATGGGGCCTCTTCGCGGGCTCGCCCGCTCCCACACGGTATGGCTCCACCCCAAAGGGCTGTACATATCCTGTGGGAGCGGGCAAGCCCGCGAAGCAGGCGCACTGGCCCTGACAGACTAGACGCGGAACTGCTCCATCAGCGCCTGTTGCTGGTTCGCCAGCCGGTTCAAGGCCTGGCTGATCCGCGCCGATTCATCGGCCTGGCCAGCCAGCGATTCGGTTACATCGCGAATGCCGGCCACGTTGCGGTTCACTTCTTCAGCCACCGCACTCTGCTCCTCAGCCGCCGAGGCAATCTGCAGGTTCATGTCGCTGATCACCGCCACCGCCTCGCCAATGCGCTGCAGTGCCGGCAGCGCCTGTTCCATCCGCGCGGCGCTGTCCTGGGCCTGGCGCTGGCCTTCGTGCATGGCACCCACCACATCCTGGGTGCCTTGCTGCAAGCCCTCGATGACCTGGCGAATTTCTTCCACCGATGTCTGCGTGCGCTGGGCCAGGCCACGCACCTCATCGGCAACCACGGCAAAACCACGCCCGGCTTCGCCAGCGCGTGCGGCTTCGATGGCGGCGTTGAGCGCCAGCAGGTTGGTTTGCTCGGCAATGGTGCGGATCACTTCCAGCACCGAACCGATCTGCCCGCTGCGGCCTTCCAGCGCGCGTGCCTCGTCCATGGCGGTGTTCATGCCGGCGGCCAGGCGATCGATGCCCTGCCGGGTGCTGTCGATCAGTTGCAGGCCCTCGCGGCTGGCCTGGTCGGCTGCGCGTGCGGCCTGGGCCGCTTGCGAAGCGTTATGGGCGACATCCAGGGCGGTGGCGCTCATCTCGTTGGCAGCGGTGGCCACCTGTTCGATTTCACGGTGCTGTTGCTGCATGCCGTTGCTGGTCTGGCTGGCGATGGCTGCCGACTGGTCGGCAGTACTACGGGCCTCCCGCAGTGAGCCTTTGACCTGGGCTATGACCGGCTGCAGCTTGTCGAGGAAGCGGTTGAACCAGCCGGTGAGCTGGCCCAGTTCGTCCTGGCGGGCGTAGTCCAGGCGGCGGGTGAGGTCGCCTTCGCCGCTGGCGATGTCTTCCAGGCGCGCGGCCACGGCCAGGATTGGCCGGGTTACGCCGCGCGCGGTCAGCCACACCAGCAACAAGCCGACTACCGCAGCGCCCAGGCCAACCAGCAGGCTGGTGAGGTTGGCGCTGTGGTTGTGCGTGTCCAGGCGCTGGTTGAGCGCCACGGCAGGCGCCTGCAGCACGCTTTCCGGCAGTTCCAGCAATACCTGCCAGGGGGCTGCGTCAGGGATTGGTGTGAACGGGTGGGCAACACGCAGCAGGCCGTCGGCTACCGTCTTGTCCATCGGCTCGCCGAGCTTGCTGTCGTCGCGGCTGTTGCCGGCCAGCAGGTCGGCGGCGCTGGCGATGCTGACCTGACCCTGGCCGTCGAACAGCTCCCGGCGGCCGTCCAGACTCAACTGCTGCAGGTTGGCCAGGCCGATGTCCAGGCCGACCACGCCGACCACCTTGCCGTGCTCCAGCAGGGGCAGGGCAATGCTGGTCATGAGCACCTGGCGCCCATTCACCTCGTCGAGGTATGGCTCGAGCATGCAGGTTCTTGCGGTGTCCTGCGGGCAGGTCAGCCAACGGTTCTTCGCCGTGCCGTTGCTGCCGATGCTGGCGTCGCCGAGCATCGATTCCGGCATGGCTTCGAGCTCCAGGGTGCCGGGACTGGGTTGTGACCAGTACAGCGAGAAACGCCCGGCCTCGTTACTGCCCATGGCGTCCTGGCCGAGGTACTGGCTGTCCGGGCCCAGGGCGTTGGGCTGGAACACCAGGTACAGGCCGATCACATCCGGGTTGCCAGCCAGGCTGGCGCGGGCCTGGCGCGTCAGTTCGGCGCGCAGGTCGTTGCCGCCACGGGTCTTGAGCACTTGCACCAGGCGGGCAAAGCCATTGCCGTACTGGTAGGCGTCCATGAAATAGCGCTGGATGCGCAGGGCCTGGGTTTCGGCATGGGCCTGCAGGCGCAGGCGTGCGCTGCTGTCGAGCATTTCGGTGTTGGCCTGGTTGACCAGTACCGCGCTGCGCCGCGCCTGGGCCAGCGAGGTACTTACCAGCAGGGCGACGATGGCCAGCAGGCAAAGGCCGGCGAGCAGGGTGATTTTCCACTGGATGGAGAGGCGGCGCAGCGGCATGAGGGCTTTCCTTTTCGATCAAATACAACGCCCGCGATCAGGCGCGGGCGTTGTCGGCAGCATGGGTCATTCAGCGACGTAGTTGGGTGGCGCGTTCCTGAAAGCCTTGGTCAGCCAGGCCAGGTAGAGCACGCCGAGCACTGCCCAGACGCCACCGAACAACAGCGAGTGGGCGTTCAGGTCCAGCCACAGCGAGACGATGATGCAGAAGCCGATGGTCGGCAGTACCAGGTACTTTAGCTGGTTGGCCAGCCCTTGCCGCTTGCCTTCACGCAGGTAGCAGTGGTTGATCACCGACAGATTGACGAAGCTGAACGCAACCAGCGCACCGAAGTTGATGATCGAAGTGGCGGTGACCAGGTCGAAGAATATCGCCGACAGCGAAATCAGCCCCACCACCGCGATATTCAGCACTGGCGTTTTGTAGCGCGAGTGCAGGCGGGCGAACAGGCTGGCCGGCAACACGTTGTCGCGGCCCATCACGTACAGCAGGCGCGACACGCTGGTCTGCGAAGCCAGGCCCGAGGCGATGGTGTTGATCACGGTGCAGGCGATGAAGATCGACTGGAACAGTTTGCCGCCGACGTACAGGGCGATTTCCGGCAGTGCCGCTTCGTGGTCATGGAAACGCGCCATGGTCGGGAAGTAGGCCTGGATGAAGTACGACACGGTGATGAACACCACGCCACCGATCAGTGCGGTGAGGAAGATCGCCCGTGGAATGGTCTTGCTCGGGTTGTGGGTTTCCTCGGACAGGGCAGGTGACCGCGTCGAAGCCGAGGAACGAGAAGCACAGGATGGTTGCACCGGCGGCCAGCGCGCTGAACTGGGTCTGGCTGTCGGCGAACGGCAACAGGCTCCAGGCGGTGCCCAGCCCCTCACCCTGGTCCAGGCCGCGCAGGCACAGGTAGATGAACACCGCGATGATCGCCACCTGGACGCCCACGAACAGCAGGTTGAAGTGCGCTACCAGGTTCACGCTGCGCATGTTGATCAGGCTGATCAGGGTGACGAAGCCGGCCACCCACATCCACTCCGGTACTTCCGGGAACATGGCCGAAAGGTACAGCTTGGCCAGCAATGCGTTGACCATTGGCAGCAGCAGGTAGTCCAGCAACGACGACCAGCCGACCAGGAAACCGACGTGCGGGTTGATTGCGCGCTGGGTATAGGTGTAGGCCGAACCCGACTGCGGGAAGCGTCGTACCAGGGTGCCATAGCTCACGGCGGTGAACAGGATCCCGGCCAATGCCAGGATGTAGGCGCTGGGTACGTGGCCGGCGGTAATCCCGGAAACGATACCGAAGGTGTCGAACACGGTCATCGGGGTCAGGTAAGCCAGGCCAATGATGATCACGTGCCAGAGGCGCAGGGTTTTGCGCAGTTGGCCGTTGCCGGAGGCGCTGTGGTCATGCTGCATGCTGGCATGGCTCCTGCGGCTGGGCGTAAACGGCGGGCACGGTGTACTGCGCATGCGGCAAGGGCGAGCGGGTGGGCTCCATGTTGTTCACCTTTATTGTTGGAGCAGCGGGGACGCGGGGGAGCGCGCAAAGTGGTGAAAATAAAAAACGATGGGTAGCTTGGTGTCAAGTTAAACATGACAAGATGTTACTGGATTGAAATATTTATCGATTAAAGTGGGGTTTTGTTCGGTTTTTGCGCGTTTTTTTGCGGTTATGATCAATTTTGGTGTTCGCAAAAATTAACGAATGCTGGTCTCCCTTGGAAGGGGCGTGTAAGAGGGTTCCCAAAAACGGGTTTTCTCTCGCCTTGCCAGCGCCAGGCGTGGCTGCGGTGGTACTCTTGGCGTCTTGTGCGGCCCCTGGCCCCCTACGAAGCCCTTATGGACAGCAATCGGTTCTATTCATGAAGAAATCAGTCGGCATCCTTTCCGGCCTGGCTATCGCCATCGCCGTCGCAACCACCGCTGGCGCCTGGTACACCGGCAAGCAGCTGCCTGCGGAGCTGGACAACGCGCTTGTCCGCAGCAACGCCGAACTGAAGAAGGCGTTGGTGAGCACCGGTGGCAGCATGAGCATCGAGCGAGTGTCGCTGGAGCAGCATTTCTTCAGCAGTATTGCCCAATACCGGCTCAAGGCCCGCGATATCAACCTGGGCGACGGTGAAGTGGTGAATTTCGATGTGGGTGTGACCGACCAGATCGAGCACGGCCCGTTCCCCTGGTCGCGGGTAAAGGCGTTGAAGCTGATGCCGGTGCTGGCGGTCAGCAACAGCACGCTGCAGAAGGACGACGCCACCGCACCGTGGTTCGCCGCCGCAGGCGAGCAGGCCCCGGTCAGCGCACAGACCAGCCTGGGCTACGACGGCAATGTGGTCAGCCAGGTCCGGCTGGCGCCGGTCAAGCTCGACGAAGCGGATGGCAATAGCATCGACTTCTCGGGCATGCAACTGCAGGTCAGCGGTGATCAGGAAGGCAAGGCCTCGAAATTCCAGGGCCAGGCCGACCGCTTTGTGATGAAGCTGGTACGTGATGACCAGCCGCCTGCCACCTTCGAGCTCAACGGCCTGAAGGTCGGTGGCCAACTGGCGGCCACCGCGCACGAGGCCATCTATGTGGGCAACGTCGACCTGGCGCTGGCCGAAACCAAGGTCACTCTGGGGCCCAGGCAGCAGGTGCTGGTGGTCAAGGGCCTGGAGCAGAACGCCCTGCAAACACTCGACGGCCCGGACACCGTGGGTGGTCGCGTGGCGTACAAGGTCGGGGATATCACCTGGGATGGTCGTGCGGTAGGCAAGGCGCAGATGGCAGTGAGCATCACCTCGGTCAACGCCCCGGCGTTACAGGCGCTGTCGGCCTGGTACCAGGCCCACCTGCCGGAGTTCGAAGCCGCAGCTGCCGCCGGCCAGCCGGTGCCGGAAATCCAGATGAACGATGTGGAGAAGGCCAGGTTCCACGGCGAGCTGCAGAAACTGCTGGCTGCCAAGCCCCGGGTGGCGGTTGAAAACCTGTCGTTCAAGACCGCCAATGGCGAAAGCCGCTTTGACCTGTCGATGGGTTTCGCCGCCCCCGCCAGCTTCGATCTGCCGCCTGAACAGTTGAGCAAGCAACTGATCACCGAGGTGAAGGGCAAGCTGTCGTTGTCCAAGCCGATGATCGGTGACCTGGCAACCTTGCAGGCGCTGCTGGATGGCCAGACCGACGCCCAGGCCATTGCCATGCAATCGAGCCAGGCCGGGGAAATGGTCGGCATGATGGCGCTGCAGAGTGGCATGGCCACGGTGCAGGGCGATGATGTGGTGACCAGCCTGCACTATGCCGATGGCATGGTCGACTTCAACGGCAAGAAAATGACCGTGGAAGAGTTCGCCATGCTCATGTCGGCGCAGCTGGCGGCCCTTTCGCCGCAGGGCTGATCGCTTCTCCTGTACCGGCCTCTTCGCGGGCGCGCCCGCTCCCACAGGGTCTGCACAATTCCTGTGGAAGCGGGTTTACCCGCGAAAGGGCCAGCACCAGGCAACACAAAAACCGCTTTAGAATTCGCTGGATTGTCTGTAGCCTTCGGCCTCCGATAATAATCCGCGCCCGCAGAGGGCCGTGGCGGCCTGTGTGCCGTCCGGCACCCTTAGCCGATCTGTCAGGGCCGGGTGATACACTCGATTTGACGCGCGCACGCGCCTGCAGGTCCAGCGATCATGACCCAGATTTCCGAACGCCTGTTGGTTCAGGCCCACCTCGACGCCAAGCAGCCCAACCCGCTGACAGCCGAGCAGGAGGCCGAATACCGTGCGGCCATCGCTGCCGAGCTCAAGGCCCAGAACGCCGTGCTGGTCGCCCACTATTACTGCGACCCGGTCATCCAGGCGCTGGCCGAAGAAACCGGCGGCTGCGTCTCCGACTCGCTGGAAATGGCCCGCTTCGGCAAGAACCACCCGGCTGAAACCGTGATCGTTGCCGGCGTGCGCTTCATGGGCGAGACAGCGAAAATCCTCACCCCGGAAAAGCGGGTGCTGATGCCGACCCTGGAGGCCACCTGCTCGCTCGACCTGGGCTGCCCGGTCGAAGAGTTCTCGGCCTTCTGTGACCAGCACCCCGAGCGTACCGTGGTGGTCTACGCCAACACTTCCGCTGCCGTGAAGGCTCGCGCCGACTGGGTGGTGACGTCGAGCTGCGCCCTGGAAATCGTCGAAAGCCTGATGGACAACGGCGAAACCATCATCTGGGGCCCGGACCAGCACCTGGGCCGTTACATCCAGAAGCAAACCGGTGCCGACATGCTGCTGTGGGACGGTGCCTGCATCGTTCACGAAGAGTTCAAGTCGCGCCAGTTGGCCGACATGAAGGCGCTGTACCCGGATGCAGCGATTCTGGTGCACCCAGAGTCGCCGGAAGCGGTGATCGAACTGGCCGACGCGGTGGGCTCCACCAGCCAGCTGATCAAGGCTGCCCAGACGCTGCCGAACAAGACCTTCATCGTCGCCACCGACCGCGGCATCTTCTACAAGATGCAGCAGCTGTGCCCGGACAAGGAGTTCGTCGAAGCGCCTACCGCCGGTAACGGCGCGGCATGCCGCAGCTGCGCGCACTGCCCGTGGATGGCGATGAACACCCTGGAGCGGGTGCTGGATTGCCTGCGCAAGGGTACCAACGAGATCTTCGTCGACCCGGCACTGGTGCCGAAGGCGATCAAGCCGCTGAACCGCATGCTGGACTTTACCCAGGCCGCACGCCTGAAGTTGTCCGGTAACGCCTGACGCCAGACCGCGTCGCTTTCTTCGCGGGCACGCCCGCTCCCACAGGTACTGCACCGCTTGTAAGGGCGGTGCAGTACCTGTGGGAGCGGGCGTGCCCGCGAATGGCCCTCACCGCCCCATCATTTCCTGAACCATGCGCTGCTGTTCCATGATCTCGCGCTGACGCTGGTCAATCTGTGCTGCCAGCGGGAAGTTGCCACCCGCACGGCGCTTGGCGTAATCCAGCTGCTGAATCGCCTGGTCGAAATCGCCCACCAGGGTGAAATACTCGGCCCGCGCCCGGTGCAAACCAATGGTATTGCCCGAAAGGCCACGCACTTCAGCCATGTCGTACCACACGTCCGGGTCATCCGGCCGGCTCTTCACCAGATCGTTCAATACCTTCTCTGCCTCGGCGGGCTTGTTCTGCTTCACCAGCAGATCGGCACGCACTTGCTTCAGCGGGTAGTTGCCTGGGTACAGGCCCTGCATGCGTTCGGCGCGCTGCTGCGCGTCGGCCAGGCGGTTGTTGGTGATGTCCAGGTCGATCTGCGCCAGGTTGTAGGTAATGTCGTTGGGCGCCTTGGCCAGCAGCGGCTTGAGCAGTTCACGCGCCTCGTTCAGCTGGCCGCCCTTGATCTGCGCCAGGGCCAGGCCGTAGCGTGCTGCGTCCAGCTTGGGGTCTTCGTCCAGCTGTGCGCGGAAGCGCTTGGCCGCCAGCCCCGGGGTGCCTTCGTAGGTCAGCGCCACGCGAGCACGAATAAGCTGGTAGCGCATGCTGTCCTCGACGCCGCCCTTGGGCGCCTGCTCGGCACGGTTGCGGGTGTCGGCGATACGCGACTCTGTTACCGGGTGGGTCAGCAGGAATTCCGGCGGTTTGGCATCGTAGCGGTACTGCCGGGCCAGGCGCTCGAACATGGTTGGCATGTTGCGCGGGTCGTAGCCGGCCTTTTCCAGGTTCTGGATGCCGATGCGGTCGGCTTCCTGTTCGTTCTGCCGTGAGAAGCGCCGCTGTTCCTGGATCGCCGCCGCCTGGGTACCGGCGATCATGCCGATACCGGCATCACCGCCGCCACCAGCGGCCAGCACGATACCGGCCAGCAGCGCCGCCATCATCGGCAACTGCATGCGCTGCTGGGCCTCGACACCGCGGGCGAAGTGGCGCTGCGACAAGTGCGCCAGTTCGTGGGCCAGTACCGAGGCGTACTCGCCTTCGGTCTGGGCGTTGAGGAACAGCCCGCCGTTGACCCCGACGATACCGCCCGGGGCGGCAAAGGCGTTGAGCTCGCGGCTGTCGATGAGGATGAATTCCAGGCGGCGGTCCTGCAACTGGCTGGTTTCGGCCAGGCGGTACACGCTGGTTTCGACGTAGTCCTTGAGCTGCGGGTCGTTGAGCTGGTTGACCTGACCACGCAGCAGGCTCAGCCAGGCTCGGCCGAGCTGGTGCTCCTGTTGCGGCGAGACGATCGCGGAACTGGCATCACCCAGTGATGGCAGGTCGTCAGCGTGGCCGGGGAGGGCCAACAGGCAGGCCAGCGTCAGCAGGGTAGGGCGCAGTAGATTCATGCATGAAGCTCGCGTCGGTCAAAGATACCTACTGTAGCGGGCTCACACGTTGGCGACCAGTGGCGCTATCCTAGCCGGCCAAATCCAGATACAGCCTGGCAATGCCTTTTGGAGAGCCCCGTAATGAGTGACACCCTGACCTGTGACGCCGAACTGGACGCCAGCGGGCTGAATTGCCCTTTGCCGCTGCTGAAGGCCAAGATGGAGCTCAACCGCCTGGCCAGCGGCGCGGTGCTGAAGGTCATCGCCACCGACGCCGGCTCCCAGCGCGACTTCCGCACTTTCGCCCAGTTGGCAGGTCATACCCTGCTGCGTGAAACGGCCGAGGCCGGCACCTACACTTACTGGCTGCGCAAGGCCTGAGTCTTTCCAAGGATCGTCAATGTTCAAAGTGCTTCGCGACTGGATGCAACGCTACTTCTCCGATGAAGAAGCAGTGGTGCTGGCGGTCCTGTTGTTCCTGGCTTTTACTGCGGTACTCACCCTGGGCGGCATGCTTGCGCCGGTGCTGGCGGGCATGGTGCTGGCGTTTCTGATGCAGGGGCTGGTCAATGCCCTGGAGCGCCTGCGGGTACCGACCCGGTTGGCGGTGATGCTGGTGTTCGCCCTGTTCATGGGCGCGCTGGCAGTGGTCATGCTGGTGCTGGTGCCGCTGCTGTGGCACCAGTTGATCACCCTATTCAACGAATTGCCGGGCATGCTCGGCAAGTGGCAGTCGCTGCTGTTGCTGTTGCCAGAGCGCTACCCGCACCTGGTATCGGACGAGCAGGTACTGCATGCCATCGAGTCGGTGCGCGGGGAAATCGGCAAGTTCGGCCAGTGGGCACTGACCTTCTCGCTATCGAGCCTGCCGCTGCTGGTCAACGCCATGATCTACCTGGTGCTGGTGCCGATCCTGGTGTTCTTCTTTCTCAAGGACCGCGAACTGATCGGCCGCTGGGTCAGCGGTTATCTGCCGCGCCAGCGCACCCTGCTTAACCGGGTGGGCAGCGAGATGAACCGGCAGATCGCCAACTACATCCGCGGCAAAGGCATCGAGATCCTGATCTGCGGCATTGCCACCTACATCGCCTTCATCAGCCTGGGGCTCAACTACGCCGCGCTGCTGGCGCTGCTGGTAGGGCTGTCGGTGGTGGTGCCTTACGTGGGCGCGGTGGTGGTGACCGTGCCAGTGACGTTGATCGCGTTGTTCCAGTGGGGGTGGGGTGACCAGTTCATCTACCTGATGACGGTGTACGCGATCATCCAGGCGCTGGATGGCAACGTGCTGGTGCCGCTGCTGTTTTCCGAGGCGGTCAGCCTGCACCCGGTGGCGATCATCTGCGCGGTGCTGTTGTTTGGCGGGTTGTGGGGGTTCTGGGGGATATTCTTCGCGATCCCGCTGGCGACGCTGATCAAGGCGGTGCTGGATGCCTGGCCGCGGCAGGAGCCTAGTGTGTCACCGATGCTTTGAATGCAATTGGGGCCGCTTTGCGGCCCTTCGCGGGCACGCCCGCTACCCACAGGTTCCGGCTCGATTTCTGTGGGAGCGGGCGTGCCCGCGAAGGGCTGCAAAGCAGCCCACAGCAATCTCAAGCCTTGTGCAGGGCCTGGGCAGCAGCCAATACGGCATCCACATGCCCGGGCACCTTCACCCCGCGCCATTCCTGGCGCAGCACACCGTCCTTGTCGATCAGGAAGGTGCTGCGGTCAACGCCCATGTATTCCTTGCCATACAGCTTCTTCAGCTTGATCACGTCGAACAGCTGGCACAGGGCTTCGTCCTTGTCGCTGATCAGCTCGAACGGGAAGCCTTGCTTGGCCTTGAAGTTCTCATGCGACTTGATGCCATCGCGCGACACGCCGAATACCAAGGTGTTGGCCGCGGCAAAGGCATCATGCTGGTCACGGAAGCCCTGACCCTCGGTGGTGCAGCCCGGGGTGCTGTCCTTCGGGTAGAAGTACACCACCACTTGCCGGCCCTTGAGCCCGGCCAGGCTGACGGTTTGCCCGCTGGTGGCCTGGGCCTGGAAGTCGGCAACAGGTTGGTCGAGTGCTACAGCCATGGTCGGTTTCCTTACATTGGGTTCTGTGGACGCCATGGCTCGATCAGCGCATCGAGGTTCAAGGCATCGGCAAAGTCCAGGAACTGGTCACGCAGCCAGCTGATCTGGGTACCGGCCGGCAGAATCACGGTGAACTGTGCGTTGAGCATGCTGCTGCCGGTCTGCGGCGCAAGGTAGGTATCGCAGGTCATGGCTTCCAGCTCGACGCGGTGGTCGAGGAAGAACTGGCACAGTTCGTTGATGATGTCCGGGCGGTAGGCGGCGCTGACGTAGGCAACGTAGGGCAGGGCCTGCGGGCGCACTTCCTGGTCGGCGCTGCGCACCACGTCCAGGGTCAGGCCGTGCTTCTTGCCCAGGCCCGGCAGCATGGCTTCGAGGCGCGCCAGGGCGTCCCAGCTGCCGCCCACCTGCAGTACCAGGGCGCTGGTCTCGCCGTGGCGGCTCAGGCGCGAGGTGACCACCGCGCAGCGGTTCTCGAACGCAGCGCGGCTGAGGACGTTGGCCAGCTCCATGGGGTTGGGGCCCAGGGCACTGATGACAAGGAATTGTTCGCGGACGGTGGGGGTGGACATGCAGCATTCCTAAAGCGATGAGCGGTCGGCACAGGACGGGCGAAAGCCTCCTGTCGGCAGGGCCCGGGGCTCGCATGCGAGGTCGTGGACGCTGGCGGGGAGCAAGGTCGACGGCCCGGCGGGCCGCGCTGCACCGATCAAAGCATCAAGGGTAGCGAAATAAGGCGCCGAGGGGAATGCTCCGCCCGCCTGCTTCGCTTGTGCAAGGCCGATGCCCCCAGTACCATTACCGCTCTCTTTTTCCGGCAGGAGCAGTTACATGATTGCGGGCAGTATGGTGGCATTGGTCACACCCATGGATGCACAAGGGCGTGTGGACTGGGGCAGCCTCGACAAACTTGTAGACTTCCACCTGGAAAACGGCACCCACGCGATCGTCGCTGTCGGCACTACCGGTGAGTCGGCCACGCTGGATGTCGAAGAACACATCCTGGTCATCAAGCACGTGGTCGAGCGCGTCAAGCGCAGCAACAAGCCGATCCCGGTCATCGCCGGCACCGGTGCCAACTCCACTGCCGAAGCCGTGCACCTGACCCAGAATGCCAAGAATGCCGGCGCCGATGCCTGCCTGCTGGTGGTGCCGTACTACAACAAGCCGACGCAAGAAGGCCTGTACCAGCACTTCAAGCACATTGCCGAAGCCGTCGACATCCCGCAGATCCTCTACAACGTACCTGGTCGCACTTCCTGCGACATGCAGGCCGAGACCGTGATCCGCCTGTCGAAGGTCAAGAACATCATCGGTATCAAGGAAGCCACCGGCGACCTGGTGCGCGCCAAGGCCATCCTCGATGGCGTCGACAGCGACTTCATCGTCCTGTCCGGCGACGACCCGACTGCCGTCGAACTGATCCTGATGGGTGGCAAGGGCAACATCTCCGTCACCGCCAACGTCGCCCCGCGCGAAATGGCCGACCTGTGCGAGGCCGCCCTTGAGGGCAATGCCGAGAAGGCCCGCGCAATCAACGAAAAACTCATGCCACTGCACAAAGACCTGTTCTGCGAAGCCAACCCGATCCCGGTGAAATGGGCGCTCGTCGAAATGGGCCTGATGCAAAAGGGCATTCGCCTGCCGCTGACCTGGTTGAGCGAAGGCTGCCACGAAAAAGTCCGTACTGCCTTGCGCCAGTCCGGCGTACTGGTTTAAGAGGAAGTACACCGCATGAAGCGACTGGCTGGTCTTTCCGCCCTTGCCCTGATCATTTCCAGCACCAGTGGGTGTGGCTGGCTGTGGGGCGAGGATGGCTATTTCCGCGACCGCGGCAGCGATTACCTGCAGGCGCGCCCGACTGCGCCGATGCAGCTGCCGCCGGACGCCAGCAACGTCAAGCGCCTGGATCCGCTGCTGCCGATTCCGCGTAACGTCGCCGACGACGGCGCCACCGGCGAGTTCGAGGTGCCGCGCCCGCAACCGATGACCGGTGGCGCCGCCCAGGTTACCGACTACAGCCTGCAGCGCAGCGGCAGCAGCCGTTGGGTGCTGGCCCAGCATTCGCCGGCCGAAGTATGGCCGGTGGCTCGCCAGTTCTTCGAGGACAACGGCTTCCGCATTGCCGAAGAGCGCCCGCAGACCGGTGAGTTCAACACCACCTGGCAGCGTTTCGACGAACTGTCGGCATCGCTCGGCCAGCGCCTGGCCAGCACTGCCAGCAGCGCTGACAGCGAAGTGCGCGTGCGTGTGCGCATGGAGCCTGGCGTGCAGCGCAACACCTCCGAGGTGTACGTGGTCAGCGTCGAGCGCCCGGCCGGCAGCACTACCGAGCCCGATTTCCCGTCCACCTCCAGCAACACCGGCACCGATGCCCTGCTGGTCGACGAAATGCTTGCCAGCATGAACCGCAGCGCCGAGAAAGGCGGTTCGGTGTCGCTGCTGGCCGCGATCGCGATTTCGACGCGCCAAGCCGCGTCAGCCTGAGCGAAGACGGCAGCGGCAACCCGGTGCTGTATCTGGGCGCCGACCTGGACCGCGCCTGGTCCAGCGTGGGCCGTGCCTTGGAGCAGGGTGGCGAGTGGCGTGTCGAGGACATCAACCGCAGCCTGGGCCTGTACTACATCAACCTGTCGGAAAAGCCTGACGACAAGCAGAACCAGCCGGGCTTCTTCGGGCGCATGTTCGGCAGCGAACCGACCAAGGAAGAGCGTGAAGCCCGTGCCGAGCGCTACCAGGTTCGCCTGAGCAAGGTGGGTGAGAGCGTGCAGGTCACGGTCGAGAAGAACATCAACACCGTGGCCCCGGCCGATGTCGCCCGCCGCGTGCTGAGCGCCATTCAGGACCACCTGGGCTAAGTGCGCTTCGCGGTACTCGGAAGCGGCAGCCAGGGAAACGGCACGCTGATCGCCAGTGGTGACACACTCATCCTGGTCGATTGCGGGTTCTCTCTGCGCGAGACTGAGCGGCGCCTGGCGCTGCTCGGCGTGTCGCCGGCCCAGCTCAGTGCGGTACTGGTCACCCACGAACATGCCGACCACGTGCATGGGGTCGGCTTGCTGTCGCGGCGCTACAATGTACCGGTCTACCTCAGCCAAGGGACCTTGCGCGGCATGCGCAAGCCGGTGGAGGTGGCCGGTTTTCTCGCTTGTGGCGACAGCCTGCGTATCGGCGGCCTGGAAGTGACCGCGGCGCGGGTCGAGCATGACGCCTATGAGCCGCTGCAGTACGTGCTCAGTGATGGCCAGCGGCGCTTCGGCATGCTGACTGACCTGGGCTCCTACGACGCGCTGCTGCTGGAACGTTACCAGGGCCTGGATGCACTGCTGATCGAGGCCAACCACTGCCGCGACCTGCTGGCACGCGGTCACTACCCGGCCTTCCTGAAGCAGCGGGTGGGTGGCATGCAAGGGCATTTGAACAATCACCAGGCCGCGCGCCTGGTGCACGAGTTGGGCTGGAGCAACCTGCAACATCTGGTGCTGGCCCACCTCAGCAGCAAGAACAACCTGCCACACTTGGCTCGCCAGTGCTTTGTCGACACCCTCGGGTGCGACCCGGACTGGCTCCAGGTGGCGAATCAGGAACACGGGCTCGACTGGCGCGAAATCGCCTAGCCCAACACCTCAAGCAAGCGGAGCCCAATCATGGAAAAACGCGACGAACTCTACCGCGGCAAGGCCAAATCGGTTTACAAGACCGACGACGCCGACCGCTTGATCCTGCTGTTCCGTAACGACACTTCGGCGTTCGACGGCAAGCGCATCGAACAGCTCGACCGCAAAGGCATGGTGAACAACAAGTTCAACGCCTTCATCATGCAGAAACTCGAAGAAGCCGGCGTGCCGACCCAGTTCGACAAGCTGCTGGGCGACAACGAGTGCCTGGTGAAGAAGCTGGACATGATCCCGGTCGAGTGCGTGGTGCGCAACTACGCTGCGGGCAGCCTGGTCAAGCGCCTGGGCGTGGAGGAGGGCATCAAGCTGGAGCCGTCCACCTTCGAACTGTTCCTGAAGAACGACGAGAAGGGCGACCCCTTCATCAACGAATCCCACGTTGTCGCGTTCGGTTGGGGCACCGCCGAGCAGCTGGCCGAAATGAAAAAGCTGTCGCTGAAAGTCAACGAAGTGCTGAGCAAGCTGTTCGATGACGCTGGCCTGCTGCTGGTCGACTTCAAGCTGGAGTTCGGCGTATTCCACGGTCAGATCGTGCTGGGCGACGAGTTCAGCCCGGACGGCTGCCGCCTGTGGGACAAAGAAACCCGCAAGAAGATGGACAAAGACCGCTTCCGCCAGGGCCTGGGCGACGTGATCGAAGCCTACGAAGAAGTTGCCAAGCGCCTGGGCGTGCCGCTGTAAGCGCTACGTTCACGCAAGCGCCTGATACCACGCGATTTTTTTGAAAAAAAGGTTTGCCTTTCAAAAGAACGCTGGTATGATGCGCGGCATTGGAGAGATGCCGGAGTGGTCGAACGGGACGGATTCGAAATCCGTTGTACTGGCAACAGTACCTAGGGTTCAAATCCCTATCTCTCCGCCATACAAGATAAAGCCCTTGGAAGCGCAAGTTTCCAGGGGCTTTTTCGTTGTTGGACCGGCAATCGATTTGGCGTTCTGCTTGCCTGTTGGGTGGCGTCCTATGAAGAAGCTGGTAGCTTCTGGAGTGGCCTCACTGTCAGCTCAACTCCCAAAGCCAGCATCAGCTTCTGAATAGTTGAGAAGCGTGTCTTATCGCCACCCCTCAAAGTCTTGTAAAGCGATTCACGATTTACGCCCGCCTCTTGTGCAAATTGGTTCACGCCCTTGGCTTTCGCCACTTCGCCCAACGCATGCATCAGGATTTGAGCGTCGTTAGCTTTCATTGCTTCTGCCAGGAAAGCTGCGATGGTTTCGGGGCTGTCTAGAAACCGGGAAGCCTCGAACCGTTTGCTATTGCTCAAGTCCAGCTCAAGGATGGGCATGTCCTCGGGGGTGAATTTGTCGCTCATCGTTGTTTACCTCTTACAGAATCAAGGATTTCCTTGGCTCGCTTGATGGCTCTGTGTTGATCCGTTTTATTGCTGCCGTAAAGCATCAGGTAGCGAGTCGAGCCCGTTCGTACGAAGTAGATTCGATATCCCGGACCGACAAACACACGCATCTCACTGACACCATCGCCTACCGATTCGATATCGCCGAAGCTGCCAATTTCGGCTCGGGCGATTCTGGAAGTGATTGCACCTCTGCCGATCGGGTCTTTGACGTCATCCAGCCAATCGTCAAATTCTGGCGTCGTGTCAATCTGATTCGGCATACCTTTAATGTAGCCTACTGGCTACTCCTTGTCGATGAGTGAGCGACCGAGTGCTGCGCGACGAGGCTAAGCGGGCGGGTTGAGCACAGGCAATAGCTAGAGCAGGTTTGGCGTAGATTTGGGAAATGGACTACATGGCATCGAATGCGATAGATAGGACCCCTGGATGTTCACCTTTCCAGGGGCTTTGTCGGTGTCTTACTTTTTCATCATCCCCAGCTCTGCATCATCCAGCAGCGCCTTGGCCATCGCACTCAGGTAGTGCGAAGCCCAGATCAGCTTCTGGTCGCCGTCCATCAGGCCGGTGATGATCAGGTCGCGGACGTAGCCCATCAGTTCGGAGGCCTGCTCGCGGGCGTCCTGGCAGGGGATGCCAGGTTCGATGCGGAACAGCGGGTGGGTGTTGTTTTCGCCTTGGTAGAAGCAGGTCTTGCCGACTGTGGTGGGTTGCTTTGTGTCGTCGGTGGGCATTGTTTTACTCCCTGGAGTCTTGGGTGTCTGGGCCGGCCTCTTCGCGGGCGCGCCCGCTCCCACAGGTATGGCGCAGTACCTGAGGGCAATGATTACCCCTGTGGGAGCGGGCGTGCCCGCGAAGAGGCCAGGCCTGCTAGTGCAAGGTTCGCGGCTCAGCCGGCAAATGGACCTGCATCCGCAATTGCATTCAATGCCGACTCGACCAGGCCCTGTACCGCCTCCATTTCATGGATCACGGCCTGCATCACGATCGAACTTGGGGCCGTGGGTTTGAGTTGCACGGATTGGCGGGCCACGAACAGGGCGCAGAGTACGTACTCTGAGGACTGGACCAGGGTGTCTTGCAGAGCCTGGGTGGAATCGAGGGAGTGGGGTGGATCGGGGACCATCTTGCGCATGTAAGCTCCTTGGGTAAGTGGAGCCGCCTGGCAACGCTGTCAAACGAATGGAGGCAGCTATACATGGGTTGACAGACCGGTACCCAAGGACCCGGCGCACACGAATGTGCCCCATGCACAGCTGCCATAAAGCGCTGCAACGGAAACTTGAGTAATCGGCCTGTCAAAGCCGGTCGTTGATTTGCAACGACAAGCCGAGACTAGAGCGCGACCCAATCCGTCGCAACAGTTTGAGCGGTTTGGCAGTATGTTTGGGAAATTGCCTACATGGAAGGGGATTATTCTGAGCTTCAGGTGTAGGACAGGGGCCGCTTTGCGGCCCATCGCGACACAAGGCCGCTCCTACAACTGCATCCCTGCAACTAGCCAATGCACGTTGCTGCTTGGATCCAATGCCCAGGTTCTGTATCATCCCGCCGCCATCAGAATGATGGCCGAAGATGATTCATTAAAGGACTTAGTATGAAAAAGCTGTTCAAGGCTACCGTTGCCGTTGCTGTCGTTTCGGGTGTTGCCCTGCTGTCGGGTTGCACTGGTCAGGTTTACAACCAGCCGAAAAACTGCACCTACGACTACCTGTTCCACCCTTCGGTTTCCATCTCCAAGATCATCGGTGGCTGCGGCCCGATCGATAAACTGCCTCAGCAGCAGTAATCTTGGCGATACCCTGATCGCGACGCTTGCGGCGTGATCCAAGGCCCCCGGTCATGTACGTGACCGGGGGTTTTTGTTTTTCGGCGTGACAATCTGCCACTGGGGCAACCCGTCGCCTTGACGCTCCGGGCGGTAATTTGTTTGTGCTGGCATTTAAGCTACAATCGGAAAAACGATTCAGCCTTGTCGGTCAATTCGACAAAAGCCCGAGTCGTTTTCTGGTTCTCTGGCTGCTGAATAACGATCAACAACAAGCCTGCGCTGCAGAACACGCTTTACCTGGGCCAGCCACAGGCCCACCCCTGTTCTCCTGACTGGAATCGATCAATGTTCAAGAAAGCTGGCAAGACCTTGCTGGGTCTGGCTGTCGCTGCAAGCGTCATGCAAGCGCACGCCGCAGAAACCAAGAAAGTAGATGTGCTGCTGGTCGGCGGCGGCATCATGAGCTCCACCTTGGCCGTGTGGCTGCACGAGCTGGAGCCAAGCTGGTCGATGGAAATGGTCGAGCGCCTGGATGGCGTGGCCGAAGAAAGCTCCAACGGCTGGAACAACGCCGGTACCGGCCACTCCGCGCTGGCCGAACTGAACTACACCCCGGAAGACAAAGACGGCAACGTCAACATCAGCAAGGCCATCGAAATCAACGAAGCCTTCCAGATCTCCCGGCAGTTCTGGGCCTGGCAGGTTCGCCAGGGCGTACTGAAGAACCCGCACTCGTTCATCAACACCACGCCGCACATGAGCTTCGTGTGGGGCGATGACAACATCAAGTTCCTGAAGAAGCGTTACGACGCGCTGCAGGCCAGCCCGCTGTTCCGCCCGATGCAATACTCCGAGGACCACGCGCAGATCGCCAAGTGGGTCCCGCTGATGATGGAAGGCCGCGACCCGAACCAGAAGCTGGCCGTGACCTGGACGCCAATCGGCACCGACGTCAACTTCGGCGAGATCACCCGCCAGTTCGTCGGCCACTTGAAAACCCAGGACAACTTCGACCTGAAGCTGTCCAGCGAAGTGCAGGACATCACCCGAAACAAGGACGGCTCCTGGCACGTCGAGTACAAGAACCTGAAGGACGGTACCGAGTCGGCCACCGACGCCAAGTTCCTGTTCATCGGTGCCGGCGGCGGCGCATTGAAGCTGCTGCAGAAGTCGGGCATTCCTGAAGCCAAGGAATACGCAGGCTTCCCGGTGGGCGGCTCGTTCCTGGTGACCGAGAACCCGACCATTGCCATGCAGCACATGGCCAAGGCCTACGGCATCGCCTCGACCGGCGCGCCGCCCATGTCGGTTCCGCACCTGGACACCCGTGTGCTGGACGGCAAGCGCGTGATCCTGTTTGGGCCGTTCGCCACCTTCTCGACCAAGTTCCTGAAGAACGGTTCGTACCTGGACCTGCTGAGCAGCACCACCACCCACAACGTATGGCCGATGACCAAGGTCGGTATCGACCAGTACCCGCTGGTCGAGTACCTCGCTGGCCAGCTGATGCTGTCTGACGACGACCGCTTCGAAGCCCTGCGTACCTACTTCCCGAACGCCAAGAAGGAAGACTGGCGCCTGTGGCAGGCCGGCCAGCGCGTGCAGATCATCAAGCGTGATGCCGAGAAGGGCGGCGTGCTGAAGCTGGGTACTGAGGTGGTCGCTTCCGAGGACCGCACCATCGCCGGCCTGCTGGGTGCATCGCCAGGTGCTTCGACTGCTGCACCGATCATGCTGAACGTGCTGGAAACCGTGTTCAAGGAAAAGGTCGCTACCCCTGAGTGGCAGGCCAAGATCAAGCAGATCGTGCCAAGCTACGGCACCAAGCTGAACGACTCGGCGGCGGCCACCCAGAAGGAGTGGAACTACACCGCTGAAGTGCTGCAGCTCGAGAAACCACCGGTGATCGACGAGAGCGTCGGTACCACGGTTGCACCGAGCCAGCCGGTCGAGAGCAAGCCTGAGAATGACATGGCGCTGTAATCGGCCATCGTTGTGAAAGAAGCCACGGGGGAGACCTCGTGGCTTTTTTGTTGCCTGTTCCGGCCCTTTCGCGGGTAAACCCGCCCCCACAGGGATAGCGCCAAGCCTGTGGCCAACGCGGTCCGTGTGGGAGCGGGTTTACCCGCGAAGAGGCCGGCACAGGAAAATCATTGCTGCCGCAGAATGCAGTCCAGCAACCCGGGAAACCGCTCCCCCAGCATCTCGCTACGCAACGAATTCATATGGGTAGTTCCCACATTGCGGGTATGCACCAGCCCCGCATCACGCAGCACGCGAAAGTGGTGGGACATGCTCGACTTCGGCCGGCCGCCGTCCAGCTCGCCGCAGCTGGCTTCGGTCACGCCTGCCAGGCGGCGCACGATATCCAGGCGCACCGGGTCGCTCAGGGCATAGAGCAGACGTTCCAGGGTCAGGTCTTCAGGATTGGGGTGTGGGTAGGCTCGCATGGTCGTCATGATAACGGGGCTATCATTAATTGCCATAGTTCGATTATGATCGAACTATCGTAATCAATCAGCTCGGGAGCTTGCCCATGTCCGCCTTGTTCGAACCCTATACCCTCAAGGACGTCACCCTGCGCAACCGCATTGCCATCCCGCCGATGTGCCAGTACATGGCCGAGGACGGCATGATCAACGACTGGCACCACGTGCACCTGGCCAGCCTGGCCCGTGGCGGTGCCGGCCTGCTGGTGGTCGAGGCCACGGCAGTGGCACCGGAAGGGCGCATCACCCCCGGTTGTGCCGGTATCTGGAGCGATGCCCACGCCCAGGCTTTCGTACCGGTGGTGCAGGCAATCAAGGCCGCAGGTTCCGTGCCGGGTATCCAGATTGCCCATGCCGGGCGTAAGGCCAGCGCCAACCGCCCGTGGGAAGGTGATGATCACATTGCCGCCGACGACGCCCGCGGCTGGGAAACCATCGCCCCGTCCGCCATCGCCTTCGGCGCGCACCTGCCACAAGTGCCGCGCGAGATGACCCTGGACGACATCGCCCGGGTCAAGCAGGACTTCGTCGATGCTGCCCGCCGTGCGCGTGATGCCGGTTTCGAGTGGATCGAACTGCACTTTGCCCATGGCTATCTGGGCCAGAGCTTCTTCTCCGAGCATTCCAACAAGCGTACCGACGCCTACGGTGGCAGCTTCGACAACCGCAGCCGCTTCCTGCTGGAAACCCTGGCAGCGGTGCGTGAGGTGTGGCCAGAGAACCTGCCACTGACCGCGCGTTTTGGTGTGCTGGAATACGATGGCCGCGATGAGCAAACCCTGGAAGAGTCGATCGAACTGGCGCGCCGCTTCAAGGCTGGCGGCCTCGACCTGCTGAGCGTGAGTGTCGGCTTTACCATTCCCGACACCAATATTCCGTGGGGCCCGGCGTTCATGGGGCCGATTGCCGAGCGCGTGCGCCGAGAGGCGAAGCTGCCGGTGACTTCGGCGTGGGGTTTTGGTACGCCGCAACTGGCGGAAGCCGCGCTGCAGGCCAACCAGCTGGACCTGGTATCGGTGGGGCGTGCGCACCTGGCAGATCCGCACTGGGCTTATTTTGCGGCCAAGGAGCTAGGGGTTGAGAAGGCCTCCTGGACCTTGCCGGCACCGTATGCTCACTGGCTCGAGCGTTATCGCTGAGGCATAAAAGGGGCTGCTTTGCAGCACCATTCGCCGGCAAGCCAGCTCCCACAGGTACTGCACACCGCTTGAGGCCTATGCGGTCGAGGTGGGAGCTGGCTTGCCGGCGAATGGGCCGCACAGCGGCCCCCGAATCTAGAACCGATCCAACCGGTAAGCCCCCATCTCCGGTCCACCGGCCCGCTCGACCAACCGCCCCACCCATTCCGCCGTCACCGCCGCCTGGGTCAACCCCAGGTGCTGATGCCCGAACGCCAACAGCACCCGCCCATCACACACCCGGTCGATCACCGGCAACGAATCTGGCAACGAAGGCCGGAAGCCCATCCAGGGCGTCGCTCCCTCCACACTCAAATCCCGCCGGAACAACCCCTTGCTCAACCGGTGTAACTGCCACGCGCGCTGCATGCTCGGCGGCGCATCCAGCCCGGCGAATTCCACCGTACCGGCCAGGCGCAGGCCCTCGGCCATGGGCGTCATGATGAACTTGCGCTCAAGCGAAGTGACCGCGAACGGCAAACGCTGATGCTCGCCAGGCAACATCAGGTGGTAGCCGCGCTCGGTGTCCAGGGGCACCTGCTTGCCGGTCAGCGCGCCGGTCAACCGCGCAGAATGCGCACCACAACTGATCAGCACCTGGCGGGCCTCCAGCGTGCCCTGGTCGCTGGCCAGGCTGACCCCGCCGCTGTGCAGCCGCCCGCCGTCGACCTGCGCCTGAACAAAACGCACGCCACTGGCCTTGGCCGCTTCGAACAGTTCGCACACCACCCGGTACGGGTCGATGAAATGCCCGGTACGCGGGAAGAACAGCCCTCCCAGCAATGACGGACTCAGTTGCGGCGCCGCTTCAAGCACGGTGTCGGCCGACCAGACGTCCACCGCCACCGCCTGTTGTTGCATGCGTGCACGCAAGGCCTCCAGGGCCTGACGCGACTCCGGCCGCTCGAACACCAGCAGCGAGCCATGTTCCTGGAACAGCTCGCTGCGCCCGATCGAACCCAGCAACCGTTGCCAGGCACCCAGGCTGCCCTCGTTCAAGGCACGGATGCCGGCCACGCTGCGCTGATACGGGCCCGGGCGCAGGTTGAGCAGCAGGCGGGTGAACCAGGGCATGGCCTTGGGCAGGTACTTCCAGTCCAGGCGCAGCGGGCCCATCGGGTCCAGCAGCATGCGCGGCAGGCGCTTGAGAATCGACAGGTCGGCAATCGGGAATACCTGCTCGGTAGCCAGGTGCCCGGCGTTGCCGTAGGACGCGCCATGGCCGGGTGCCTGGCGGTCGACCAGGGTTACCCGGCGGCCCTGGCGGGCCAGTTGCAGCGCACAGGCAACGCCGACAATGCCGGCGCCGACCACGGCGATATCGGTTTCAGCGGTTTCGACCATGCTCAGCCTTCCCGTTTACCGTCGTGCAGGCGCCGCAATTGCAGCGGGTTGCCGTGTTGCAACGCCTGCGGCAGCAGGGCATCGGGGAAGTCCTGGTAGCACACCGGGCGCAGGAAGCGCAGGATCGCCGCCGTGCCCACCGAGGTGGTGCGGGCATCGGAGGTGGCCGGGAACGGTCCGCCGTGGACCATCGCGTCGCATACTTCGACACCGGTCGGCCAGCCATTGACCAGGATGCGGCCAGCCTTGCGCTCAAGGGTTGGCAGCAGGGCGCGGGCGTTGTCGATGTCGGCATCGTCCAGTTGCAAGGTGGCGGTCAGTTGGCCTTCCAGATGCTCGGCCACCTGGCGGACCTGCTCATCGTTGACGCAGGCCACCACCAGCGACGCCGCGCCGAAGACTTCGGCCTGCAACGCCGGGTCGGCGAGGAACGCTTCCGCCTGGGTCACGAACAAATGCGTCTGGCACTGGTTGGGGCCTTGCCCGGCCTGGCCACTGGCGGCAGCCTGGGCATTGGCGTTTGCGGCCAAGGCGCCGACACCGGCCTGGTAGGCACTGAAGATGCCCGGGGTGAGCATGGTCTGCGCCGCAGCCTGGCGCACGTGTTCGCTGGCGGCGTCGATGAAACGCTGCAACGCCGGCCCTTGACGGGCAATCACCAGGCCTGGGTTGGTGCAGAACTGGCCGGCACCCTGGGTCAGTGAGGCGACGAAGCCTTGTGCCAGTGCCTCAGCGCGGGTCTGCAAGGCGGTGTCGAACAGGAAGACCGGGTTGATCGAGCTCATTTCGGCGTACACCGGGATTGGCTCCGGGCGGGCCTGGGCCGCCTGGCACAGCGCAATGCCACCGCTGCGCGAGCCGGTAAAGCCAACGGCCTTGATGCGCGGATCGCTGACCAGTGCAATGCCCACTTCACGACCGGAACCGTACAACAGCGAAAACACACCAGCCGGCAAGCCGCACTGCTTCACGGCCCTTGCCACTGCCTGACCAACCAGCTCGCTGGTGCCCGGGTGGGCGCCATGGGCCTTGACCACCACCGGGCAACCGGCGGCCAGGGCCGAGGCAGTGTCGCCACCGGCCACCGAGAAGGCCAAAGGGAAATTGCTGGCGCCGAATACGGCCACCGGCCCCAGGGCCACCTGGCGTTGGCGCAGGTCGGCACGTGGCAGCGGCTGGCGTTCGGGCAGGGCGTTGTCAACCCGCACGTCCAGCCATTCGCCGGCCCGCACCACGCGGGCGAAAGTGCGCAGCTGGGTGCAGGTGCGACCGCGCTCGCCCTGGATGCGCGCCTTGGGCAGGCCGCTTTCGGCCACGGCGCGGTCGATCAGCTCATCGCCCAGCGCTTCGATCTGCGTGGCGATGCTTTCGAGGAATTGTGCCCGTTGTTCGAGCGAAGTTTCGCGGTAGGCATCGAACGCCGCCCAGGCCAGGGCGCAGGCCTGGGCCACGTGTTCGCTGGTGCCGCCAAGGTAGGCCGGTTCCAGCGCCTGGCCGGTGGCCGGGTCGATGGCACGGATGGCTTCGCGGCTGCCGGTTACCGGCGTCTGGCCGATCAGCAGGTTGCCTGTGAGGGTCATGGAGCCTCCTTGGAAATCACATGCAGTTGCAAGGGTGTACTAGGTACCCTGTGGGAGCGGGCGAGCCCGCGAACACCGGCAGAGCCGGTGCCAGGCACCGAGTCGCCTGCTTCGCGGGCACGCCCGCTCCCACAGAGAAAACCGTGGCTGCTTAGGCCACGTTCTGCTCGGCCGACCAGCTGGCATACCAGGTGCGGAACAGCGCGTACTGCTGCTCGGCATAGTTGCGCTGGGCGTCGGTCAGTACATCGGTCTCGTTGAAGTGCAGGCTGTATTCGCTGTCGCCGTTCAGCACCATCAGGTGCTTGTAATACAGCACCAGGTCGCAGCCTTCATCGAACGACGACAGCACCGCCAGCGCCGCTTCCAGTTCCCGTGCCAGGCGGCGGGCCTTGGCATCACCCTTGGCCGCCTGCTTGCTCAGGCTCACCAGCTGCAGTACCTCACGCGGCAGGGCGTTGCCAATGCCGGTGATGGCGCCGGTGGCGTTGCAGTTGACGAAGCCATGCACCACCTGGGTGTCGACGCCGACCATCAGGGTCACGTCATCATCCTTGGAGGTGATGTGCTCGGCGGCGTAGCGCAGGTCGGCGCCACCGCCAAACTCCTTGAAGCCGATCAGGTTGGGGAACTCGCGGCGCAGTTCGAAGAACAGGTCGGCGCGGGTGGCAAAGCCGTAGTACGGGCTGTTGTAGATCACCGCCGGCAGCTTCGGTGCGGCTGCCAGGATGGCCGAGAAGTGGTGCTTCTGGGCGATCAGCGAGGCCCCGCGGCTGAGTACGCGTGGGATGACCATCAGGCCGGCGGCACCGACCTTGGCCGCATGGGCGGCGTGAGATACCGCTTCACGGGTGTTCACCGCACCGGTACCTACGATGGTCGGGATGCCGGCGGCTACCAGGCGTGCCACGCCTTCCTGGCGCTCGGCTTCGGTCAGCAGCGGCCAGTCACCCATCGAGCCGCAGTACACCACGGCGCTCATGCCGGCCTCGATCAGTTCACGGCCCTTGCGCACCAGGGCGTCGAAGTCCGGCTTGCGCTGGGCGGTGCAGGGGGTCATCAGGGCGGGCATGGTGCCGGTGAAGATATTGGTCATTGTTGTCACTCCTCGCGGTATTCGGTTTTTATGGAAAAAGCCGGGGTCAGATGCCCCAGGCGAACGGGTCCTGTGCGTCGATCAGCAGGGTGCTGTCGGCGGTCATGTAGGCGCGGCCGGTGATGAACGGGCGAATGAGTTCGCCGTCGTGCTCGTAGCGGCCCTGGAACTGGCTGCCGGTGATACTGGCCTGTACCCAGGTCTGGCCTTGGTCGAGCTTGCCGTCGGCGGCCAGGCAGGCCAGCTTGGCGCTGGTGCCGGTGCCGCAGGGCGAGCGGTCATAGGCCTTGCCGGGGCACATCACGAAGTTGCGGCTGTCGGCATTGGCGTCGTCGGCGAACAGTTCGACATGGTCGATGGGAGCGCCGTTTTCACCGGTGATGCCTTGGGCTTCGAGGGCCTTGAGCATCGCCCAGGTGTACTCGGTCAGCGCCTCGCGGTTGTCCAGTTCGATGCGCTGGCCGTGTTCGGAAACAAGGAAAAACCAGTTGCCGCCCCAGGCGATGTCACCGCGCACCGGGCCATGGCCGGGCACGTCCACCAGCACTTGCTGGCGGTAGCGGTAGGACGGCACGTTGCCGACGGTAACGGCGCCGTCTTCATGCAGGGTGGCGCTGACCTGGCCGACCGGGGTGTCGATCTTGTGCACGCCCGGTGCGATCAGGCCCAGGTGCTGCAGCGAGGCGACCAGGCCGATGGTGCCGTGGCCGCACATGTTCAGGTAGCCGGCGTTGTTGAAGAAGATCACCCCGCACGTGGCGTCGGCCGATACCGGTGGGCAGTACAGCGCGCCGACCAGCACATCGTTGCCACGTGGTTCCAGCAGGCAGGCGCGGCGCCATTGGTCGTGCAGCTCGCGCAGTTCGTCACGTTGCTCGGCCATGCTGCAGCCATGCAGTTGCGGGAAGCCTTTCATCACCAGGCGGGTCGGTTCTCCGCCGGTGTGCGAGTCGATGACGTGAACGTGTTTCATAGGCATATCCATTCGAGAGTGGGTCAGGAGGCGACGGCGGCAGGGCGCTGGCCTGGGTAGCTTTCGGAGGAGGCTTCGCTTTCATCCTCACCCTCCAGGCGCACCAGGTGCGCAGGCACGCCGGTGGCCGCGCCCCAGTAGTAGATGCCCAGCGCGCAGGCGGCCACGGCCACGGTGTCGAACGGGTGGCCGAGCACTCCCAGGCCGCCGAAGCTGCCCAGCCACGACAGCAGGATGGTCACCGCGTAGAAGCCGATCAGCCACGCCGACGAGCGCACTTGCTGGGTCAGTGACAGGTGCCGGGTCGGCACGAAGCGACCGCACAGCAGGTACAGCACGAACATCACGATCTGCAGGGCCAGCAGCCACGACACGGTGTTCCAGCCCGACCAGTACACGATCAGTGCGGCGATGATGAACGACAGCGGGCCGAGCACGCCCATGCCCTTGACCCGGAACGGGCGTGGCATGTCGGGGGCGTTGCGGCGCAGCGCGGCGACGGTGACCGGGGCCACGGCGTAGCTCAGTACCAGGGCGGCGGAAACCACGTTGATCAGTGCTTCCCACGAAGGGAACGGCAGGGTCCAGAACACCGACAGGCCGAAGGTCAGCCACAGCGCCGGGCGCGGGATACCGGACTCGGCATCGATGCGGGTGAAGTACTTGAAGAAGGTGCCGGTCTGCGCCCAGCCATAGACCACACGTGGGGTGGCATTCATGTAGATGTTGCCGCAGCCGCTGGGTGAGATCACTGCGTCGGCCACCACCAGATAGGCCAGCCAGCCCACACCCAGGGCCAGGGCGATGTCACGGTAGGGCAGGGCCAGTTCCTTGGTCACGGCGGCCCAGCCGTTGCTCAGCATTTCGGTTGGCACGCTGCCGAGGAAGGCTAGTTGCAGCAGGGCGTAAATCGCGGTGGACAGCAGTACCGAGAGGATC
This sequence comes from Pseudomonas putida, assembly GCA_029953615.1. Classification (NCBI taxonomy): domain Bacteria; kingdom Pseudomonadati; phylum Pseudomonadota; class Gammaproteobacteria; order Pseudomonadales; family Pseudomonadaceae; genus Pseudomonas; species Pseudomonas putida. Next base: position 888,553 of record CP124529.1, on the reverse strand, counting down.
AGCGCGATAGGGATGGTGCGCTGCGGGTTCTTTACCTCGCTGGCCACCGAAATGATCGGGGTCAGGCCCAGGTAGGCGAAGATGATGCCGCCGGCCGATACCGCCATTTCAACACCGGACAGACCGAACGGGGCAAAACCCTGGACCTCGAAGTTTTCCGGCTTGAAGAAGGTGAACAGCACGCCGATCACCAGCAGCGGCACGATGAACTTGAACACGCTGACCAGGTTGTTGGCCTTGGCGAAGGTTTTCACGCTGCGGTAGTTGAGGAAGAAGAACAGCCCCAGCAAGGCGAACTGCACCAGCCAGCCGAGCACGGTCGGGTCGCTGGAGCCGGCCTTGGTCAGCCCGGGGAACCAGGCGGCGGCGTATTGGCGCGACGCGACCACTTCGATGGCGATCAGGCTGGAAAAGGCGATCAGGGTGATGAACCCCATCAGGTAGCCCAGCAGCGGGCCGTGGGAGTAAACCGGGTAGCGCACCACGCCCCCGGCACGCGGCAGGGCAGCGCCCAGTTCGCAATAGACGATGCCCAGCAACAGTACGGCGAAGCCGCCAAGGAACCAGGACAGGATGCCGGCCGGGCCTGCGATGGCCGAGACGTGGCTGGCTGCGAACAACCAGCCGGAGCCGAAAATGGCGCCTAGGCCGATGAAGGTGAGGTCCAGCAATGACAACTGTTTTTTGAATTTACCTGACATGGGTTCGCCTTTTTGTTGGTTATTGGATAGGCAGGTCTGATGTCACCAGATGCGGCTTTTTGGGCCGCGCTCTTGTAGGACTTGGGGCGGCTTGCGTGGGGCATAGAGTGGACCGATCGGGGCGACGGTTCTTGATGGTTTTCTGCAGGCGGAATGACGAAATCGGCACAGTTGCAGAAAAACAGTGGCGGGCCGGAAGGGTGGGGGATAGGCTGTAAGCCATACCGTATAAGGGCTGTAGAGGTGTGTTGGTAGCGCTGGCCTCTTCGCGGGCACGCCCGCGAAAGGGCCGGCACAGCCAACAGAGAACCGACAGATGACCGACACCCCCCTGGCAACCCTCTACCAGTCCCCTCGACCAGCACCGCCCTGCCACCCTAGAGGCCCTGCTCGCCGGGGTGTCCCTGCTACTGCCGATCCTCGACGCCATCCCCAACGCCGCGATCTTCATCAAGGACCCGGCCGCCCGCTATGTGCTGGCCAACAACACCCTGGTCCAGCGCTGCGGCCTCAAGCGCCTGCAACCGCTGCTGGGCAAGACCAGCGCCGAAGTGTTCCCGGCACAACTGGGCCCCGGCTACACCGAGCAGGATCGTCGTGTCCTCAAGGAAGGGTTGGTTTTGGTAGACCAGCTGGAACTGCACCTGTACGGCAGCCGCGAGCCTGGCTGGTGCCTGACCCACAAGCGCCCGCTGTATAACCAGGCCGGCGAGATCATCGGCCTGGTCGGCATCTCGGTCGACTTGCAGTCAGCCTCCGACAGCCACCCTGCCTACCAGCGCCTGGCGGCGGTGGACGAGCATATCCGCCGGCATTTTCACCAACCGATCAGCATGGGCGAGCTGACCCGTATCGCCGGCATTTCCGTGGCCCAGCTGGAGCGCTACTGCAAGCGCGTGTTCCACCTGACGCCACGGCAGATGATCCACAAGGCACGCCTGGAACATGCCCACCGCCTGCTGCACTCGGAACTGCCGATCACCGAAGTGGCGATGTGCTGTGGCTATACCGACCACAGCGCCTTCAGCCGCCAGTTCAAGCAACTGACCGGCTTCACCCCGCGGCAGTACCGCCAGGCAACCAGCGATCAGTTGGCCTGAAACAGCGCCCGCGCCTCATCGAAGCACTGTTCGGCGATCGCCGAACGTGGCTCGCTGCGGCGCAGCAGCAGGCCGACCGGGCTGTGGATGGCGGCGTCGGCCACCGGCAGGATGCGTAGGTGTTCGCTCAGGTCTTCCAGGCCGCAGTCCAGCGGCATGACTGCGCAGCACATGCCGGTGGTGATGGCCTGGATCAACTGGAAGCTCGAATCGCTTTCCAGCACCGCATTCGGCTCCAGGCCACGGCTGCGGAAACTCAGGTCCAGCGATTGGCGGTAATGCATGCCTTTGCTCAGCAGGCCCAGCGGAATGTCGCCCAGTTCGTCCCAGCGCAGGGTGTCGGCGGTGAACTGGAAGTGCCGGGTATCGTGCAGCAGGCCCATGGTGGTGGTGCCCAGCTCGATTACTTCGAAGAAGCTGGTGTTGACCTGGTCCAGGTAGCAGATGCCCAGGTCGAGCTGGTTGCGGCTGAGCCCGTCGATGATCTGTTCCGAGCTGAGCGAGCTGAGCTGGAAGTGCAGCTCGGGGTATTTTTCACGCAGCGGCAGCAGCAGGTGCATGGGGTTGAAACTGGCTAGCGGCACCGTGCCCAGGCGCAGGCTGCCGACCACCTGGCCACGGCAGCTGGCGGCCTCGGCCTGCAGGCCGTCGTGGGCGGCGAGCAGAGTGCGGGCCCAGGCCAGGATGCGCTCGCCGGCCTCGGTGAAACCTTCGAAGCGCTGGCCGCGCTTGACCAGTACCAGGTCCAGCTCGTCCTCCAGGTTGCGCAGGCGCATGGACAGCGTCGGCTGGGTGATATGGCACAGCGCCGCCGCCTGGCCGAAGTGGCGGGTCTGGTCGAGGGCGATGAGGAATTTGAGCTGCTTGATGTCCATGGAAGTGCCTGGTAGCGGGTTGTGCAGACCTTAACCCACGTCTGCGATAGATGTCATTGATCAGTCGGTACGCCATATCGATTGGACGCCCCTGGGCCATGCCTCTAGCGTGGCAGCAATGCCACTTGAGGAGCCCCACCGTGCGCGTCCAACCCGACGCGGTCTTCGTACCGCTCAACATTGCCGTGCTGACCGTCAGCGACACCCGTACCTACGACAACGACACCTCCGGTGAGCTGCTGGCCAGCCGCTCGGTGGAGATCGGCCACCGCCTGGTGGCGCGGGCGTTGCTCAAGGACGACCTTTACAAGATCCGCGCCCAGGTCGCCACCTGGATTGCCGATGAGCAGGTGCAGGTAGTGCTGATTACCGGCGGTACCGGTTTTACCGGGCGTGACAGCACGCCGGAAGCCGTAGAGTGCCTGCTGGACAAGCGCATCGATGGCTTTGGCGAACTGTTCCGGGCCTTGTCGATTCTCGATATCGGCACCTCGACCGTGCAGAGCCGGGCGCTGGCCGGGCTGTCCAACCGCACGTTGGTGTGCTGCCTGCCTGGGTCCACCGGGGCTTGCCGTACGGCGTGGGAGGGCATCCTGGCGGAGCAACTGGATGCGCGGCACCGGCCGTGCAACTTCGTCAAGCACCTGAAGCCGATCGAGGCCTGTGCAAGCCGGGGCTGAGTGCTTTCCTGTACCGGCCTCTTCGCGGCGGTTCGACGCCTCGACTTGCCCGCTCCCACAGGTACTGCACAGGTCTTGAGGGCAGTGATGACCCTGTGGGAGCGGGCAAGTCGAGGCGTCGAACCGCCGCGAAGAGGCCAGGACAGGCAACAACAATCGCTCAGCTCAATACATGGTCCACCGGCAACAACGCCGGCGGTAGCTGTTGTTCCCCCAACCCAGCCAGCACATCGCGCTCCACGGTCCGCACCATGGCATCGGTCGGCAGGTCGTTCTCATCGCGCCCGAACGGGTCTTCCAGTTCGTTGCCAATCGCATCCAGGCCGAAGAACGTGTACCCCACGATGGTGGTGAACAGCGGCGCCAGCCAGCCCAGCGGTTCGGCCAGGGCAAACGGCAGCAGCAGGCAGAAGATGTAGATGGTGCGGTGCAGCAACAGTGTGTAGGGGAACGGCAACGGCGTGCCCTTGATCCGCTCGCAGGTGGCCTGCACTTCGGTCAGGCCTGCCAGCCGTTGCTCCAGCAGGCTGTAACGCCAGTCACTGATCTGTTGCCGTTCGGCCAGCCGCGAGCAATGCCCGCCGATTTCGCGCAGGATGGCATCGCACACATTGTGCGGGCTGATCGCTTCGGGCCGGGCCAGCCAGGGCCGGGCGGCGGCCAATTCGTCCTCGTTACGCAGCCGCGCATTCAGCGCATGAGCAAAGCCGCACAGGCTGCGCAACAGTTCGGCCCGCAGGGTTTCGTCGGTAATCACCACGCTTTCACGCACGAACGAGCGGGTTTCGATAATCAGCTTGCCCCAGGCCTTGCGCCCCTCCCACCAACGGTCGTAGCAGGCGTTGTTGCGAAAGCTCATGAAGATCGACAGCGACAGGCCAAGCAAGGTGAACGGCGTGGCACTGACCGGGTAGAAAAACGCCGGGTAGTGGCGCTCGACCAGCACGATCAGTGCGGCCAGCAGGGTCACCATCAGGCAGCGCAGGGCAATGCGCTTGACGATCGAACCCTTGAGGGTGAACAGCACACGCAGCACATCGGGGGTGGGGTGGACGATCATGGAAATCCAGGGGCGGCTGCCTAGCCGCCGGTCATGTTCATGAAACGCAGGATCTGCACGTCGCCCCCGACTTCGAAATGATGGCGATAGGGCTTGAGGTGCAATGAATCACGAATGGCCTTTTCCAGGCGCCCGGGGTTGCCGGGGTGGGCGCGCAGCACCTGCTTCAGGTCCACCGAGTGCTCATTGCCCAGGCACAGCAGCAGGCGGCCTTCGACGGTGAGGCGCACGCGGTTGCAGGTGGCGCAGAAGTTGTGGCTGTGTGGCGAAATGAAGCCGACCCGAGTGTTGGCGGCTTCGGCCAGGCGCCAGTAACGGGCCGGGCCATGTGACGACTCGGTCGACTCGACCAGGGTGAACTGCTCGGCCAGTAGCGCACGTACTTCATCGCTGGAGCAGAACGACTCGCCGCGTTCATGTTCGCTGATCACGCCCAAGGGCATTTCTTCGATGAAGGTGATGTCCAGTTCGCGGTCGATGGCAAAGCGTACCAGGTCGACCAGTTCATGATCGTTGCGGCCCTTGAGGACCACGCAGTTGAGCTTGGTGCGCTTGAAGCCGGCCTGGCGGGCGGCGTCGATGCCGGCGATCACCTGGTGCAGGTCGCCGGTGCGGGTCAGTTGCTTGAAGCGGTCGGCGTCCAGGCTGTCGAGGCTGATGTTCAGGCGCGTCACGCCAGCGTCGAACAGCGGCTGGGCCAGGCGCCCGAGTTGCGAGCCATTGCTGGTCAGGCACAATTCACGCAGGCCGGGCAGGGCGGCGATGCGCCCGCACAGGTCGACGATGCCCTGGCGCACCAGCGGCTCGCCGCCGGTCAGGCGGATCTTGCGGGTGCCGAGGGCGACGAAGCGCTCGGCCACCTGGAACAGTTCTTCGAGGCTGAGGATTTGCTGGCGCGGCAGGAACTGCATGTCTTCGGCCATGCAGTACACGCAGCGGAAGTCGCAGCGGTCGGTGACCGACATCCGCAGGTAGTCGATTTTCCGGTTGAAGCCGTCGATCAGGGCCCGGCTGTTCTGTTCCACGTTCGCGCTCGAATGGGTTGGGACTGCACTCCAAGCTATAACCTGGGGGCAAGGCCGTCAAATTGCTTTGCCCGACCATTTGATCGACCGTTTCTATCATCACCCCCGATGCATGATCGAAACCGCCTATCACCCCGTAAGATCTTTCGATTGGACGGCTCTACCCCGCGCTCCATAGGCTGAAAAAAAGCATCGAAGCGTGAGGATTCATCGCATGAGCCAGGACCAACATATCAGGGACTACAAGGGCGCCGCCGCCGGCTGGGGGGCGCTCAAGAGCGTGACCAAGAGCTGGCTGGGCAGCGACAATGCCTTCAAGAACCTGCGGGCCATGCTCAAGACCAACCAGAACGGCGGCTTCGACTGCCCCGGCTGCGCCTGGGGCGAGTCGCCGGAAAACGACATGGTCAAGTTCTGCGAAAACGGCGCCAAAGCGGTCAACTGGGAGGCCACCGGCCGCTCGGTAGACCCGGCGTTCTTCGCCAGGTACAGCGTCAGTGCGCTGGCCGGACAGACCGACTACTGGCTGGAGTACCAGGGCCGCCTGACCCACCCGATGCGCTACGACGCGGCCACCGACCACTATGTCGAAACCAGCTGGGAAGAAGCCTTTGCGCTGATAGCCCAGCACTTGCGCGCACTCGATTCGCCCGACCAGGCCGAGTTCTACACCTCGGGCCGGGCCAGCAACGAGGCGGCGTTCCTCTACCAGCTGTTCGTCCGCGCCTACGGCACCAACAACTTCCCCGACTGCTCGAACATGTGCCACGAGGCCAGCGGCGTGGGCATGTCGGAAACCCTCGGCGTGGGCAAGGGCACCGTGGTGTTCCATGACCTGGAGCTGGCCGACGCCATCTTCGTCATCGGCCAGAACCCTGGCACCAACCACCCGCGCATGCTCGAACCGCTGCGTGAAGCGGTGAAGCGTGGTGCCCAGGTGGTCTGCTTCAACCCGCTCAAAGAGCGCGGCCTGGAGCGCTTCCAGCACCCGCAGCACCCGTTCGAGATGCTCAGCAATGGCTCCGAGCCAACCAACACGGCCTACTTCCGACCGGCCCTGGGCGGTGACATGGCAGTGATGCGCGGCATTGCCAAGTACCTGCTGCAGTGGGAGCGCGAGGCCCAGGCCAACGGCGAGCCGGCAGTATTCGACCATGCCTTCATCGCCGAGCACACCAGTGGCATCGACGCCTACCTGGAAGCCGTGGATGCCACGCCCTGGGCGCACATCGTCGAGCAATCGGGCCTGACCCAGGCCGAGATCGAACTGGCCGCGCGCATGTACCGCAAGGCCGAACGGGTAATCATGTGCTGGGCCATGGGCGTAACCCAGCACCGTCATTCGGTGCCGACCGTTCAGGAAATCGTCAACCTGCAGCTGCTGCGCGGTAATGTTGGCAAGCCCGGCGCCGGTCTGTCACCTGTGCGTGGCCACAGCAACGTGCAGGGCGACCGCACCATGGGCATCGACGAGAAGCCCGGGGCGGCGCTGCTCGATGCCATCGAAAAACGCTTCCGCTTCCGTGTGCCGCGTGCCCACGGGCACAACGCGGTGCTGGCGATCAAGGCCATGGAAGAGGGGCGGGCCAAGGTGTTCATCGGCCTGGGTGGGCAACTTTGCCCAGGCCACGCCGGATACGCCGCGCACCCATGCCGCCATGCGCAATTGCGCGCTGACCGTGCAGATTTCCACCAAGCTCAACCGCTCGCACCTGGTCACCGGCCGCGATGCGTTGATCCTGCCATGCCTGGGCCGTACCGAAATCGACATGCAGGCCAACGGGCCGCAAGGCGTGACCGTGGAGGACACCTTCAGCATGGTGCACATTTCCCACGGCCAGCTGCGCCCGCGCTCGCCGCACCTGCGCTCGGAGCCGTGGATCATCGCCGGCATGGCCCAGGCGACCCTGGGCAAGCAGCCGATCGACTGGGAATACGCTGTTGCCGACTATGGCCGCATCCGTAGCATGATTGCCGATGTGATTCCCGGCTTTACCGATTTCAACGAGCGTCTGCAGCACCCGGGCGGCTTCCACCTGGGCAACAACGCTGCCGACCGTACCTGGCGCACGGCCACTGGCAAGGCACGCTTCAGCCCGCACCTGCTGCCGGAGCAACTGGTGAATGCCAAGGTGCTGGCGCGCGGCGACAAGCCCGACCTGATCCTGCAGACCCTGCGCTCGCACGACCAGTACAACACCACCCTGTATGGCCTGGACGACCGTTATCGCGGGGTGTTCGGCCTGCGTGAAGTGGTGTTTGTCAACGAAGTCGACATTCGCCGGATGGGCTTCGAGCCGGGCGAACATGTGGACCTGGTGTCGCTGTGGGAAGATGGCGTGGAGCGGCGAGTGTCGGGGTTCCGCCTGGTGGCGTATGACGTGCCCGAGGGGCAGGCGGCGGCCTATTATCCGGAGACCAACCCGTTGGTGCCGCTGGAAAGCTATGGCGAGGGAACTTATACCCCGACTTCGAAGTTTGTGGCGATCAAGGTCGAGAAGGCCAAGGCCGGGAGCCGGATTGCGGCGGTGCTGGCCGCGGATTGACAGGTAGCCTGCAAGGGCCCTATCGCCGGCAAGCCAGCTCCCACAGGGACCGCACAGATTTCAGAACCCTGTGACGTACCTGTGGGAGCTGGCTTGCCGGCGATAGGGCCGGTACTGCCATACAGGAATCAGGAACGATGCACCGGATAAGCCGTGGTGTACTTCATCTGCTCCATGGCAAAACTGGACGTGATGTTCGACAGCCCGTCAGTACTGGTGATCAGCTTCTTGTAGAACCGGTCATACGCCGCAATATCCCCCACCACCACCCGCAGCATGTAATCCCAGTCGCCCGACATGCGGTAGAACTCCATAACCTCTTCGAACCCGGTCACGGTCGCGGCAAACTGCTCCAGCCAGGCGCTGTCGTGGCGCTGGGTCTTGAGCTGGACGAACACCGTCAGCCCCAGCCCCAGCCGTTCCGGGTCGAGCAGGGCTACGCGGCCGACAATGTAGCCGTCTTCCTCCAGGCGCCTGACCCGCTTCCAGCACGGCGTGGTAGACAGGTTGACGGCCTCGGCCAGGTCCTTGAGCGAGATCGACGCATCGCGCTGAAGCAGGGTGAGAATGTGCTGGTCGAAGCTGTCCATATTGCGCGGGGGCCGTGGCGAAAAATATTTCACAGATTACCCCAAGCCTGGAAGTTTTGGCTTGTGCGATAGTGGTGGCTTTCTCTCTGCCAATGGGCCTGACCATGTCCGACAAGCTGCGCAATTTTGCCACCCGTACCATTCACGCCGGCGAGCAGTTCAGCGTCGCCGATAACGCCATCTTCCCGGCGATCGTCACCGCCAGCTCGTTCACCAAGCGCAGCCTGGACGACAAGCCGGAGTACTCCTACAGCCGTGTCGGCAACCCCACCCGGCATGCCTACGAAACCTGTGTCGCCGCTCTGGAGGAGGGCGTTGGCGCGGTCGCTTGCGCCTCGGGCGTGAACGCCACCGCCACGGTGCTCGAGCTGCTGCCCAAGGATGCGCACGTGGTGGTGATGAACGGTGTCTACGGCGGCACCTTCCGCATCCTCGAAGACTACCGCAGCCACACCTCGGGGCTGACCACCACCTACGTCGACCTCAACGACCTCGACGCCGTGGCTGCCGCCATCCAACCAAATACCCAGCTGATCTGGATCGAGTCGCCGACCAACCCGCTGCTGCACCTGGTCGATATCAAGGCGGTGTGCGACCTGGCCAGGGCGCGGGGCATCCTCACCTGTATCGACAACACCTTCTGCTCGCCTTGGAACCAGCGCCCGATCAGCCTGGGTGTCGACCTGGTGATGCATTCGGCCAGCAAGTACATCGGCGGTCACTCCGATCTGACCGGGGGCGTGGTGGTCGCGGCCAATGAAGCGCTGCTGGCGCGCCTGCGCCGCATCAGCATGGCGATTGGTGCGGTGCAGGGGCCGTTCGACTGCTACCTGGCCTTGCGCGGCCTGAAGACCCTGGATGTGCGCATGGAGCGCCAGTGTGCCAATGCCTTGCAGGTAGCGCGCTTCCTGGAAGGCCATGCGCAGATCGAGCAGGTGTATTACCCGGGGCTGGAAAGCCACCCGCAGCATGAGCTGTGCAAACGGCAGATGCGCAGTGGCGGGGCGGTGGTGGCGATGAAGGTCAAGGGCGACCGCGCTGCACTCAACCGCCTGGTCGAGGCGCTGCAGATCTTCGTGCTGGCCGACTCGTTGGGTGGCGTGGAAAGCATGATCAACCACTCCTGGAGCATGTCGCACTGCTCGCTGAGTCCGGAGCAGAAGGGCGTGATGGGGATCAGCGAAAACCTGCTGCGCCTGTCGGTGGGGATCGAGGATCACCGCGACCTGATCGACGACCTGAATGCCGCGTTCGCGGCCATGGCCGTGGCGTAACGCCACCGCCGCTGCCAGGTACAGCCTCGACACGACCGTTGTCGAGGCTGCGCTTGCCTGGATAAACGCCCGCTACAAAAGTCGAATATTTCAGTTTTAATACGCCAGCGCAGAGATGTCGCTGCGTGTCGGAGTGCGTCGCAAATATCCCGGAAATTCAAAGCTGCAAAAATAGTTGCTTGAATAGTGTGGGTTCTGCGTTTAGTATCGTCTTCGTTATAAGTTAATGACTGTTTCTTCCGGAAAACGCCAGGCGATGTACCTGGGCGTATCGGAAGTGCACCTGCCTGTGCGCAAGCGGCTACGGCCAATGCGTGGGTATGGTTTCGTTTCTTGTTCAGTATCTTGTTGATCTATAAGAATATTATTTTCTGTCACCGAGGCTGTGATACCTGTCGTGCTGCCTGTTTCGAACCGGTTTTTCAGGGTTTTTCCAGGTCGGAATTAAACTTGCCGGTTTAACAATATAGGCGCTTGGAAAGCATGCGGGTAAACGTTCAAGTTTAATAATGGTGATAATGAACTGACAGTTTTAATAATGCCCGTTCAGCGCTCTGTTACGCGTCTTGAACTTGCATGGCGGCGGAGTTGTGTTTGGAATTTGGTTACTTAATTGACTCGTTAGTTTAATGGTGTGGGCAGCAAGGCCCCGGGTCATCGACCGGGCCGCAACAAGTTGCGTCACGCCCGTTGCGCAGGATGGCAAGGCTGGATCAGACGTCTGCGGGGGGCCGGGCAAGCGTTCGGCAACCCCGAGGCGAAGATTTACATAGGTGGAAACAAGGAGGCTCATGATGAGCAACGACAATATGCTGAACCGCTCGCTTGCACTCTTGACCGAGGCAGGCATCGACAGGCTGGCTTCCAGCTGCGTGGTCATCGCCGGCTGCGGCGGCGTGGGCGGCGCCATGGCCCTGACGCTGTGCCGCATGGGCGTACAGACGTTCAAACTGGCGGACCCGGGGGTTTTCGATCCGCCGGACATGAACCGCCAATGGGCTGCGACCGGGGCCACGCTGGGCCGCAACAAGGCGCTGGTCTATCGCGAGCTGATTCTCGACCTGAACCCGCAGGCGAAGGTCGAGATTTTCGTCGAGGGTATCACTGCCGATAACCAGGACGAGTTCCTCGGCGGCGCGGATATCCTGGTCGACTGCCTGGACGCCAACGTCACCCACGTGCTGCGCGAATCGATCCACGCCAAGGCACGCCAGCGAGGGGTGTTCAGCGTCGCGGGGCCGATCATGGGCTTCGGCTGTTTCGCCCTGTGCTCCGCGCCCGATGGGCTGGCCATGGATTACTGGACCGAGACGCTCAAGGGCGCCAAGGAGCAGGGTTCGCTACCACGGGTTTTCGACGAAATCTTCGTGCCGCAGCACATGCAGGCCATCGTCCGCAGCCTGGAAGTCGGCAAGGTACCGACGGTAGCGGTTGGCGTGCTGATCGCCACATCGTTGCTGGCGACCGAGTGCGTCAACTACCTGCTGCATGACCTGGTGCCGGGTTTCCGCGAGCCGATCGTGCTGCCGAAGGTGATGTTCTTCGACCTCAACCGCATGAATCACAAGGTGCTCGACGTCACGCAAGGGGCGCTGGCATGACGTTGCAGGCAGAAACCGCCGAAGGCCGTGCGCAGATTCTCGTCCGGCACGGCTTCAACCTCGACCTGGTACCGTCACGCCTGGTGCTGGATGACTACCAGACAGACAGCCTGATGCACCGGGCCTATCCAAGCTTCCCCGCACAGCAGGACGCTGACCGCGAGCTGGACGAGCAGTTGTCGAATGCCTTCGCCGGGCTTTTCAACCTGCCACAGGTGATTGCCGTGGCCCAGGGGCGGCTGGCCGAAGCCTTGCTGGTCAATGCCCTGGTGTCACCAGGGGACTGCGTGCTGGGCAGTGCGCCGTTCCCCACGCTCGAGGCTCACGTTCGGCTCAAGGGCGCTTCGCTGTGCAGCGTGACGACGGTCGATGGCAACGGCGCGTTCGCTGCCGACCTCGACAGTGCCGCGCTGGAGCGCGCCATCCGTCGCGTGGGGCGTCAGCGGGTGCCGTTCATTGTGCTGGAACCGTGCACCAACGCCATCGGCGGTGCGCCGATGTCGGTCGAGAACCTGCAGGCAATCAAGGCAGTGGCTGCCCGGCACGGCATTGCGCTGATCCTCGATGCGACGCGGATCATCAGCAATGCCTGCCTGGTCCGTGAACACGCCAGCGGCTGGTACGACAGTGACGAGTTGCACATCGTCAAGGCCATGTGCGAGCTGGCTGACGGTGTGTTGATGAGTGCGACCAAGGAAATGCCGACGACCATCGGCGGGTTCCTGGCGCTGCGTGAGCGTGCCTTGTTCGAGCGATGCCTCGACCAGGCGCTGATCTTCGGCAGCGGCCTGGACCTGATGGGCAAGCGCCGGCTGCTGGCGGCGATGCACGAGCCGTCCGGCCTGGTGGAACGCGTACGTGCACGCATTGATCAGGTGCGTCGTCTGCATGGCCTGGTGGGTGCCGGTCGCGGGCTGAGTGCCGGTGCGCATGGGCTGTTCCTGCATGGCAGCGCGGCGTTCGCCGGCATGGCAGCGCACCTGTGCCCGGCGCGCGCGTTCCTCAATCACCTGTATGTCAGCCACGGTGTACGCGGCGCGCTCAACCCAGGCGCTTCGAGCGAACAGGGGGATGCTCAGGTGCGCTTCGCGATTGCGGTACCCGGCAAGAGCCAGCGCGCTTTGGAGGCGGCTGCAGCCGCCATTCGCGCGGCTCTGGCAGAAACCGACCAGTTTGTCGGCCTGGAGGAGGTGTACCGCCCTAAAGGCATGGCCGGTGGCTTGCTGGCGACCTATCGACAGGCGGGAGGCATGCACGCATGAAGCGGATATTCCTGCTTGCCTGGCTGTGTTGCCCGACGCTGGCACTGGCGGAGGCCACGGCGCCGGCCGAGGAGCCCAGGGCAGTGATCGAACGCTCCGAAGGCCGCCCGATTGGCAACGACTCGGTGTCGATGCTGATGGTGACCCTGACCGACCAGGCAGGCGTGCGCCGCCAGCGTGGCCTGCTGTGGTATCACCTGGCAAGCCAGCAAGGCGATCTCGACCTGCAAAAGTTCTTCTACCCGCGCAGCATCCGCAACATCGCCACTTTCAACGAGGAAGTGCGTGATGCCGAGGACTTGCAGTATCTGTTCCTGCCGGCCGCCAGCCGGGTCAGGCGGGTTTCCTCGAAGCACCAGACCTGGGTGGGCTCGGACCTGATCTACGAGGACCTGCAGAAGCTCAACCTCGAAGACTGGACCTACCGCTACGTGGAGCAGGCCAGCGAGGACGGCTTTGCCGTGCATGTCATCGACTGCGTGGCCAAGCCTTCGTCGAACTCCGCTTATGCCAAGCGCCGCTATTACATTCGTGCGGATGGCAGCTATTTCCCCAGCCGGATCGACTTCTTCGACAGCGTGGGCACGTTGATCAAGCAAGTCCGGCGCAGCGATGTCCGGGCTTACGGCGATGCGCTTTACGAGCGCCTGGTCCAGGTGAAGGATTTTCGCAATGGCCACCAGACCGAACTGGAGCGACGTTGGGTCCAGGTGAATGTCGGGCTGCCCGCTGCACTGGTATCGGTGCGGCAGATGGAGAAAGGCATCGAGCACTTTGCCTACCCGGCAGAGATCCAGCGGGTGGTCGATGAGGCAACCAACGGGATGGTGGAGTGAATGGGCGGTTACCTCCATGGGCTGGCCGCTGCCCTGCTGATGGCCACTGGGCCGCTTGCGAGCAGCCAGGCATGGGCAGGCCCGCACGGGCAGAGCACGGTCACCGGCTTTGTCGATGTGCGTTCGGCCGCCGGGCTTGGCAGCGGTGGTGAAGTGGGCTCCAGCGCGTTGAAGTCCAACCTGGACAGCGGCCAGCGCGGGCGTGCCCGGGTGGAACTGGACCATCAGGGCGATGGCCTGCGCACGGTGCTGTCGGCGGATATGGAACTGGAGCACAAGGACATGCGCGGCACGGCTGACGAGAACGAAAGCCAGGTCCGGCTCTGGGAGGCATTCGTGGAATGGGATGGCGAGAGCACCAACTGGCGTATCGGTCGCCAGGTGATCCAGTGGGGTGTGGCCGATGAAGTCAGCGTGATCGACAGCTTCACCCCGCAGGATTTTCGCAGTTTCCTGGTGCATACCCGGTTTGAGCGCAAGTGGCCGGTGACGGCGGTGAGTGGCCGCTACTTCCTCGACGATGGCGGTTTCGTGGAGATGGTCTGGCAGCCGCAGTTCCGCCAGGACCTGCTGGCGCAGCCAGGGGAAGAGTGGAGCTTGTTCGTCGAGAACAACTATGTGCGTGGCCTGGGCCTGCGCGAGCGGTCCACCGCCATCGAGTCGGGCGGGCTGGGTGAAAGCGTGTTCGCGCTGCGCCGGGTGTTGCGTGGTGACAATTACGACCTGTCGTTCAACTACGCCTATCACTTCGAGCAGCTGGCGGCGTTTCGTGCCGATATCCAGGGGTTCGACCCGGGGGGCAAGGCAATCGGCACGGTGCAGCCGTACCACGCCCGCCAGCACACCAGCTCGATCGCGTTCGAATCGGGGCGCGACGGCATCGGCCTGCGTGGGGAACTGGCCTACGTGACCGACGCCGGTTACGTCTCCTACGACCTCAGCGTACCCGGCCTGGTGGAACGCCGGGACACGCTCAGGGGCGTGGCGGGCATGGATTACACCTTCGCTTCGCGTACCTACGTCAACCTGCAGTACACCCTGGATTACATCCGCAACCACAACGGCCAGATGCAACCGGACAAATACCGGCCGAGCGTGACCTGGCGGGTCAATGTTCCCTTGAAAGGGGAGGATGTCTGGCTGGAGTTCCAGGGGCGCGAGTTCATGAACATGACTGACCGTTTCATGCGCTTGCAAGTGCGTTGGCGGGTGACCGACGACTGGGAGCTGCGGGCCGGCGGCATGCACTTTGCCGGGCATGACGAAGGCATATTCGGTGAGTTTCGAGATAACGACCAACTGTATGCGGGGGTTCATTACTACTTCTGATCAAACAACGTGCGGTACATCGATTGGCGGTAAAGGTTAACGCTGGACAAGAACCGACAAGTTGGTGCTTGCACCCGCGTGCAGCCGAAATCTGGATATATAAGGTTTTAATTGATCCTACAAAGGAGCGTGAAAAATGAATGTTGAATTGACCCCGGAAATGATCAACGAGTACCAGACACGTATGGCCGTGGCGCGGGAAAGGTTTGCTAGCCGTGAAGATGTACAGGCCTTGTTCAACGCGCCGATGGAGCCTCGGTTGCTGAACCTCTTCATGATCTACTGGAGCGCCATGAGTGCCGCGCTGACAACGCCTATCCCCGAGTATCTGGCCACCGCCGGCATGCGCTGCGAGGCGTTGGGCCTGCATGACCTGGCCGAGTTTTTCAAGGAACACACCGAAGAAGAAGATGGCCATCACGAATGGGCGGCTGCGGATGTGCGCAAACTGGTCGACCTGTGGAACTTGAACAACCCGGGTATGCCGTTCAATGCCGACGATTTGCTGGTTTCCAACTTGACGCCGTCGGTGCGCCGTTATCACCAGTTGCACAAGGATGTTGTAGCGGGCGATGCGCCATGGGCGGAACTTGCAATCGATGTCGAGATTGAATTGATCACCACGCAATATGGCCCACCGCTGATGAAAGCCTGCAGCGCGGCATTGTGCGAGCGTGGCCAGCAAAGCATTTCGTTCCTGGCCGAACATGTCCGCTTCGACTTTGGCCATACCGATATCAACTTCCGCGTCGTTGCCAATTTGATCAAGGCCAAGCCCGAGTTCACCGACCACCTGGTTGCCATTGGCGAGCGGGCACTGACCGCTTATGGCGATTTCCTCGGTGAGGCCTTGCAACTGGCCCGGCAGGCCTACGCCCGCCTGCAGCACAGCCGGGCGACGGTCGGCGCGTGATCTGACACGGACTGTTATTCGAATACGACAAGGATAGAAAGGAGCTGGTCGGTATGTTCAAGAAAGTGTGCGTCACCTGCTTGCTGACCGATGCCGTCGAAGGGGTGGCACTCGACTCTGACGGTATCTGCAACCTGTGCCGCGTAGCACAGGGAGGTGGCAATGAGCGCCAGGAGGCGCGGCGCATGCAGTTTCAGCACGATCTGGAGTCGACGCTACGCGCCGCCAAGGGCAGTGGCAGGCAGTACGACTGCATCGTTTCCTTCAGCGGCGGCAAGGACAGTTGCTACCTCTTGCATCGGCTGGTGAAGGATTACGGGCTGAAAGTGCTGGCGTATACCAGCGACTACGACATACCGCCCAGAACCTGGGACAACATTCGCCGCACCATCAAGGCCCTGGGGGTAGACCATCACGTGCACCGCCCGGTGCAGAGTGTCTACCGCCGCTTCATCCGCCACCTGCTGATGAATCAAGGCCCCAAGGGGGCGGTGCACACCGTTTGCTATTTCTGGCTGGATATTCGTGAGGGCGACCTGTTGCGGTTTGCCCTCGAGAAAGACATCCCGCTGATTTTCACCGGCTATTCGCCTGGCCAGCCGGAGCCCGAACGCATGCTCTACGAAATGGCCCCGGAACGTATTGCCCAGGATTGGACGCCGCATGAATTGTTCGCCAACGGGGTGTTCGAGGAGCACGAGCGGGCGCTGTTCTGGAACCCGCAGCAATACCCTGGGCAGGTCAGGCTGCCGCGCATTCTGGCCCCGTTTCATGCCTGGGACTACGACCAGGCAGGTGTCACCAGGGCGGTCATCGAACTGGGGCTGGTCCAGGACAAGGTGCACGCCAACCCGGTACTGAGCAACTTCACCTTGAACTGGCTGCTGATGTATTCGGACCTCAAGCACCTTGGTTACAACCCGTACAAACCGGAGTTCGCCAAGCTGGTGCGCGAAGGCAAGGCGGGGCGTACCCGCTGGCGGATCATTTTCGCGCTGATGGACTTCATGGTGCGCCGGCGGATTTTCATGGGCCGGCATATCGACCGTTCGCTGCGCGAACTGGGCTTGCGTCTTGAAGACTTGCGCATGGCGCCAGTGCAGCAGGCGCCGCGCGACCGGGGCCAGCCACACAAGGCCGGCCGGGCCCACGATTTCGCCTGACCGCTGGCGGTGCCGGCCATGAGCGAAATCGGCAGCGCCGCCCTTCCCAATGTTTCAACCAAGGATGGTATCGATGAGCGATACAGCATTCTCCAGCGGACTGTTCGCAGGTTTCACGGACTTCCGCTTCTCTCATGAAGGCGTGTCGCGCCAGGTCTTTCGCCTGGGCGAAGGGCCGGCCGTGTTGTTGATGCATGAGGTCCCCGGGTTGCATGAGGGGGTGGTGCGCCTGGCCCGTCGGCTGGCAGACGCCGGCCTGAGCGTCTGGCTGCCGGTGTTGTTCGGTGAGCCCGGGGTGCGGGTTTCGGCGTTATCCGTGGCCAGCTGCATGGGCAAGGTGTGCATCTCGCGGGAGTTCAAGGTGCTGGCCAGCCGGCGCCGCAGCCCGATCACCGACTGGCTGCGAGCGTTGGCCCGTTGCGCCCACGAGGCCTGTGCCGGGCCCGGCGTAGGCGTGATCGGGATGTGCCTGACCGGTGGTTTCGGCCTGGCCATGATGGCGGATGCCGCGGTGATTGCCCCGGTGCTCGCCAACCCGTCGCTGCCGTTTGCCCTGTCTGCTGGCAAAGCAGGGGCACTGGGCCTAGAGCACGCGGTACTGGAAACCATCAGCCGGCGCGCCAGCGAGCAGGACATCACGGTGCTGGGGCTGCGCTTCACGGGCGACCCAGCAGTGCCGAACGCGCGCTTCGAAAGCCTGAAACAGGCCTTCGGCGAGCGCTTCGTGGCATGCGAAATCGACTCCAGTGCGCGCAACCCGCACGGGATCGGCCGCTGGGCCCATTCGGTGCTGGGGGTGAGCTACGTCGACCACCCAAGCCATCCCACTTACCAGGCCCAGGAACAGGTCGTGGCCTTTCTCCAGGCTCGACTCGCCGCGAACACTTCAGAGGCATGCACATGGAAACCATAGAACTGGCCAGGACCCTGGCGCCGGTCATCCTGTTCGTGATGATGATCGGGATGGGGCTGGGCCTTGAGGTCGCGGATTTTGCCAACCTGCTCCGAGCGCCTGCGGGTGTGGTGATCGGTACCCTGGGCCAGGTGGTGGTGTTGCCGTTGGTGGGCGTGTGGGTCACCTGGCTGTTCGCGCTGGACGGCGCCTTGGCACTAGGCGTGATCATTCTGGCGCTGTGCCCCGGCGGCGTGGCCTCCAACACCATCACTTACCTGGTCAAGGGCGATGTGGCGCTGTCGATCTCGCTTACCGTGATTTCCAGCTGCGTGGCGTTTGTCAGCGTGCCGTTGCTGGCCTCGCTGGCCCTGGCGCACTTCGGCCTGTTCAGTCACGAGGTGCGCCTGCCGATGGGCGAAACGGTATGGCGGCTGTTTCTGCTCACCTTGCTGCCGCTGGCCCTGGGCATGCTGATCGCCCGTCAATGGCCGAACGCCAGCGTTCGGCTGCAGAAGCCGCTGCGCCTGCTCGGCTTCGCCTTCCTGATGCTGATGATCCTGACCGTGGTGGTCCGGGAGTACGCGCTGCTCGAAGACTACGCCTCGCGCCTGGGGGCCAGCCTGCTGGTTCTGTTCAGCGCGACCATGGGCCTGGCCTGGCTGGTGGCGTGGCTGGCCGGGCTGGGCCGCGAGCAGCGGCGCTCGATCACTGTCGAGATCGGCATCCAGAACAGCGCGCTGGCGATGGTCATCGCCAGCCTGATTGGCAGTGTCGACATGGCCATCGCCGCGATCATCTACAGCGTCATGGTCTGCCTGATCGCGCTGCTGGGCGTTTCTGCGCATGCCTGGTTTACCAGGCAAAGCCGCGTAACGGACCCGCGGCGGGCTTATGGGCAGCACGCATGCAACCCGCTAGCCAAGGACTGAATGGCCATGAACACAGCAAGCATTTTCCTGCAGTTACTGGTGATCCTCGGGATCTCCCATTGCCTGGGCCGCATCAGCTACTGGCTGGGGCAACCCGCCGTCATCGGCTACCTGCTGACCGGCGTGGTTGTCGGGCCCATGGTCCTCGGTGCATTCGACCCGGGTCTGAGCAGCGCACTGTTCGCCAACCTTTCGGGGTTGATGGTGCTGGGCAAAATCGGCCTGATCTTCATCATGTTCGGCCTTGGCCTGGAAGCCGGGGCGACAGAACCTGGCCCAGCGCAAGCCAAGGCAGGCAAGGCCTTGCCGATTGCCCTGTGCGGCTTCATTGGCGCGGGCCTGGCGGGCATGCTGCTCGGGCATGTCAGCCATGGTGTGTTTTCAGGGCATGTCGAGCGGCTGCCGTACATGCTGTTTTTCGGCGTCGTCATGGGCGCCACGGCGGTTCCGGTGCTGGCCGGGATCCTCGCTGATCCGCGGTTCCCGCATCGTTCATTGTCGCCGTTGGTGATGAATGCCGCGGTGATCACCGACATCCTCGCCTGGTTCGCTTTATCGCTGGTGCTGGTGGTGCTGTCGAGCAAAGGCACGTCGGGCATTTTCTATTCCGCCATCACCCTGGTGGTGCTGGTGGCGGTCGCCGAACTGGTGGTCAGCCGCCGCCTGGTAGGGGCGGCGGGGGCAGCTGCGGGTTGCGACCCGTCCAGGCCCTTGATCGCTGCCTTGATCGTGCTGTTCGCCTTCTGCGTCATCACCGACCTGGCCAACGCCCACGTCACCATCGGCGCATTCGTCGCCGGTATTGCCTTCCGCAAGCACAAGGGCCTGCGCGAGTTCTGGGAAAAAGGCCCACAACCGCTGGTGAACCTGTTCTTCGCGCCGCTGTTCTTTGGCACGGCCGCGATGAACGTGCAGATCGATGCCGCCAGCTGGCCGGGGCTGCTGGCCTGGGGCGGGTTGTTTTTCCTGGTGGGGGCGGTGGGCAAGGCTGGGAGTTCGTACCTGGCTGCGCGCTTCACCGGGTTGGACCGGCCCGACGCATTCGTGCTCGCCACCCTGATGCACACCAAAGGCGTGATGGAAATCATCTTGCTCACCGTAGGCCTGGAAATCGGCGTCATCACGCCAGACCTCTACGCGATTCTCATGGTGGTCGCACTGCTGGCGACGGTGATCACCCTGCCAGTGGTGCGGCGGGTCACGCCTCGTCGCCAGGCCCCGGCAGCGCAACCCCAGGTGTTGTTTGGCCAGGGAGAAAAACGCGCTGGGTGATGAGCAAGGGTTCAGAAAGTACCGATAGGGATGTTCACGTAAAAAAATGGGAAGTGATGCTGATGAGACCTATGTTGAATACCGACGTGGAAAGAAGCGGCGTTGACGCAGGCGCAATGCCCTGGACCGTGAACCTGCGTGGCGCTGATGGCGAAGGCGTGCCGGTGACCGCGTATTTGCGCGAGCTGGGCGAGAGCAGCTTGACGCTGGACCTGGAACTGGCCGTGCAACCCGGGCAGGTGCTGGCACTGGCGGGAAAGGACGAGATTGCCCGGCGCGACATTGCCTTCGAGGCGCAGGTCGTGCAGGTACAGGCGAACGGGCCGGGCAAGCTTGCTTCGGTACGTTGCAGCCCCTGTGCGACGCAGGTGTCACGGCAGTGGCCGCGCGATGTCAAACAGCTCTGCCAGCGCCTGCGCGTTGACCAGGCCGTTGCGGCAGCCGGGCGTGTTGGCGGGTTCCAGCCGCTTTGCCCGGCCACCGACAAGCGTGCGGCGGTGCCGCTGTCGCTAACCCAGGCCAAGTCCGTCGACGAGCGAGAGGCCGCCTATCGCCTGGTGTATGACGCCTACTTCGCCAAAGGCCTGGCCGAGCCGGCCGAGAATGGGCTGTACACCAACGGTTTTCTGCTCAACCCGCAGACGGTGACGTTCGTTGGCAAGGTGGAGCAGGCCGTGGCCATGACCCTGACCTCTATTCCCGATTCGGAGCAGGGGCTGCCCATGGACGCGGTATTTGCCGACTGCCTGGAGCCCTTGCGCAAACAAGGCAGGCGCCTCGTCGAGTTCGGCATGCTGGCGGTCGGCACCGAGCATTTCGGCGCGATGAACTACAGCATTCACGACCCTGACCGGATGCTGTGCGTGTACTCGCTGTTCCGTATTGCCCTGCAGCACGCCAAGTTCAGCCGTGACTGCACCGATGTGGTGTTCGCCGTGCCACCCAAGCACCAGGCGTTGTATCGCTTCATGGGCGTCGGTGCCATATCCGAGGTGCGCTATTACAGCAAGTACAACACGCCCGCCGTGGCCATCCGCATCGACCTGCTGGCGCTGGAACTGCGCCCGCACGTCAGGCAGTTCCTGTTCGGCGAGGCGATGGCCGAACTACAGGAAATCGGCCTGACCGATTGGGGGGTACAGGCCCTGGCCAGATTGTTCGGTAGCCGATCCGCGCCCAGCGTGGCGCGGGATGCCGAGCCGCAGTTCAACAGTCAATCTCAATGACCCAGCAGGGAGTAGCAAGGCAATGGACAAAGCAATGAGGTCGCACAACAGTTTCGCACAGGCGGACTTCCCGACCATCGATCTGAGCCACGATCCGAAGATCGACTGGCTCACCCGCAGCCGCTACTGGGCGGACTTCCTGCGTCGGTACTACCTGGTCGGGCGCAAGGAACATGGCCCCTACGGTACCCCCGCCTGCATCGAGCGCACCCGCCGTATCGAGGCGCGTATCCAGGAACAGTCCAGGGCGTATGGCGACGGCCCGACCTTGCCGGTGCCCGAGGTCGACATCAACGCGCTGTCAGCCGAGAACTTCCACAAGCTCTACCTGGAGCCCAACACCCCGGTGGTATTCCGTGGCGCGGCCAAACACTGGGAGTCGGTACGCAAATGGACGCCAGAATACCTGGCGCAACACTACGGCGATGTGAAGGTGGCCACCCGGGTGCGCGGCAACGAGCTGAACGAGAAGGCGTTGCAGTACATCGACCTGCCGATCGCAGAGGTGGTCGAGAACATTCTCGGTGGTGGCACCTACTACCCGGGCCACACCGAAGACCTGTTCAACAAGCACCCCGAGTTGCGCCAGGAACTCGACCTGGCAACCCTGGGCAAGTACCTGAGCACGCGCGACAAACGCATCATGTCGACGCAGATGTTCCTCTCGGCCGGTGGGGTGATCTCGGGGTGGCACTGCACTGGCGGGCCGAACCTGTTCACCATGATCAATGGCGTGAAGAAATGGACGTTCGTGCATCCCAAGCATTCGATGTGGATGCACCCGATCACGCGCAAGGACATGTTCTACGCCGCCACCATGCTCGACTGGCGCAAAAGCCATGACGAGATCGAAGCGGACGGCTACCCGTTGTATCGCTACATCCCCAAATACACCACCACGCTGGAAGCGGGGGACGTGCTGTTTTCCCCGCACTGGTGGTGGCACTGCGTGGAAACGCCGGTCCCCTCGCTGGCGATTGCATCGCGGGCGATCAACAAGATGATCATGGGCAACAAGATGTTCTCGCTGATGTGGATTACCTCGCCACGCTTCCGCCAGACGGTAATGACCGTGCTCAAGGAAGGCTGGGGTTCGGACAAGGCCACCGGCGCGAAACTTGCGTTCGAGTTCGACACCGAGGAGTTCGTCCGTCGCGTATCGCTTTAGGTGCCGCCTGACCGGGCTATGACCATTATACTGTGACGGCCCCGGGGGCTGGCCCCCGGGACGTTAAAGTCCTAGACCGGAAAGTTGATCTAAAGGAGTAGATATGAGCGTAGTTCTTTACAGCTATACCCTGTGCGTGTTGGTGCTGTTTTTAAAGATGTTTGCCATTTCATGTTACCAAGGCGTTTACCGCATCGGCCGCATGACATTCAAGAATGCCGAAGATGCGAGTTTTGTCGGAAGGGCCGCCAGTGCCGAAGAACTGCCCCAGGTATCACGGGCATCCCAGGCCTGGATGAACGACCTCGAGAACATTCCATTGTTCTTCGTGCTCGGCGGTATTTACGTCCTGCTGGACGGGCCGGCCGAACCGGCGGTGTGGTTGTTCTCGCTGTTCACCGTTGCCCGCGTCGTTCACACCGTGACTTATCTGGCGCGCTGGCAGCCATGGCGCACGCTGTCTTATGCCGTGGGCATCGTCTGCCTCTTCGCGTTGGCAGGAATAATCATCGCTCAATTGGTCGCAGGGACCAGTTGAAGTTCTATCCATAACAAACAGGATCGCCGGTGGGCGAGATGACCAACATGGGCATGGAAGCAATAATTCGATTTCTGATCAATTGGCGCCGGTTCAACGCGCTTTGGGTGGTACTGGTCGTATTGGCGGTTGCGCCTGGTGTGATGAACCTGCGTTTCGACGCTTCGATCGATACCTTCCTGCCCGAGGACAACCTCGAACGCCAGCAATACGAACAATTCAGGCAACGGTTCGGCGATGACCGCCTGTTGGTGATCGCCTTGCCGGTTCAATCGCTGTTCACCGGCGAGCAGATGGCCAGCTTACAGGCGCTGACCACGCGCCTGGAGCAGCTACCCGATGTGGCCAAGGCAACCAGCATTGCCTCGGTCGACATCATGCTTGGCGAGCAGCAGGCGCTGGACATCCTGCCGGCTGAAAAGGCCTTGGCCAACCCTGCTGCGTACGACCGGCAACGGGTGGTGGACAAGCTGCTCGGCAGCCCGTTGTATCTTCGTGACCTGATCTCGCCAGACGGCCAGGTCACGGCCATCCTGCTCGAAGCGAACCTGGCGGCTACCGAAGGCAAGTTCGAGCGGATCTTGTCGGGCGTGCACGCGATCATGAACGACAGCGGTCATGCGAAGTACTACGTTGCCGGTGAACCGGTCGTAGAGCAGCAAGTGACCAGCGACATGTGGAAAGACCTGCAGACATTCATACCGCTCACCGCGCTGATCCTGTTCGTGTTGCTGCTGGTGTTTCTGCGCAACCTGGGCGATGTGATGGTGATGCTGGCAGTGGTGACGCTGTGCACGCTACTGCTGCTGGGCGGGATGGCCAGAGCGGGCTTGCCCATGAACGCCGTCACGGTTGGTTTGCCATCGATCATGATGTGCGTCGCCGTACTGGACTGCCTGCACTTGCTGGGCGCCTATCGTCAGGGGCTCGACCAGGGGATGCCGGTGCTGGATGCTGTGCGGTTTTCCTTGCGGCAGAACCTCATGCCGTGCTTCCTGACCGCGCTCACCACGGCATTCGGCTTTCTCGACCTGGCACTCAGCGAGGTGGCCCCGATTCGTCAATTCGGTGTCATCGCATCACTGGCAGCCATCTTCGCTTACCTGCTGTCCTGCCTGGTAATGCCATTCCTGCTGGAATGCGCGGCTTCGCGCCGGGTGCGTCGAAGCGAGCCGAAAAATCATGCCAGGTGGGTGCAACGCTTCGAGCCGCTGTACCGTTCACCCAGGTTGCTGCCCTATGTCTCGATCGCGCTGGTGGTGCTGGCCGTTCTGCCGATCGGGCGCCTGCATGTGGAAGCCTCGTTCCTCAATTTCATCGACAAGACGGCGCCAATCCACGTTTCCACAGACTACATAGAACGTGAGCTGGGCGGGGTGTCCAACCTCGAGATCAGCCTTGCGACCGAACACGCGGGTGGCGTGCTCGAGCCCGAGGCGTTGCGCGAGATTGTCGCGTTGCAAGGGTTCATCAGCCAGATCCCGGGCGTGGACAAGAGCCTGTCGGTGGTGGATTTCCTCAAGGACATTCACCGTGAAGTGGAAGGTGGGGATAGCCGTCAGCAGGCCCTGCCGCCCAGCCGTGAGAGCGCGGAACAGTATGTGTTCACCTACTCGCTGGCCGGGCCGGACCATGACCTGAAACGCTTCATCGACTATGACAACCAGTTCACCCGGGTGCGCATCCGCCTGCAACAGATGCCGCATGCGCAACTGCAGCAAGTGCTGGATCAGGTCCAGGGTTATCTGGACAGCCATCCCGGCGTTTTCGAGCATCATCTGACCTCCTACTCGGTCATGCAGTCGGTGATGGTCAAGCTGCTGCTCGACGGCATGGCGTGGAGCCTGTTGTCGGCCGTGCTGTCCATGCTCGTGGCGTTTTTCATCCTCACCCGCTCCTGGGCGGCAGCGGTGGTAGCGGTGATCGTCAACATCCTGCCGCTGGTGGCAGTGTTCGGGGTGATGGGCGCCCTGGGGCTGTCGATCAACGTGGGCACTTCGATGATCGGCTGCATCATGTTCGGGCTGGTGGTGGATGCGACGCTGCATTGCTTCTACCACGCCAGGCAAGCGCCGGCGCAGCTGACGGCCCGGCAGGTGGTCAGGCTGGTCTTCGACGATGTCGGTGAAGCCCTGTGGGTCGGCGGCCTGGTGCTGTGTGCCGGGTTCCTCGTACTCGGGGTAGGGGAGTCCTACTTCACCCGATTGTTTGGCCTGTTCTGCGCGCTGGCGGTCCTGGTATCGCTGCTCTGCAACGCACTGGGCATTCCCTATGTCATTCACCACTTTCTCAGGCGTCCAGCGCCGGGTGGTGTTGAAAGCGCCGCAGTCGCGCTACCGAGCATTGATCCACGCTGACCCGCGCACGTCATCGGTGCTTTAAACCTTGCGAGCCTGGCTTATCTGACCGGGTAGCCAAAAACCGCAAATCCTGACCAGGCCGGCTTGCCTCGCTGCAAGCCGCGTCTGCCAATACAACAAAGGAATGAAAACCACATGACCAAGCAAACAGTACTGGTGAGCAAATCGGGGCGCCCAAAGGATCAGGCCAAACGTAAAGCGGTGCTGGAGGCGGCCAAGAGCCTGTTCCTGAGCAAAGGCTACGAGGGTAGCAGCATGGATGCCATCGCCGCAGAAGCGGGTGTTTCGAAATTGACCGTGTACAACCATTACCGAGACAAGGCCACGCTGTTCTCCGCGGCGATAACGGCCAAGTGCGATGAGCAGCTACCTGAGCGGCTGTTCGAATTTTCACCGTATGCCAGCATCGAGACGGTGTTGCTCAATATCGGCATCAAGTACCTGGAGCTGATCTGCAGCAGCGAGGCTGTAGCCCTGCAGCGGGTCATCGTCGCCATGGCCAATCAGGAGCCCAAGCTGGCCTGCATGTTCTACGAGGCCGGTGCACGGCACATGCTCAGGGAAATGACCAACCTGCTGATGCGCGCGTCGCTGGCAGGCCGCTTGCACATCGAGGACCCGCAGAAGGCGGCGGAGCGCTTCTTCTGCCTGCTCAAGGGTGATGATTACTTCCGGGTGCTGATCGGAATCTGCGAACCGCTGGAAGGGGAGCAGGCCGCGCGGCATGTGCATGAGGTGGTGACGGTGTTCCTCGGCCTGCACAGCTGCGAAACGCCTCAGGTGCGTGCGGTGATGCCTTTCGGCACCCTGGCCAGCCCGGCCAAGGCGCAGGTGCCAAGCGTTGCGAGAACGCGAGGGCGCTGAGTGCAGGGTCGTCGGTATTGGCCGGCCGGCAAGCCGGCCGTTCACGAAGGCCTCGCCAGGCGCGCGTGAAGGATGGCTTGCCGGTAACGCGGGAACTGGCGTTCAGGATTTGGGCGGATGAATGATCCGTTCGATCTTGTCCTTGATCAGCAACCGCTCCTTGCGCAGGCGGTTGACGGCTTCGTCGTTGGTGCCGTTGCCTTCGGCGGCGACTACCTCCTTGTCTTTGGCGTTGTATTCCTTGTGCAGTGAGTGCAGCGTCTGGTCCTTGTCCATGAGCGCCTGGAATGCATCAGCGGTAACGTGCAGGTCAGCGAGCAGATCATGCGGAACTGGCATTTCTTCACCTCTGTCGGGGGTTGGCGAATGGTTCTGACCTTTGAGGATAGTCGCCTTTGCGCAGGTAGGGGACTGGGTTAGGCTGTCGTATCTCCCCCTTGACCCGGAACCCGCACCATGCCTCACCTGAACCTGGAATACAGCGACAACCTGCGCGAGCTCAATGTCGACGTCCTGCTGCTGCGTCTGAATCACGCCCTGGTCGGCAGTGGCCAGTTCGCCGACGAGGCCGACATCAAAAGCCGCGCCGAAGCCTTCAAGCACTATCGGGTGGGCACCGCTCCCGGTGAGCGTGCCTTTGCCCATGTGCGCCTGGCCATCCTCAGCGGGCGCTCGCCCGAGGTGAAAACGCAACTGTCCGCCAGCCTGCTGGAGGTGCTGCGTGAGGCCATCCCCGAGCAGGCCGGGCTGGATATCCAGCTGTGCGTGGAAGTGCTGGACATCGACCGCGAGCCATACGCCAAGGTACGCCTGCCTGGCTGAGCACACGCTGAATGAACTTCTTTTAATGTAGAAAAGGCGCCTGCTCACGGATTTGTTGGCGTCTTTTTCACAAAAAATTGATGGTGCGCTTTCTAGAGTTCAGCCCAGTTTCCCCGGTGCCGCGCAGGCCCTTGGGCTGATAATCACTCTAGATTGCGAACACCGATGCTCAACTTCAAATCCCTGCGGACTGAATGGGTCACGCTGCTGGCCAGCCTTTACTTGCTGATCGGCTTCAATGTCTTCCTCTGGCAGCATGTTGAACAGGTCGTGCCGCCCGGTTTGCCTGGGCTTTGGCTAAGCCTGGCGTTTGCCGTGCTGATGTTGTTCGCGTTCAACCTGATCCTTACGTTGTTCGCCTTCCGTTATGTATTGAAGCCAGTACTTATCGTGTTGTTCATGAGTGGCGCGGGTGTGGCTTACTTCATGAACCAGTACGGTGTACTTATTGACGCGGGTATGTTTCGCAATATCGCGGAAACCAACGTGGCGGAAGTGCGTGACTTGCTGTCGTTGAAGTTTGCCTTGTATATCCTGGGCCTCGGTGTAGTGCCTTCGGTACTATTGTGGAAGGCGCCCATCGCCTATCGTGCCTGGCACCGTGAACTGCTCGGCAAGCTGGTGGTTGGCGGTACCTGCGTAGTGGCACTGGGCTCGGTGGCATTGGTCAACTACCAGGGCCTGTCGTCGCTGTTTCGCAACCACCACGAACTGCGCCTGATGCTCACCCCCAGCAATATCGTGGGGGCTTCCATCGGTTATGTCAGCGAGCGCGTCGGTACCGCATCGCACCCCTTCCAGCATTATGGCGAAGATGCCAGGCGTGATGCCGCCTGGCAAAAACACCAGCGCAAGTCGCTGACCGTGCTGGTGGTGGGTGAAAGTGCGCGGGCAGACCACTTCGGCGTGCTCGGCTACAACCGCGATACCACACCGAACCTTGCCAGGGAACAGGGCCTGCTGGCGTTTTCCGATGTGCACTCCTGTGGCACGGAAACCGCCGTCTCGGTGCCGTGCATGTTCTCTGGCATGAGGCGCAAAGACTACGATGCCCGCGTGGCGAAGAACCGCGAAGGGTTGCTGGACATTCTCCAGCGTGCCGGCCTGGCGGTGCAGTGGCGTGACAACCAGTCGGGCTGCAAGGGTACCTGCGACCGGGTGCAGTTCATTGATGTCAGCAACCTCAAGGACCCGCAGTTGTGCGCTGATGGTGAATGCCATGACCAGATCCTGCTGCAGGGTCTGGGTGAGCTGATCGACAACCTCGACAAGGACACCGTGCTGGTGCTGCACCAGATGGGCAGCCACGGGCCTGAGTACTTCAAGCGCTACCCCGGCGCCGACCAGCGCTTTGCCCCGGTGTGCCAGAGCAACGCGCTGGACCAGTGCAGCGAGCAGGAAATCATCAACGGCTACGACAACACCCTGGCATATACGGACGAGGTGCTGGCCTCGCTGATCGACACCCTGCGCAGCAAGCAGGACAAGGTCGACACGGCAATGATCTACCTGTCCGACCACGGCGAGTCGCTGGGCGAGTACAACCTGTTCCTGCACGGCACACCCTACGCCATCGCCCCCGAGCAGCAAAAGCACGTGCCGCTGCTGACATGGTTCTCGGACAGCTACAAGGAGGACTTCGGCGTCGACACCGACTGCCTGGCCAAGCTCAGCGATGCGCCGCTGTCGCAGGACAACCTGTTCCACTCGATGCTCGGCCTGTTGCAGGTGCACACCGAGGTCTACCAGCAGTCGCTGGACATGTTCGCCAGCTGCCGGCCGTGGCTGGCGGCCAAGCGCTGAGTCGGGCTGCACCGTTTATCCATTCCAGGGATGGCCCGGGTTTCACCAGCAGTGCCCGCGCCGTATATACTGCGCGCCAATGTTAGTGGGAGAGCCTCGTGGCCATCGAAATACACTGGATCCGTGACGACCAGAGCCTGGCCGAACACTGCCGCGACTGGCACAAGCTGCCCTTTGTCGCCGTCGATACCGAATTCATGCGGGTCGACACCTTCTACCCGAAAGCCGGGCTGATCCAGATCGGCGACGGCCAGCGTGCCTTCCTGATCGACCCGTTGCTGATCGGCAACTGGCAACCTTTGGCCGAACTGCTGGAAGACAGTGGTGTGGTCAAGGTGCTGCACGCCTGCAGCGAAGACCTCGAAGTGCTGCTGCGCCTGACCGGCAAACTGCCACAGCCGCTGTTCGACACCCAGCTGGCCGCCGGTTACCTGAACCTGGGCTTCTCCATGGGCTATTCGCGCCTGGTGCAGGACGTGCTGGGTATCGACCTGCCCAAGGGCGAAACCCGCTCCGACTGGCTGCAGCGGCCGCTCTCGGAAACCCAGGTCAGCTATGCCGCCGAGGATGCCGTGCACCTGGCCGAGCTGTTCACCGTGCTGCGCCCGCGCCTGAGTGACGACAAGTACGCCTGGGTGCTGGAGGACGGCGCCGAGCTGGTGGCCGCATTGCGCCGCGAAGTCGAGCCCGAAAGCCTGTACCGCGACGTCAAGCTGGCCTGGAAGTTGACCCCCCAGCAACTGGCAGTGCTGCGTGAGCTGTGCGCGTGGCGCGAGCGTGAAGCGCGCAACCGCGACGTGCCGCGCAACCGCATCCTCAAGGAGCATTCGCTGTGGCCCATGGCCAAGAGCCAGCCGAACAACCTGTCGGCGCTGGCCAAGATCGACGAGATGCATCCGCGCACCATTCGTCAGGACGGTGAGTTCCTCATTCAGCTGATCAAGCGTGCCGCCAGCCTGCCAGCCGAACAATGGCCACAGGCCCTGCCCGAGCCTTTGCCGATCGAAGCCGCCGGCATCCTCAAGCAGCTGCGCGCCATCGGCCAGGCCGAAGGTGAGCGCCTGGGCATTGCCCCCGAGCTGATGCTGCGCAAGAAAGCCCTGGAAGCGCTGCTCAAGAGCGGCTACCCCAACGGCCCCTACCAACTGCCCGATTCGCTGCGCGGCTGGCGCCGTGAGCGCATGGGCCAGGCCCTGCTGGACAGCCTGGCAGGCGCCGGAGAGACCCGATGAAACGCATTTGCTCTATCTACAAGAGCCCCCGCAAGAACGAAATGTACCTGTACGTGCTCAAGGCCGACGGCCTGAACCGTGTGCCCGAAGGCCTGCTGCCGTTCTTTGGCACCCCGAAGCACGCCTTCGACCTGGTGCTTACTCCCGAGCGCAAGCTGGCCCGCGAGGACATCGCCAAGGTGCTGGAAAACCTCGACACCCAGGGTTACCACCTGCAGATGCCGCCGCCGGAAGACGACTACATCGAGCACCTGCCCGAAGAGTTGCTGCGCCGTAACGACCCTGCCTGATCATGCGAGTACTGATTGCTGAGCATGATCATGCTCGATATGCCGAAATTTTGCGCGCAGCCGCGCCTGAACTGGAAGTCCTGACCAGCGGCGACTCCGCAGAACTGGCCCGCCAGGCACCGCAGTGCCCGGTGTGGCTGGGCCAGCCGGACCTGCTGGCCAGCCTGCTGCGCCAGGGCCACAAGCCTGGCTGGGTGCAGTCTACCTGGGCCGGTATCACCCCGCTGCTGGCCGAGGGCCTGCCGCGTGACTATCGCCTGACCCGCGCCGTGGGCATCTTTGGCCAGGTGATGGCCGAGTACATGCTCACCTACATGCTTGGCCATGAGCGCGAGGTACTGTCGCGCCTGGTCAGCCAGGTCGAGCGGCGTTGGGACGACCGCCCGGGGCGTACCCTGGAAGGGCGCAAGGTGCTGATCGTCGGCACCGGCGACATTGGCCAGCGGGTGGCCGAGTTCCTGCAGGCGTTTGGCGTGGTGCTGTATGGCGTTGCCAGCAGCGCCCGCGAGCAGGCACCATTCGTCGAGGTGGCGGCGCTGGCCGACCTGCCGCGCATGGTTGGCCAGGCCGACTACGTGCTCAACCTGCTGCCGGATACCCCGGCCACCCACGACCTGTATGACGCGACACTGTTCAAGTGCTTCCAGCCCACGGCGCTCTTCATCAATGCCGGGCGTGGGGTGGCGGTGGTCGACGCTGACCTGGTCGAAGCGCTGAAGGACGGGCACCTGGCGGGGGCGGTGATCGATGTCTGCCGGCAGGAGCCGTTGCCCAGGCAGCATCCGTTCTGGACGGCGTGGGGCTTGCTGCTGACCGGGCACAGCTCGGCGCCCACCTCGCCGGCGGCGATGGTGCGGTTGTTTGTCGAGAATGTGCGGGCGTATGTGGCGGGGCAGGGGTTGCGTGGCGAAGTGGACTTCGCCCGGGGCTACTGATTTTGTAGTGCCTGTACCGGCCTTTTCGCGGGCTTGCCCGCTCCCACAGGTATTGCGCCGCCCTCGAAGGGTGTGTTGTACCTGTGGGAGCGGGCGAGCCCGCGAAAAGGCCGGTACAGCCAATGCAAGGCTTACAGGCTGAAATCACCCTCGGCCGCCAGCTCGCTCAGTGGCTTGCGCGGGCTGGGCACTTCACGCGCCTGCAGGGCTTCGTTCAGGCTGGCCTTGTCGCCCAGCTTGCCAATTGCCACCATGGCATGCAGCACGTAGCCTTCAGGCACCTTCAACTCCTGACGCGCCAGCGCCTGGTCGAAACCGGCCATGCCATGGGTATGCCAGCCGCTGATGCTGGCTTGCAGGGCCAGGTGCCCCCAGGCGGAGCCGGTGTCGAAGGTGTGCCACAGCGCCGGTTTTTCTTCCGTGGTGCCCGGTGCGGCGTAGGTGGTCTTGGAAATCACCAGCACCAGCGCCGAAGCCTGTTGCGCCCAGCTGCGGTTGGCCGGCACCAGCAGGTTCAGGTAACGCTCCCAGTTCGGCGTGTCACGGCGGGCATAGAGGAAGCGCCAAGGTTGCGAGTTGTTCGCCGACGGCGCCCAGCGAGCCGCTTCGAGGAAGCTCAGCAAGGTTTCTTCGCTGATCGGCTCGGCGGTGAAGGCGCGTGGCGACCAGCGGTTGATGAACTGCTCGTTGATGGCGTAATCGGCAATGCGGGGGTTGGCGCTCATGGCGGCTCCTGCAAAAGGACGGGAAACGCGCACGCTACTGCGTCGCGTCGCGACTGACAAGCGGTCTGGCTTTGCCGAAGGCCAGGCTCTAGACTGGCGCCGCCGCGCGCCGTGGCCCCAAGATGAATGCAGGAAACCCGTGTCATGATCGCTGAAAACGCGCCGTTCTGGCGGCGCAAGACCCTCGAGCAACTCAGCCCGCAAGAGTGGGAGTCGCTGTGTGACGGCTGCGGCCTGTGCTGCTTGCAAAAGCTTGAGGACG
This sequence comes from Pseudomonas putida, assembly GCA_029953615.1. Lineage (NCBI taxonomy): Bacteria > Pseudomonadati > Pseudomonadota > Gammaproteobacteria > Pseudomonadales > Pseudomonadaceae > Pseudomonas > Pseudomonas putida. The sequence continues at coordinate 856,277 of CP124529.1, read as the reverse complement.
AGGACGATAACAGCGTCTATTACACACGCGTCGCCTGCAAATTGCTGGATCTGGATACCTGCCAGTGCAGCGATTACCCCAACCGCTTCGCCCAGGTCCCCGACTGCATCCAGCTCACCCCGGGCAAGGCCGACCAGTTCAAGTGGCTGCCGAGCACCTGCGGCTACCGCCTGGTCAGCGAAGGCAAGGATCTGCCAGCCTGGCACCACCTGGTCTGCGGCGACCGCCAGCAGGTCCATGAACAGCGCATTTCCCAGTCGGGGCGCATGCTCAGTGAACACGATGTGCACGAAGATGACTGGGAAGACCACCTGATCTTCCGCGCCAGCTGATCGGCGCGGCCCGCTGCCACGGGGAAACAAGGAGTTTCTGTATGCGTTGCCAGCTGTTGTTGCTGTTGGGCCTGATGGCCAGCTCGCCGGCCTGGGCGAAAAAGGTCGAGCTCGACTACCAGGTGCGCCTGTTACCGGCCAGTGGCCAGGCGGAGGTCCGCCTCACCTTGGCCGAAGGCAGTGCCGTGCGCAGCCTGGACTTCGACCTGGGCAAGGCCGGGGCCTACAGCGGCTTCCAGGCTGATGGCCAATGGCAAATGCAGGGCCAGCGTGGTGTGTGGCAACCGGCGGCTGGCAAGACCAGCCTCAGCTACCGCGTGCAACTGGACCAGAAACGCGCCAGCGGCGCCTATTCGTCGCGCATCACCCCGCATTGGGCGCTATTCCTCGGCGACCAACTGGTACCGCCTGCGCGCCTCGACCAGCAGGATGGCACCGAGCTGGTGGCGCGGCTGGCGTTCGACCTGCCCGAGGGCTGGAAGAGCATCGAGACCTCATGGCCACGCATCGGCAAGGACAAGTTCCGCATCGACAACGTTTCGCGCCTGTTCGACCGCCCCACCGGCTGGATGCTTGCCGGCGACCTGGGCAGCCGCCGCGCCCGCCTGGGCGAAACCGAGGTTACCGTGGCCGCACCGGTGGGGCAGGGTATGCGGCGCATGGACAACCTGACCCTGCTGACCTTTGTCTGGCCGCAATTGCAGGCGGTGTTCCCGCGCAACCCGCCGAAGCTGCTGCTGGTCGGTGCCCGTGACGGCATGTGGCGCGGGGCGATGGCTGCGCAGGGGTCGTTGTACCTGCACAGCGCCCGGCCGATGATCAGCGAGAATGGCAGCAGCCCGTTGCTGCGTGAAGTGGTGCAACTGTTTGCGCAGATCCATGGGCGTGATGGCAGTGACTGGCTGGTGGAAAGCCTGACCGAATATTACGCCAGCGAGTTGCTGCGCCGCTCGGGCGGGGTAAGTGACGACCGTTACCAGGCCTGGCAGGCGCGCCTGAGCAAGCAGGGTGCCAAAGTCACCCGGCTCAAAGGCGAGCATGCCACCCCGGCGCAGGTAGCGCGTGGGGTGATGTTGCTGCAGGCGCTGGACAAGGAAATCCGCATCCACACCCAGGCCAAGCGCTCGCTGGACGATGTGGCCCGGGGGCTGATGCGCTTGCCAGGCGTGAGCACCGAAGACTTCGTGCAGATCAGCGAGAATGTGCTGGGGCGGCGCTCCGAGGTGTTGCAGAGCAAGGCGTTGCGCTAGGGCTCTTCAGTGCCTGTGCCGGCCCTTTCGCGGGCACGCCCGCTCCCACAGGACCGCGCAGGGCTCAGCGGCAATTCGGTACATGTGGGAGCGGGCGCGCCCGCGAAAGGGCCAACACAGGCAGTGCAGGATCAACTGCCAGCCAACGGATCTTTCCCGGTCACCGTCACCCCCCGCGTCGCTGCGTCGGCACTGGCCTTCAATGCCTCCAGCTCCGCCGCGCTGCGCTCGATGTCCGAACGCAAGCGGTGATATTCCTGCCGATGCCGCTGCCACCAGGCCTTGGTTGCACAGTGCCCGCTGAAGCCCCGAGCCAGGGCCAGGCCGCCCACGGCAATCTGCAACAAGCCGACAAGGCCGCCGTGGCGCAACCCCTTGCTTACCATCAACGCGCCACCAGCCAGCGAACTGGCACGCTCAAGGCCATGAACATTGTTGTCCTGCGATGTCGCTGCCGAATGTATATCAAGCATGGCAAGGTCTCCGTCTGAAGTGTATGCAGGTGACCTGTCGGCCACCGTCATCGTTCAGTCGGCTATTTGAACCGGGGCCCCGAACGGGTGTTCAGGCCCTTGGCCATGCGGTCATACAGCACCACGTTCACCGTCGCCGCCAGGTTCATGCAGCCGTCGGTCGGAATGTAGATGGTCTCTTCGCACCACGCCCGTACATCGGCACTGAGGCTGCCGTCTTCCGGCCCGAAGATATAGATAGCCCGGTCCGGGTGGGTGTACTCCGGCAATGGCCGCGCACCTTCAACCAGTTCTACAGCCACCGGCGTGCAGCCCAGCGGGATGATGCGCTGCAGGTCATCGATGCCGATCAGCGGGATGTCGTAGTGCACGCGCTTGGTGTCGGTGACGAAGTCACGGGCACGCTCATAGCGTTTGCCGGTGTAGAACACCGAATTGACGCCGTAGCAACCCGCGGCGCGCATCACCGAGCCGACGTTCTCTGCCGACTTGGGGTTGAACAGGCCGATGCAGCTGTATCGTTTGTTTGCCACGACCGGGGCCCTTCGCGAAAAAAGCGCGATTATACGGGCTGCCCGGTAGCAGCGGGGGGCGAATCGATGGTCAGTCTTTCTTCAGCATGCCCGCCAGCCCGGCGAACGGGTTATGGGTGGCCTTGGCGATGCTCGGGGTGCTGGTGGAGCCTTCGCTGAAGTACTGCTGGTCGGTGTAGCGCGAGTGCTCGTTGTCGTGGCAGTACAGGCACAGCAACTCCCAGTTGGAGCCGTCCTGCGGGTTGTTGTCGTGGTTGTGGTCGCGGTGGTGCACGGTCAGCTCGCTCAGGCGCTTGCCGGAGAACTCGCGGGCGCAGCGGCCGCAGACGTGCGGGTACATTTTCAGGGCCTTGTCGCGGTAGCCCATTTCCTTGTCGCGCTTGGCATCGGCCAGGATGCGGTCCAGTCGCGCGGTGGCAGCGGCGGAAGAGGTGGAGCTCATGGTGTTTCCTTTGTACTGATCAGGCAAATGACGGTTATGCCACTGAGTCTAGCGCGCTTGCGGGGCAGGCGGACAGGCGGAAGCCTGGATTTAGGCGTAGCCTGTAGGAAGGTTCCCGACAGGAGGTTGCTGATGTTTCGCGCGATCCTCGCTCTGCTGATGTTGGCCGGCCTGGCCATGGCCGAAGCTGCCAGTACGCCACCCCGGCTGACCACGCCGGTGCCCGGTGCACCAGGTACGCCTACGCCTACGCCATATCCGCAGATTACCCCCAGTACGCCGCCCAAGGCCTACGACAACAAGCCGGGGGCGCCATTGTTACCGCCGATGCCGGTACCCGGGCCGCCGAAAGATCAGCCGTTGCCGGGGTTGCGGCCGGAGCCGCCGAAGCCGGCGGTGGATGATGATTAAATAAAATCAGCCTGCACCGGATCCTGTGGGAGCGGGCATGTCGAGGCGTCGAACCGCCGCGAACACCGGCGAAGCCGGTGCCAACCACCGCGTTGAGTTCTTCGCGGGCATGCCCGCTCCCACAGGGATCGGCGCGGGTGCTCAACCCTGGGTTTTACGCCACACCCAGCTCACCAAACACGAACGCATACTCCAGCGCCACATCCTTCAAGCCCTGGTACCGCCCACTCATCCCGCCATGGCCAGCGCCCATTTCGGTCTTGAGCAGCAGCAGATTGTCGTCGGTCTTGCGCGTGCGCAGCCGCGCCACCCACTTGGCCGCTTCCCAGTACTGCACGCGGCTGTCGTTGTAGCCCGCCACCACCAGCATCGCCGGGTAGGCCTGTTCCTTCACGTTCTCGTACGGTGCGTAGGCCTTGATCCGCTCATACACCTCCGGCTCTTCAGGGTTGCCCCATTCGTCGTACTCGGTCACGGTCAGCGGCAGCTCAGGGTCGAGCATGGTATTGAGCACGTCGACGAACGGCACTTCGGCAATCGCGCAGCGGAACAGCTCGGGGCGCAGGTTGAGCACTGCACCCATCAGCAGGCCACCAGCGCTGCCGCCACTTATGGCCAGGCGGTCGGCAGCCGTCACACCTTCGGCGATCAGGTGCTCGGCACAAGCGATGAAGTCGCTGAACGTGTTGTGCTTGTGCTCCTGCTTGCCGGCACGGTACCAGGCTTCGCCCAGTTCGCCACCACCACGCACATGCGCGATGGCAAAGGCCACGCCGCGCTCCAGCAGGCTCAGGCGCGCATGCGAAAACCACGGGTCGAGGCTTTCGCCATAGGGCGCCGTAGCCATACAGGTACAGCGGCATGGTCTGGCCCAGGTCCTGGCGCCGGCGCACCAGGCTGATCGGCACCCGGGTGCCGTCCGCTGCGGTGGCCCACAGGCGCTCGCTGACGTAGTCATCGGCATTGAACGGCCCGAGTACCGGGGTTTGCTTGAGCACCGCCTGGGCGCCAGTAGCCAGTTCCAGCTGGCGCACCTGGGCGGGGCGGTTGAGGGCCTCGTAGCGCAGGCGCAGGCGCGGGCTGGCGAACTCCAGGCTGTCCTGCACGTACAGGCTGTAGGCCGCATCGGGCAGTTCGACACGGTAGGCCGCCAGGCCTTGGGGACGTACTTCGATGATCGGCAGGCCGCCTTCGCGCAGGCTAAGGGTCAGCGCAGTGGCATTCAGGCTGAGGCCCTCGAGCATGATCGCGTCGCGGTGCGGCACCAGCACCTGCCACTGCTCACGGCTGGGCACCGGTGCGACCGGAGCGTGATACAAGGCGAAGTTGATGCCGTCCTGGTTGGTGCGGATGAACCAGCGCCACTGGCCGTCGAGCTGGCCGTGGTCGGGGAAGTATTCGTGGCCTTCGACGCGTGGCGCCAGGCAAGTGAACGGTGCCTGCGGGGTTTCCGCGTCCAGCACCCAGGCCTCGCTGGTGGTCTTGCTGTTGAGCAACAGCACCAGCTGGCGTTCGGAACTGGTGCGGTAGCAGTGCAGGAAGAAGCGCCCGTCGGGCTCCTCGAACACAATCTGCGCGCCTTCGTTGCCCAGGGTGTGGCGACGCAGGCGCCACGGCCGGTGGGTGTCGTCCAGTTCGGCGAAGAACAGTGTCTGGCTGTCGTTGGCCCAGGTCAGGCTGCCGTCGCAGTCGTCGAAGGGCAGGGTGGTGACGCTGCCACTGGCCAGGTCCTTGACGTACAGGGTGTAGATTTCGTCGCCGCTGGTGTCCAGGCTGTAGGCCAGCAGGCGGTGGTCGGGGCTGACGTTGAACGCGCCGAGGGACAGGAAGCCACCGTTGGCCAGGGCGTTGGGGTCAAGCAGCAGTTGTTCCTGGCTTTCATCGACCGTGTTGGAGTCGTCGGCCGGGCGTGGGCAGCGGTAGTGGCGCGGGTATTCGTCGCCTGCGGTGGTACGGGTGTAGTACAGGTAGGGGCCCCACGGCGCCGGCAGCGACAGGTCGGTTTCCAGGATGCGGCCCTTGATCTCTTCGAACAGCTGCTCGCGCAGTGGCGCCTGGTCGGTCAGACAGGCTTCCTGATAGGCGTTCTCGGCCTGCAGGTAGGCAAGCACCTCGGGGGAGTCGCGCTGTTGCAGCCAGGCGTACGGGTCGGCGGTGTTGTCGGCGTGGGCAATAGGGGGTTGGGGCTTGGTTGGCATTGAGGATCTCTTGATTGGGGTTGCCTGTGCCGGCCTCTTCGCGGGCTTGCCCGCTCCCACAGGTTCACCACAGTTCTTGAAATCTGTGCGGTCCCTGTGGGAGCGGGCAAGCCCGCGAAGAGGCCGGCACAGGCAAACACTGTCTGCGCCCGGAAAAGTGTTTATCATAGGCATCTCTTTGCCTGGCTTGCACGAACACCATGACCGAGAACGACTACACCCTGGCCTGGGGCCTATACGCGGTTGCCGCCCTGGGCTGCCTGCTGGTGGGCTTCAAGCTCACCGGCTGGATGTGGCGCTGGCTGCGCGAACCGCTGCGGGTGGTGCTGGCGGTGCTGCTGCTGACCCCGACCATCGTCGACCCGGTCAAGGACAGCTTCGCCCCGGCCATCGCCATCACAGCCCTGGATGTCGCCTTCAAGGTCGGCAACAACGCCTGGCGCGCGGTGTCGGACTTTGCCATGTACGGCATGTTCGCCTTCAGCCTCTATTTCCTCTTCGTGGCGCTGCGCTGGCCGCTGGAAAAGCGCGCCCGCGAGCGCCGCGCCCAGGCCGAGGCCGCGGCCCAGCGCCAGGTCGCCGAAGATGACGCACTCGCTGCCCAGGCGCCGTTGGCCGCCGAGCGCCGGGACCGCTACCTTGACGACCCACGCCCTGCCGCCCTGCATGGCGGCGGCCGGGTCGAGCCCCGTCTGTAAGTGGAGACACGCCTATGTGCGAACTGCTGGGCATGAGTGCCAACGTTCCCACCGACATCGTCTTCAGCTTCACCGGCCTGATGCAGCGCGGCGGCCGTACCGGCCCGCACCGTGACGGCTGGGGCATCGGCTTCTACGAAGGCCGTGGCCTGCGCCTGTTCCAGGACCCGGCCGCCAGCAGCGAGTCGGAAGTGGCCAACCTGGTGCAGCGTTACCCGATCAAGAGTGAAGTGGTCATCGGCCACATACGCCAGGCAAACGTCGGCAAGGTGTGCCTGTCCAACACCCACCCGTTCGTGCGGGAGATGTGGGGCCGCAACTGGTGCTTCGCGCACAATGGCCAGTTGGGTGACTTCAAGGGCCAGGCCAGTTTCTACCGGCCGGTGGGCGACACCGACAGCGAGGCGGCCTTCTGCGACCTGCTCAACCGGATCCGCAGTGCCTTCCCCGAGCCCGTGCCGGTGGAACAGCTGCTGCCGGTGCTGGTCGAAGCCTGTGCCGGCTACCGCGGCCAGGGCGTGTTCAACTGCATGCTCAGCGACGGCGACTGGCTGTTCTGCTTCTGTTCGACCAAGCTGGTGCACATTACCCGCCGTGCGCCCTTTGGTGCGGCACGGTTGAAGGATGTCGACCTGATCGTCGATTTTCACACCGAAACCACCCCCAACGACGTGGTCACGGTGATCGCCACCGAGGCCTTGACCGAAAACGAGACCTGGCAGCGCTACGCACCGGGTCAGTGGGCCCTGTGGCGGCACGGCGAGTGCGTGGCGCACGGCCAGAGCTAAGGACGCGGCATGTTCAGAAGTTACCTGCGGTTGCTGCTGTTCACCTTCGGCCTGCTGGCCGGTATCCAGGTTCCGGGGCTGGTGAAGGACTACAGCCAGCGGGTCGAGGCGCACCTGTTCGAATCGCGCGAGGCGCTCGACGGTTTCCGGCCAGACCGCCGAACGCTTCTTCAATGGTGACCTGCAGGCGCTGCTGCGGCATTACCGCAGTAGCGACGACCCGGTATTCCTCAGTGACGCCAACAGCATCGAAAGCCTGATGATCCGCAACGAACTGCTGGAAAACGAATGGCAGGCGCTGCAGGGGCCATGGGCACTGCGTACCTGGCACGTGCTGGTGCAGGCCGACCCGCAGTTGCGCGACGAAACCCTCAATGGCTACAGCTACCAGATTCTGCTGGTGCCCGAGGCGATTGGCTGGGGCGTCGGTGCAGGGTTTGTGCTGGCCTTCGTGGTCGAGAGCCTGTTGCTGACGATTGGCTGGGTGATCCTGGGTGGGCGGCGCAGGGCGGTGAAAGAGAGCTGGCGCTGATTTTTAATGTGTCTTTGCCGGCCCTTTCGCGGGCTTGCCCGCTCCCACAGGATCATCACAGGCCTTGAGAGCTGTGCAGTTCTTGTGGGAGCGGGCAAGCCCGCGAAAGGGCCCGCACAGACAAAGCCAATCAGTCAGACCAATACTATGCGCTGCCCACCCACATCCCGCGCATACCTCTCCAGCACCTGCCGGCAAACCCCGACCACTTCATCCACCAGTACCACCCCGGTCTGCCAGGCCACCACCAGCTCCAGGCTTGGCGGTGGTTGCAGCCCCTGCAGCAATACCAGCTCACCCCGGCTCAACTCGGCATCCACCAGTGCCGGCGGTAATGCGCCAATGCCAAACCCGTCGCGCAACAGCCGGGTAATCGCCGCCACCGAATTCACACAATTCAGCCGCGGCGTTTCGGCCCCCGCACTCTGCAGCAGGCTCAGTACTTCCTGGTGCGGCCGCGAGTTCTTCGAGAAGGTGATGATGCGTTCCCGCCCAAGCTCGGCCAGTGACGCGTAGTCGCGGTGCTGGTGCGAGCCGGCGGCCACCACCCAACCCATCGGGTAGCGCGCCAGGTCCAGGCTGCGGATCGACTGCTCGCGCAGCAGGTCGGTCTGCAGGATCACGTCGAGAAAGCCCTTTTGCAGTTGCTCGCGAAGGTTCAGCGCCGTGTCGGCCACCAGTTCGATCTCCACCTGCGGGTAACGCTCGGTCAGCTCCGCCACCAGCGCGCTCATCCAGGTGTGGATCACCGTGTCCATCACCCCGATACGGATGCGCCCGACCTTGGCCCGGTCGCTGTCCAGCGACTGCTTCATGGCCTTGGCGGTTTCCAGCATGCGCTCGGCATATTCCAGGACCTTGCCGCCCTCCGGGGTCAGGCTGACACCGCGTGAATCGCGCAGCAGCAGCTTCACACCCAGGTCGGCCTCCAGCGCAGCGATGCGGCTGGACACCGAGGCCTGGGTGGTGAACAGCTTTTCTGCGGTCAGGCGGAAGCTCTTGAGCCGGGCAACCCAGACGAAGGTTTCGAGGAAGCGAAGGTTCATGATCAGTTTTTCTTGTTCCAGACCGGCGGTTTTTATCGTTGGACGCAGGTGGCGCGGCCTCTGAACAATGACGCACAGGCCGCGACACTTTGTCGCCCATAAAACAATACCAACAAGCCGAGGCAAGCATGAACCCCACCGGCGTACAGCAGCAGGTCAATTCCCCCTCTTCGTCCGGGCCCTTTGCCTGGTACCGCGACATAGACTCACAGCAACGCCGCACCTTCTGGAGCTGCAAGATCGGCTATGGCCTGGACGGCATGGACACACAGATGCTCAGCTTCGTCATCCCCACGCTGATCATGCTGTGGGGCATCACCACCACCGAAGCCGGGCTGATCCATACCAGCACGTTGATCGCCTCGGCCGTGGGAGGCTGGGTGGCCGGCATTCTCTCCGACCGCATCGGCCGCGTGCGCACCCTGCAACTGACGGTGCTGTGGTTTGCCTTCTTCACCTTCCTCTGCGGCTTCGCCCAGAACTACGAGCAACTGCTGATAGCTCGCACCCTGATGGGCTTCGGCTTTGGCGGAGAGTGGACTGCCGGCGCGGTGCTGATCGGCGAGGTGATCCGCGCCCAGGACCGTGGCAAGGCGGTGGGCATGGTGCAGTCCGGCTGGGCGCTTGGCTGGGGCCTCACCGCCATCCTGTACGCGCTGCTGTTTTCCTGGCTGCCGGCAGAGCAGGCCTGGCGTGCGCTGTTCCTGTTGGGCCTGGTGCCGGCGATCTTCGTGATCTTCGTCCGCCGCCTGGTCAAGGACCCTGAGGTGTACCGCGAGGCCAAGGCTGTGGAAAGGGCCGAGGCTCCTGCGCAGTTCTACGAGATTTTTGCCCCCGGCATGCTCTGGACCACCGTGCGAGCGTCGCTGCTGACCACCGGCGCATTGGGCGGCTACTACGCCATCACCTCGTGGCTGCCGACCTTCCTCAAGAACGAGCGCGGCCTGAGCGTGCTGGGCACCGGCGGCTACCTGGCCATGGTGATCGTCGGTTCCTACGTCGGCTATGTGGTCAGTGCGTACCTGTCCGACCTGCTGGGGCGCAAGAAGAACTTCATCCTGTTCGCCGTGGGCTCGTTCGTCATCGTGCTGCTGTACACGCAAATGCCCGTCAGCGATGGCGTGATGCTGTGGCTGGGCTTCCCGCTGGGCTTCTTCGCCTCGGGCATCTTCAGCGGCATGGGCGCGTTCCTGACCGAACTGTTTCCCACCCGCATCCGTGGTTCCGGGCAGGGCTTCTGCTACAACATCGGCAAGGTCATCGCCGCGCTGTTCCCGCTGCTGATCGGCGTGCTCGGCCAGAAAATACCGCTGGGCCTGGGTATCGGCGTGTTTTCGGCTGTGTCCTACGGCGTGGTGATCGTTGCGGCGCTGAGCTTGCCGGAAACCCGCGGCAAACAGCTGCAGGCGCGGTAAGGTAGGCTTATGAACAACGAAAACGGAGGCCGCGCGGTGGAACGCCTGCTACTCAATTGCGACATGGGCGAGAGTTTCGGCAGCTGGCGCATGGGCCTGGACGCCGAGGTCATGCCCTATATCGATTGCGCCAACATCGCCTGCGGCTACCACGCCGGCGACCCCGGCATCATGCGCCGCACCGTGGCCCTGGCGCTGGAACACGGGGTAACCATCGGCGCGCACCCGGCCTACCCGGACCTGGTCGGCTTCGGCCGCCGTTCCATGGCCTGCAGCCCGGAGGAAATCCGCGACCTGCTGCACTATCAGATCGGTGCGCTGGATGGCATCTGCAAAGTGTCGGGCGGCCGCGTGGCCTATGTGAAACCCCATGGTGCGCTGTACAACGACATGATGGCCGACCCGCTCAAGCTGCGTACCGTACTGGAAGCTGTGGCGGCGTATGGCGGCGAGCTGCCGCTGATGCTGATGGCCACCGCCGACAACCGCGCCGCCCAGGCCCTGGGCGATGAAATTGGCGTGCCGCTGTGGTTCGAAGCGTTCGCTGACCGCGCCTACACCGCCAGTGGCCACCTGGTGTCGCGGCGCCTGCCCGGCGCGGTGCACCACGATCCGGCGCTGGTGGTCGAACAGGCCGTGCGCCTGGCCCGTGGCGAAACATTGGTGGCGGACGATGGCAGTGCATTGATGCTTGCGGCCCGCACCCTCTGCGTGCACGGCGACAACGACAGTTCGGTGGCGGCGGTGCGGCAGATTCGCCAGGCCCTCGATGCCTTGGAGTCGCGATGAAACCGCGCATTGAAGTGGTGGCCATTGACAGCCTGATGGTGCGCCTGTTCGAGCGTATCGACGAGGCCAACATGCCGTGGCTGCTCGCCGCCAGCCAGCGCTTGCACGCGGCGTTCGGCGAGCATTTGCTGGACCTGGTGCCGTCCTACACCACGCTGATGGTGCAGTTCGACCTGCCACCGGGGCAGGCGAGGGCGCTGATCCTTCGTGCGCTGGAAGGCATGCAGCCAGACACGGGCAGCGCTGGGCGCGGCCATGAGATCCCGGTGTGGTACGACGCCAGCGTCGGCCCGGAACTGCCGGTGCTGGCGGCCCGCAGCGGCTTGAGTGAAGCAGAGGTGATCCGCTTGCACAGCGAGCGTGAGTACCCGGTATTCGCCCTGGGTTTCGCCCCTGGTTTCGGCTTCATGGGCCTGGTGGACGAACGCCTGGCCAGCCCGCGCCTGAGCACCCCGCGCAAGCGCGTGGCGGCCGGCAGTGTCGGCATTGCCGAGCGCCAGACGGCGGCCTATCCGGCGGTGTCGCCGGGTGGCTGGAACCTGATCGGGCGCACCCCGGTGCGCCTGTTCGACCGCGAGCGCGAGGGCTACAGCTTGTTGCAACCCGGTGACCGGGTGCGCTTCGTGCCGGTTTCGCGCAGCGAGTTCGTGGCGTTGGGCGGTGATGTGGAGGCGCAAGGATGAAGCAATTGAAGATCGAGGCCAGTACGCCGCTGTGCCAGTTGCAGGATGCCGGGCGCTTCGGCGTACGCCACTTGGGGGTGACCCAGGGCGGGGCGCTGGACTGGGTGGCGATGCACTGGGCCAACTGGCTGCTGGGCAACCCGCTGGCGGCGCCGGTGGTCGAGGTAGCGCTGGGTGGTTTCTGTGTAGTTGCCGAGCAGGATTGTGTGCTGGCCCTGGCCGGTGCCGACCTGGATGCGCGGGTCGATGATCAGCCGTTGGCGCCCTGGCGCAGCTTTGCGTTGAGCAAGGGGCAGCGGTTGACCCTGAAACAGCCGAAGCAGGGCGTGAGGACCTACCTGGCTGCACCGGGCGGGTTCCTGGGTGAGGATGTGCTGGGCAGTTGTGCCACGGTTGTGCGCGAAGAACTGGGCGGTGTCGATGGCCAGGGCTCTGCGCTTGGCAAAGGCCAGGCGCTGGCATTTTCAGGCACGCCGGCGACCCTGCGTGAGGTACCGGAAGCGCTGCGGCCACAGTACGCACAAAAGCCTGTGCTTGACCTGGTGATGGGGGCACAGATCGGTGATTTCAGTGGTACCAGCCTGTTCGAGGCGTTCAACCGCGAGTGGACGCTGGACAGTCGGGCCGACCGTATGGGCATCCGCCTGCTTGGGCCGCAGTTGGCCTACCAGGGCGCGCCGATGATTTCCGAGGGGATTCCGCTGGGGGCGGTGCAGGTGCCGCCTGATGGGCAGCCGATCGTGTTGCTCAACGACCGGCAGACCATTGGCGGCTATCCGCGGCTGGGGGCGTTGACGCCGCTGGCGCTGGCGCAACTGGCGCAGTGCATGCCGGGGGCGGTGGTGCGGTTCCGGGCGGTGGTGCAGGATGAGGCCTGGCGGGAGCAGCAGGTTTACCTGGACCGTTGGCGATAAGGCTGCTGGACCTTTCGCGGGCATGCCCGCTCCCACAGGTTCGGCGCAGGCCTCGGGCTTGTGCAAAACCCTGTGGGAGCGGGCGCGCCCGCGAAGAGGCCTTTACAGCCAGCATCACTTGGACAGGTAACGCATCCCTTCCTCCAACCCCTGCAAGGTCAGCGGGTACATCTTGTCTTCGATCAAGTCCCGCACCAGATGGGTCGATGCGGTGTAGTCCCAGGCCTGCTTCGGATACGGGTTGATCCAGATGATCTTCCTGAACTTCTCCATGAAACGTTGCATCCACACGTACCCGGCTTCTTCGTTCCAGTGCTCCACGCTGCCACCTGGCTGGGTAATCTCGTAGGGCGCCATGGCCGCGTCGCCGACGAACACCACCTTGTAGTCATCGCCGTACTTGTGCAGCAGGTCGAAGGTGGAATAGCGCTCCGAGGTGCGGCGCAGGTTGTTTTTCCACACCGATTCGTACACGAAGTTGTGGAAGTAGTAATACTCCAGGTGCTTGAACTCGGTCTTGCACGCCGAGAACAGTTCTTCGCAGACCTTGACGTGGGCGTCCATCGAGCCACCGATGTCGAACAACAACAGCAGCTTCACCGTGTTGCGCCGCTCGGGGCGCATCTGGATGTTCAGCAGCCCGGCATCCCGTGCGGTGTGGTCGATGGTGCCGTCGATGTCCAGCTCTTCGGCGGCGCCTTCACGGGCGAACTTGCGTAGTCGGCGCAAGGCCAGCTTGATGTTGCGCGTACCCAGCTCCACCTGGTCGTCCAGGTTCTTGTATTCGCGCTGGTCCCACACCTTCACCGCCTTGCCCTGGCGCTTGCCGGCCTCGCCCACACGGATGCCCTCGGGGTTGAAGCCGCCCGAACCGAACGGGCTGGTGCCGCCGGTGCCGATCCACTTGTTGCCGCCGGCGTGACGCTCCTTCTGCTCTTCGAGGCGCTTCTTGAACTCCTCGATCAGCTTGTCCAGGCCACCCAGCGACTGGATCTGCGCGCGCTCCTCGTCGGTCAGCGAACGTTCGAATTCCTTGCGCAGCCAGTCTTCGGGTATCAGCGCCTCGATATGCCGGTCGAGGTTCTCCAGGCCCTTGAAGTAGGCGGCAAAAGCGCGGTCGAACTTGTCGAAGTGGCGCTCGTCCTTCACCAGGATGGCGCGGGCGAGGTAGTAGAACTCGTCCATGTCGGCGAACACCACGCGCTTTTGCAGGGCCTGGTGTAGGTCGAGCAGTTCGCGTACCGACACCGGCACCTTGGCCGCGCGCATTTCATTGAACAGGTTGAGCAGCATGGCCCGGCTCCTGTCAGCGGTTGCCGCGCCGGCTCATGAAGGCCAGGCGCTCGAGCAACTGCACGTCCTGCTCGTTCTTCACCAGCGCACCGGCCAGCGGCGGAATGGCCTTGGTCGGGTCGCGTTCGCGCAGAACCGCTTCACCGATGTTGTCGGCCATCAGCAACTTGAGCCAGTCGACCAGTTCGGAGGTGGAGGGCTTTTTCTTCAGGCCTGGTACCTTGCGCACGTCGAAGAACACGTCCAGCGCCTCGCTGACCAGCGACTGGCTGATGTTCGGGTAGTGCACGTCGACGATCTGTTGCAGGGTGGTGCGGTCGGGGAAGGCGATGTAGTGGAAGAAGCAGCGGCGCAGGAAGGCGTCCGGCAGCTCCTTTTCGTTGTTGGAGGTGATGATGATGATCGGGCGCTGTCTGGCCTTGATGGTCTCGTCGATTTCGTAGACGTAGAACTCCATCTTGTCGAGCTCTTGCAGCAGGTCGTTGGGGAACTCGATGTCGGCCTTGTCGATTTCGTCGATCAGCAGGATGACCCGTTCCTCGGCCTCGAAGGCCTCCCACAGCTTGCCCTTTTTCAGGTAGTTGCGCACATCGTGGACTTTGTCCACGCCCAGTTGCGAGTCCCGCAGGCGGCTGACCGCGTCGTACTCGTAGAGGCCCTGGTGGGCCTTGGTGGTGGACTTGATGTGCCAGGTAATCAGGCGCGCACCGAACGAGGCCGCCAGCTGCTCGGCAAGCATGGTCTTGCCGGTGCCGGGTTCGCCCTTTACCAGCAAGGGGCGTTCGAGGGTGATGGCCGCGTTTACTGCCAGTTTCAGGTCGTCTGTGGCGACGTAGTCGCGGGTGCCTTCGAACTTCATGGGTCTGTCCTCTGCCTTATGCCTGTCAGGGCCTCTTCGCGGGCACGCCCGCTCCCACAGGAACTGCACAAACTTCCGGATCTGTGGAGTACCTGTGGGAGCGGGCGTGCCCGCGAAAGGGCCAACACCTGTTCTTGATTTGTCACCGACTATAACGCGGGGTTCGTCGACTGGAAACGCAGACCGGGTATTCAGTCCCTGAATGCCCCGTCACTCAATCCTGGTCGGAATCCGGCGCATCACGCTCGTACCGCGCATTGAACGCCTCGATGAACCCGTTGCGCAGTATCTGCAGAAACGCCTCGAAGGCGCTGATATCCTGTTTGTGCACGCTACCGCTGAGCTCGACACGGGTCGCGAACTGGTTCTTAGGCTGGTTCTTCAATACCGTCTCGGTGGCGCCCACCAGCGCTTCCCAGACCGAGCGGAAGAAACCCTTGTCCTTTTCCTGCACATCCTGCTGCCAGTCGAACACATCCACATCCCGCAACAGCGGCTTGATGTACCCGTTCAATCGGCCCTTGGTCGCTTCGGCCTCTATCACCACATCGCCATGCCCGGCATTGAAGTCGAACTTGCCGTAGGCGCTGGCGAAGTCATTGAGTTTGCGCAGCTCGATACCCGTGGCGCGCAGGCGGAACTCGAAGTCATCAAAATCGCTGAACGGGTCGAACGTGGCACGGCTTTCCACCTTGGCATCGCCTACGATCAGCGCCGTGCCATCGAAACTGGCATCGCGTCGGCCCTTTTCGTCACGAATGTTGGTGAGGTTGCGGATACTGGCATCGAGCTGGGTGGCCTTGAGGTTGACCGGTGGCCTGGAGTTGAAGTTGCGGAAAGTGAGCACGCCGTTGTCGATGCGAACCTCGTCCAGGGTGATCGGCAGCAGTTTTTCCAGTTGCTGGCGCCAGTCGGTGCCCTGACCGGTCTGCGAGTTCTGTTTGTTGCCGCCATCGACGAAGTTGAGTTCCGGTCGGTCGAAGACCACTTCGGCAACCACTGCGCGGTCGTACCACAGGGCGTGCCAGCTCACCGACAGGTCTATCAGCGGCGCGTCGAGAAACGGTACTGGCACCTTGCCGGTGGTCTTGACGATCTTCAGCCCGTTGATCTGGTACGCGCCGCGCCACCAGGCCAGGTCCACATCGGCCACCTGGCCACGGTAGTCGCCCATGTCGGCCAATTTGTCGTTGAGGTAGTTGCGCACCAGATAGGGCAGGGCCAGGTGCAGTGCCACCAACAGCACGATCAGGCTGGCCAGGCCGATCAACGGCCAGCGATAACGGGCTTTCATCAACGTGTCTCCAAGGCAGGATATGCGGTTGACCGCAACGCGTCCGCGGGAGTTCGAACAGGCTTTACGGGCCTTCGCCCCGGGCTTACCCTTGAGGTCTTTCCCTGCTTACTTTCATGCCAAGGACTCCTGCCATGAGCCGTATCTTTGCAGACAACGCCCACTCCATCGGTAACACGCCGCTGGTGCAGATCAACCGCATTGCCCCGCGCGGCGTGACCATCCTGGCCAAGATCGAAGGGCGTAACCCGGGCTACTCGGTCAAATGCCGCATCGGCGCGAACATGGTCTGGGATGCCGAAAGCAGCGGCAAGCTCAAGCCGGGCATGACCATCGTCGAACCCACCTCGGGCAACACCGGCATCGGCCTGGCCTTCGTCGCCGCCGCCCGTGGCTACAAGCTGATGCTGACCATGCCTGCCTCGATGAGCCTGGAGCGGCGCAAGGTGCTGAAGGCGCTGGGCGCCGAGCTGGTGCTGACCGACCCGGCCAAGGGCATGAAGGGCGCCATCGAGAAGGCCAGCGAAATCGTCGCCTCCGACCCGGCCCGGTACTTCCTGCCCGGCCAGTTCGAAAACCCGGCCAACCCGGCGATCCACGAGAAGACCACCGGCCCGGAAATCTGGAACGACACCGATGGCGCGGTCGACGTGCTGGTGGCGGGCGTGGGCACCGGCGGCACCATCACCGGCGTGTCGCGCTATATCAAGCAGACCCAGGGCAAGGCGATCACCTCGGTGGCCGTGGAGCCGCTGGCATCCCCGCTGATCACCCAGACCCTGGCCGGCGAGGAACTCAAGCCCAGCCCGCACAAGATCCAGGGCATCGGCGCCGGCTTCGTGCCGAAGAACCTCGACCTGTCGATGGTCGACCAGGTGGAAACGGTGACTGACGAAGAGTCCAAGGCCATGGCCATCCGCCTGATGCAGGAAGAGGGCATCCTCTGCGGTATTTCCTGTGGCGCGGCGATGGCGGCGGCCGTGCGCCTGGCCGAAAAGCCGGAAATGCAGGGCAAGACCATCGTCGTGATCTTGCCGGATTCCGGCGAGCGCTACCTGTCGAGCATGCTGTTCAGCGACATGTTCAGCGAGCAGGAAAACCAGCAGTAAACGGCCTTGCCGCTGACCCGGCGCAACGTTCGGTGGGCTTGCTTTATTGCAAAATCTTCATGATTGAGTTGCCGCCCGGGCTGTTTTTACCCTGGCGGCATCAGTTTATGATGGCAGGATGATTTATCGGAGCGCAGGGCCACAGCCCTGTTGCTTCCTCAAGGAGTGAAAGCATGACCTTTTCCTTTGCAGCCAAGGCGGGTGTCTTGCTGGTGTTATTTTGGCAGCGTGCTGTTCGTGCACCTGCGCGGCAAGGCTCGCCTGCCGGTGTTGCGCCAGTTCGTCAACCATTCGGCGCTGTTCGCCCCTTACAACAGCCTGATGTACCTGTTCTCCGGCGTACCGTCCAAGCCCTACCTGGACCGCCAGCGCTTCCCGGAGCTGGATGTGCTGAAGGACAACTGGCAGGAAATCCGCGAAGAGGCCATGCGCCTGTTCGACGAGGGCTACATCCGCGCCGCCGAGAAGGATAACGACGCCGGCTTCGGTTCGTTCTTCAAGAAAGGCTGGAAGCGCTTTTACCTGAAGTGGTACGACAAACCGTTGCCGTCGGCCGAAGCCCTGTGCCCGCGTACCGTCGAGCTGGTCAGCAGCATCCCCAACGTCAAGGGGGCGATGTTCGCCCTGCTGCCCGGCGGCAGCCACCTGAACCCGCACCGCGACCCGTTCGCCGGTTCCCTGCGTTACCACCTGGGGTTGTCCACCCCGAACTCCGACGCCTGCCGCATCTACGTCGATGGTGAGCAGTACGCTTGGCGTGACGGCGAGGACGTGATGTTCGATGAAACCTACGTGCACTGGGTCAAGAACGAGACCGACGTTACTCGGGTGATCCTGTTCTGCGACATCGAGCGCCCGCTGAGCAGCCCGCTGATGACCCGCATCAACCGCAAGGTCAGCGCGTTCCTGGGGCGTGCTACCGCGCCGCAGAACACTGATGACGAGCGCGTTGGCGGGATCAACCAGGCCTATGCCTGGAGCAAGCGCTTCAGCAACAAGATCAGCACCCACGTGAAGCAGTTCAAGCGCGCCAACCCCAAAGCCTACCGCGTGCTGCGGCCGGTGCTGGCGGTGGTGGTGGCGTATCTGCTGTATCGCTGGTTGTTCTGATTCTGCCTGTTGGGGCTGCCTTGCAGCCCATCGCGACACAAGGCCGCTCCCACAGGTGATCGCGTATTCCTGTAGGAGCGGCCTTGTGTCGCGACAGGGGCGCAAAGCGCCCCCGGCGTCCTCTCAGGAAACCACTCAGGCAAGGCCTTCCAGCAAGCCGTCCGCACGCACGATATCGACTATCACCTGCTCATCTACCGCGTACACCCCCCGCGATGCTTTCCACACCAGGTTCTTGTCCTGCAAGGCGATAAGTGCTTGCTGCACCCCCGGTACCTCGGCCTTCACTTCGCTCGCCTCCACACCAGCCTGTTCCATCGCTTTGGCGTACAGTGCCAGGGTCGGGGCCTCGAACGGCGCGAAGTCGTTCCCCTTTACGCACATGACACGTAGAACCGCAGCCTGGATAGGCGTGAGGCTGTGGATCACCTTTTTCAGGTTTGCATTCAAGTCATTGGCTTGTGCCTGAACAAGCTCTCTGAATCGTGCCGGAATAGCCTCGGGCGTGATACCGAAGTCGAAGCGGATTTCATCCGCTGCCGCACCTAACAGCTCTGGGCGGTAGCCGCTTTCCTTGAAGAGCTGGAACACCTCTGCTGGGTCGAGTGCGCATGGCAGGTCGATATTGGCGCACAGCCAGTCGATGAAGTCCTTGTCCAGCGTTGGGAACTGCACCATAGAGGCGCCGAAGAACGCCTGGTCCTTGCTGTTGCGCAGCATGGCCAGCTTGTCCCGGTTTGAACCTGTGCAGACGATGCGCAGGCCATGGTGCTTCGAGCTGTTGAGCTCGTCTCTGGCTGCCTTGAGGGCGAACAGCGCTGCTGTTCCTTGCTCGGTCGTGATTGCATGCTGTGCTTCGTCGATGATCAGTACGATGATCTTGCGGGATTCATCGGAAAGCGCCACCAGGGCGGTGGTCAGGTCGACATCTTGCCCCAGTCCGATCTTGTCCACGCTGAAGTTCAGGCCGCCGACAGTGACCTTATCCATACCAGATGACCTTGCCAGCCGGGTGATGAAGCCTTCGCTACGCCCGACCGCTTCCCGCACCGCTTCTACGATGACTTGCCCGGGATCCTTGGTCAGGTCTTTCCACAGATCGGCATACAGCACGATGGCCCCGGCTGTTTCGAGGGCAGGGCGCAGGTCTTCGCGAGCAAAGGTGGATTTACCGGTACGTCTTGGCGCAGCGAGAAACACACCTGAGCTTGCTGCGCTGCCCACGGCGACTTGCAGGATCAATTTCGACAGTCGGGACGCGAGCGCCGGACGGTGATAGACAGTTTCAGGCATTTCGACCCCCTCCGTTTCAATTTATAGTCGATTATAGATCGATTATAGATTGATTATAGAGCGATTATAGAGTCATTAGAGATCTGGCAGGGCGGTGTTTATAGGGAATTATAGAATAACTATAGAGCGATTATAGATTGTGGTGGGTGAGGGGCGCGCAGCCCCCCTTTGCCGTATCAAGCCGGCTCCAACGCCTCCACCACTTTCCCCCGGCTAAGGTGCACCACCTTGTCCGCCGTATCGAAATACCGGTCATCATGCGAAATCACGATGATGGTCTTGCCCAAACGCTTCAGGTCCGGCAGCAGTTCGGTGTAGAACACCCGGCGGAAGGTCGGGTCCTGGTCCGCCGCCCATTCGTCGAACACCAGCACCGGCCGGCCGTCCAGCCAGGCATTGACCAGCGCCAGGCGCTTGCGCTGCCCGGTCGACAGGTCGGTGGTGGTGAAGGCGCCATCGCGCACGCTTACCTTGTGGGCGATTTCCAGCCGTTCCAGGTAGCGCGTTGCATCGCTGGGCAGGCTGTGCTCGTGCTCGGGCAGGTCGTCGAACAGGTAATAATCGGCGAACACCGTGGTGAACAGCTGGCGATAGTCATCCAGCCCCTCCGGCCCGACGGCCTTGCCGTTCAGGCGCACTTCGCCGCGTTGCGGGGTGTACAGGCCCAGCAGCAGCTTGATCAGCGAGGTCTTGCCGCAGCCGTTTTCGCCGACGATGAACAGGATCTCGCCCGGTTCGATGCTCAGATTCACCGGCCCGACGCGGAACGGCTCGTTGCCATCCACCGGCGGGTAGGCGTACTCGACGTTATGCAGTTCCAGATGCGCGCTGGCCGGGGCGGTGCGCTTGACCGGCGGCTGCAGCAGCAGGTGCGGCTCGGGCGAAGAAAAGCGCTCGGACAGGTCGGCGATGCGGCGGAACGCCACCTGGGCGCGGCCGAGGATGGGCAGGTTGCCGATCAAGGTTTCCAGCGGGCCTTTCATGTACAGCAGCACCAGCACGAAGCCGCTCATCACCGCCGGGTCGTTGCTCGGCCATAGCGACTGCAGGGCCAGGGTCAGGCCGATGACCACGAAGAACAACATCGACCCCAGGCTCTTGGCTGCGACGAAGATGTTGATGGCACGGATATGGGTGTTGGCGATGAAATCGGCGGTGCCCTGGATGTTGCGGGTCAGCATGGCGTGGCGGCGGCGGCGGTCGATGCGCAGCTCCTTGGCGCCCTCGGCAATGGCCGAGTAGTGCTTTTGCAGGTTGTCTTCGGCATCGCGGGCGGCATTGAAGCCGGCAACGCCTTTCTGCCGGGCCACGTACTGAATGCCACTGCCGATGCCGATGGCTGCCAGGGTGATGAGGAAGATGGGCCACGACAGCCAGGCCAGGTAGGCCATGCAGCCGGTCACGGTGGTGAGCGAGATGGCCAGCGGGGCGAAGGCGAAGGCGAAGTCGCTGATGGTGTCGACGTCGCGGGTCAGCACCGGGATCAGGCGGTGGGTGCGGTAGCGCTCGATCTGCTCGATCGGTGCTGACAGCACCTTGGCGCCGAGGTCCTTGCGCAATCGGGCGATGACTTTCTGCCCAACGTAGTTGGTGCCGCTGTCGGCCGCCACGCTGCTGACCAGGGCCAGCACGCACAGGCCGGCGAAGGCCAGGATCACGCCTTGGCTCATGCCGCCGGCCTCATGCAGGCCCTGGTTGACGGTGGCCAGCAGGGCGGTCACGGCCAGGCCGCCGAGCATGCCCAGCAGCACCGAGACGATGACCGCCGGGCGGTAGGGTTTCAACAGGCCCAGCAATTCGCGGATGGCCCCGGGGGAGGAGGTTTTCATGAAGCGTGATCTCGCTGGTGAGGTGGGGGCGGGTCAGCTGCCGAGGATCAGGGAGCCTTTCATCAAGGTGCTGTGGAACGGGAACGAGCAGTAGAAGCTGTAGGCGGTACCGGCCTTCAGCGACCGGGTGTCGAGGGTGACGCTGTCTGTTTCACCGCCGCCGATCAGGCGGGTGTGGGCGATGACCCGGGTGTCGCCGGGCTTCACGTAATCCAGCGCTTCGCCGGCCTTCTGGCCGTCGTCGAGCACGCCTTGCATGTCGGCCTGGGTACTCAGCACCCAGTTGTGGCCCATCACGTTCTTCGGCATGTCGCCAGGGTGAGTGAGCGTGACGGTGAACACGGCGCAGGCCTTGGGCACCGTGATGGCGGCCTTGTCGAAGGTCATCTGGTCGGTGCCATGGATTTCCACGGCGCATGGCTGCGCCGACCAGGCGGCAGGGGCCGCGGCGAGCAGGGCGAGGAGCAGAAGCTGGCGAGTCATTTACGGGTCCTGGGCGTTAGAAGGGTGCACATCGTTCAGACGAACCGGCGCGCGCAGGCTTTACCTGTGTGTGCGGCCCGGGTGAATTTCCCCATCGCCCGCTCGTTCATTCAGGCAGGCGCTGACACGGCGCATATCCCGATTTCGCCGCCTATGCGGCCCAGGCCTGAGGTGACCGGACATGAGTGAACTGCTGAGCTTTGCGATCGAACCCCTGGATGCTGCACGCGGCAATCTGCCGCTGCTGGTGCGCGCGCCGGAGCCGGGTATCGACCTGCTGGAAGCCTTTGCCGAGTTGCAGCCGCTGGTCGACCGGCACCTGCTGCAGGCCGGCGGCATCCTGTTTCGCGGGTTCGAGGTGGGTGGTGCCGAAGCGTTCCGACAGTTCGCCGCGTCCTTCGGCCACCCGCTGCTCAACTACGAGTTTGGCTCAACCCCGCGCAGCAACGTGACCAAAGGCGTGTACACCTCCACCGAGTACCCGGCGCACCAGAGCATCCGCCCTGCACAACGAGCAGGCCTATACCCTGGAATGGCCGATGAAGATCTGGTTCTACAGCGTGATTCCCGCCGAGACCGGAGGCGAGACGCCGATTGCCGACAGTCGCGAAGTGTACCGACGCATGCCGGCACGCATTCGTGAGCGGCTGGTGGAGAAGGGGCTGATGTACGTGCGCAACTACGGCAACGGCCTGGATGTGGAATGGTCGCAGGTGTTCAACACTGAAGACCCGGGCCAGGTCGAGGCCTATTGCCGGGCCCATGCCATCGAGTGCATCTGGAAGGATGACGGCGAATTGCGCACCCGCCAGCGCTGCCAGGTGGTGGCGCGCCACCCGGTGACCGGGGAGGACGTGTGGTTCAACCAGGCGCACCTGTTCCATGTGTCGAACCTGCAGCCAGAGGTGCGCGAGTCGTTGATGGACATTGTCGAGGAAGAGGACCTGCCGCGTAACGTGTATTACTGCGACGGTACGACCATCGAGGATTCGCTGCTTGATGAAGTGCGCGGGGTGCTGGATGAATGCACCATCAGCTTTCCGTGGCTGGAAAACGATGTGCTGATGCTGGACAACATGCTTGCAGCGCATGCCCGGTCGCCGTTTACCGGCAAACGCAAGGTGGTGGTGGCGATGGCGCAGGGGCATTCCGAGGTGTTGCGCTGATTAGGGAGTGAGGGCTGCCATGTGCCTGGCTTGAGAGGTGTGGGGCCTATGAGATCGAGCGCCGCCCGCGCGGCGCTTCGCGGGACAAGCCCGCTCCCACATTTGTTGCAACGTGCCGAACCTGTCAGGCCATGGTTGCCAGCCTTGGTAGGTTGACTCGATTTCTGAGTTGGCATTGCTGCCGCATCACCTGTCTCAAGCCATGCACCCAGGCTGACAACGCCGCTCCCACAGGCATGGCCACGTTGCAACAAATGTGGGAGCGGGCTTGTCCCGCGAAGCGCCGCGCGGGCGGCGCTCGATCTCACAGGCACTGAAAGGGTTGTGGCGAACACCTGTCAGCCCTGATGCATTCCCCAGACATGCCCCCTGCAACCCACAACAATCCCAGACTCTTCCTACGCCTCAGCACTGGCAACTCCACTCCCCAGCGAAATACCCTACAACCTCTGTCGACACGCGTCTGATTGTTCCTGCAAATCCCGCACTCTAGGCTTTGCCCGTCGCTGACGGTTCAGCGATCGGGTGTGGAAACCTGCAGCAAGCATTTCAGGGTTTAACGAGCATTCAGGAAAACCCCATGACCGACGAAACCAAAACCACCCCCGGCGTTACCTACTTCTACCAAGGCGAAGGCCAAACCCATCCACTGTTCCGTATAGCCGAGGGCATCCCCTGCCGCAGCGCCCGCGAGCAAGCCTCGGAACTGATGGGCTATGCACGCGACTTGTCACTGACCGGTTTGATGGACGGCGATCAGCAGATGCTCTGGGCTTCGCATTACTTTGCAGCCATGGCCAAGGCGCTGCTGGATGATGCCGAGTTGGGTTTGATGCGCTGATCCTTCTATTGGCTGGGCTGGCCCTTTCGCGGCTAAAGCCGCTCCCACAGGGATTGTGCATGCCTCAGGTTATGCAGAATGCCTCAGGGCATGCACAACTCCTGTGGGAGCGGGCGTGCCCGCGAACACCGGCGCAGCCGGTGCCATACAATCAGTGGCAAACCGACCTTTACGTCATTTAGTGGTTGGCATAATGAGAAATTAGTGCAAGTAGAGCGGCGGAGGGCGACCAGCTGATAATTATCCATAGCCCGTTTGCCCAAGTAATTTGTGCGTTCCGCAGACCTGTTGGGTCACCTTCATAAGCGTTGGCGGCTTGCTGAATTTGCACCAGCGCTACCAAGGTTAAAGTCACAGACGTGACCAGAAGCGCGAGAGGCAGCATGAACATGTTATAGAGCGATTGGTTTTCATCCGGCTGGTCGGGTGCCCAGAATTGCCAGCTCACGAAGAGCAGGTAAGGTACCCAATATCTCAATGTCACGCCAAGCGCTGTACCTTCGACGGTCAGATCCAATTCTTTGCAATAGGTGATTGCTCTTTTCATTAGGGGGTAAATCAAGAAAGAGCCAAACACGCCGCAGAGCAACGGGATTATACTGAACCCGCTTTGTCCTCGGATAAGTCGCCAGTGGCAATAGCTCCAGTAGGGTATATAAAGGCCCCAGGTCAAGCAGGTCATGGTGATCAGCTTTGATACGGAGACTACGTGAAGTCGGGGTTCTTGAATACGCTGGTTTGCTTGAGGTTCGGTGTTATATGAAATAGTTGAGCTCATCTGTTTTGTCTCTCAGTCTAGCAGTTTCATCAGGTAATAGATGGCTATCCAAGCGATACCAATGGTGTTTAGCGAGGATGCAATAAGAATTTTTCTTCTTAACTTCTCGGGGAATTGTAAATGGTCTTGCTCATCCAATAGTCCACTGCGAATGCTTGAAGCGGGGGAACCAATGGCGCCAGCGATTACAGAAATAACTAGAATCCTGGAACCTATTTTTTTCTCTCCCCACATGCTGGTCGCAAATGGGAGACATGCGCTCCGTTGGAGTGCTGAGGTCATTTCTTTATATTGGCGAGAGCACACGATGTGAAGGTCAGATGCAAGCCCGATTAAGGCGAGGCAGATTGGGGTGCCTAAAAGAAATAGTCTTAATTTTACGTCAAGATGCTCAATCATTTCGAAGATCTCGAAGCTCTGTTGTGGCTAAATCATGAAGTAATTTATAACTAGCCAAGTGAACCCGATTGTATTTAACCATGATGCAATAACGATTTTGGTTTTTAATGGTCTGGGGAGTTGCTCATAATCTTCTTTGTCAAGCAGGCCTCTGCGAGTACTGGAGGTTGGGAAGGTGATGGCGCCCGCTACCATGAAAATCACCAGCATTCTTGAGCGTATGCTTTTCTCGCCCCAAAGGGTTATGGCGTATGAAAGACATGGGCTTCGGTGAAGTGCTCTGACCATTTCTTTATACTGCTGAGAACTTGCAATGTGAAAGTCCATTGCAAGTGCGGTCAGGCCGAGGCAGAAAGGTGAGGCTACTATAAATAGCCTTAATTTTATGTCCAGATGATCAATCATCTTGAAAAACCTCGAAGATTACTTCACCTAACTCTTCGCCACCGCCCATACCTGCAATGCTTCCCGCTAGTGCGCCTGCGCCGGTAATCACAACTCCGCATGCCAAGCCGGCGGCTCCGGCTTTCCAACAAACTTTCGTGGCGGCTTTACCTGCTATCTTTCCGCCTAGCCAGCCCGCAGCTAGCCCGCCTGAAAAATTCCCCGCTTCAGTAATTTTTACCTTTTGACAATTCTTGACATTCCCTGACTGGCAAACTTCCGATATTTTTAATGCCGAGCCAGTGCCGCCAATGGTAATGCCTATATATCCTCCTGCCTTGAGGTATTTAGCCATTTTGGCCAGTTTGTCTAGGTGCGTCGAGTAACCAGGGATATGCGTCGGGGCCCCTGCTTTACTCCAGTGATGAACTAGGCTTCTTGATGATATTCCCAAATCTCGTCGTAGGTTTTCATAGCTTCCAAGATTGAGTCGCTTGTTCAGAGTGGTTGCTTTCAGGTTCGCATTCAATTGCTTGAACAGTCTTTGACGCTCCGCAAAGAACTCAGGGTGGCGGAGATGCCCGTGCTTGATGAATTGCTCTTTATGTAGATCCTCTATTTTTTGCAATAGGGTGCTGAGTTCATCCATCGACTTGGCAACCATCGCCTCGCTCACCCCCATCGCCAGGCTCAAATCGCTGAGCAACGCAGCAATCTCGGCTTGATGGCGCATCATGAATTCCGCCTCTTCGGGCGTCAGTTCCGCCAATGCTTCACGAGCTTGTTTTGCTGCACTCATCGCAGACAGTTCTTCCCGAGTGCACACCGGGCGCCTCAAGCCATCGCCAATGACAAAGATCTCGCCCGCCTTGAACCCCTGCTGATAGGTCGGGTTTAGCCGCTCCAGAATTGACCGAGGCAGGTTGGCCTGCGGCGCGCCCAGTTCTGCCAGGACTTCCTGATACGTCATGCAACGCGGAACGATGTAGAAGCCGGGTTCCATGCCTTGTGGCGTGGGCGAGGGCTGAACCCCCTCAGGCTGGTAGGTACTTCTTGTCGGGTTACCCGTCTGGGCCTGTGCTGGTGCCTCACGAACCGGCTCAGGTGCAGGTGCCCTGCGCGACGATGGCGGTGCATATCCACTGGCTACCAGGCGATTGCTGCCCTGTGGGCACCCACATTGCACCAGTGCTCCGTCCAGAGCCGTGGGTATACCATCCTGCCGCCAGCGGGCTTCGCCCTCGACGATTGTGCCCGCTTGTCCACATAGCGGGCAGGGTGTGGTCGGGTCGCCTTGAAGCAGCCAGTTGTGGCCATGCACGCGGCCCCTGGCCTGGCTGGCAATGCAGATGGCACCTGTGGTGGTTTCGTCGCCGTCCAGGCCTTGATATCGGCCGAAGATGTTCATGCGCATGCTCATGGCTCGCCTCTTTTTTTAAGGTGGAAGCCAGGAACCTAGCAGGCTGTGGGCGGGTATTTCCGGGGCGGGAAGGGTTTAGGAAGGGGCCTACAAGCAATAGGGATTTGGACTACATGTTTGTCATGGCAATACCGGCCTCTTCGCGGGCATGCCCGCTCCCACAGGTGCGGCACAAGCCTCGATAGCTGTGGTGTATCTGTGGGAGCGGGCGAGCCCGCGAAGAGGCCGACAAGGCCACCGCCAGAGCCCTGCAGCCCCGCCACTAAATCAGCCCCCCACACCTTCGTCTGACAGTTACCGCTCGACTGCCAGGACTCCGCTCGACATGAATGCCGACCAAACGCTCAAGCTCGCCCGCCGCTTCATCGAACTCAGCCCCGACAAGCGCCGCCTGTTCCTCAAGGCGCTGCAGGGCGAGGGCATGGATTTTTCCGTGCTTCCGATCGCGCCCGGGGTGGAGGTGGCCGAGCGTGACCAGCTGTCGTACGCCCAGCGGCGCATGTGGTTCCTCTGGCAGCTCGACCCCCAAGGTGCGGCGTACAACCTGCCCATGGCCGTGCGCCTGACTGGCCCGCTGGACCTGGCAGCCCTGAAGCACGCCTTCGATGCCCTGGTGGCCCGCCACGAAACCCTGCGCACCCGCTTTGTCGCCGACGGTGATGACGTGCGCCAGCAGGTCGATGCCGTCGCCGCTCCGTTGCAGCTGCGCCAGGATGCTCTGGCCGATCTTGACGAGGACGCCCGTCAGGCCGCCATCGAAACCATCGCCGAAGCCGAAGCCCTGGCCCCCTTCGACCTGGCCAGCGGCCCGCTGCTGCGCGTGCGCCTGCTGCAACTGGCAGCACAGGAGCACGTGCTGCTGCTGACCCTGCACCACATCGTTGCCGACGGCTGGTCGATGAACGTGCTGATCGACGAGTTCCTGCACCTCTACGACGCTGCCGTGGCCGGCACCGAGGCCACCTTGGCGCCGCTGCCGATCCAGTACCGTGACTACGCCCTGTGGCAGCGCAGCTGGCTTGAGGCCGGTGAGCAGGAGCGCCAGTTGGCCTACTGGCAGGCGCGCCTGGGCGACGACCATTCGCCGCTGGAGTTGCCACTGGACCGCACCCGCCAAGGCCGCCCCAGCTATCGCGGCGCGCGCCACGAGTTTCCCATCGCCGCCGATGTCGCCGAACGCCTGCGCGGTGTGGCCCGCAAGCACAACGTCACCCTGTTCATGGTCCTGCTGGCCGCCTTCAAGCTGCTGCTGCAGCGCTACAGCGGCCAGGCCGCGATCCGCGTTGGCGTGCCCATCGCCAACCGCAACCGTGCCGAAGGCCAGGGCCTGATCGGCTGCTTCATCAATACCCAGGTGCTGCACACCGAGATCGACCCGCTGCTGGATATCGCCGGTTTGCTACAGCGCGTGCGCGAAACTGCCGTAGGCGCGCAAAGCCACCAGGACCTGCCGTTCGAGCAACTGGTCGAAGCCCTGGACCTGCCGCGCAGCGGTGAAAGCCCGCTGTTCCGGGTGCTGTTCAACCATCAGGCGCAGGTGGCGGATGTGCAGGCCATCGAGACCCGCTCCGGCCTGAGCCTGGCGCCGATTGTTCTGGAAAAGCGCAGCGCACGTTTCGACCTGGCGTTGGACACCCACGAGCGCGGCGGGCAGTTGCATGCAGCGTTCACCTATGCGACCGATGTATTCGATGCGGCTACCGTCGAAACCCTCGGTGAGCAGTGGATGACCCTGGTGCAAGCGCTGGCCGCCGAAACGGCTGGCGCCGTAGGCGAGCTGGCATTGCCGGGCCTGGCCACAGCCATTGGCGTAGCAGCACCGGCTGACGAAGTACCCATGGTGCAGGAGCGCTTTGCTGCTGCGGCCCGCCGTCACCCTGAGCGTATCGCGGTGATGGCTGCCGGCGAGCAGGCCAGCTTCGCCGAACTCGATGCCCGCGCCGAGGCCATCGCCGGCCGGCTGGCCGAAGCCGGCGTGGGGCCGGACTCGCTGGTCGGCGTGCTGGCTGACCGCAGCGTCGGCATGCTCGCCAGCATCCTTGGCGTGCTCAAGGCCGGTGGCGCCTACCTGCCGCTGGAGCCTGAGCAACCAGCCGAACGCCTGGCCTACATGCTCGCCGACAGCGGCACGCGCCTGGTGCTGGCCCCCGGCAACTGGCAGGCCGAATTGCCGGCAAGTGTGCAGCACCTCAACTGGGCGCAATCCGGTAACGGGCGCGTCACACGCGCCGCTCCGGCAGCGGCCAACCTGGCCTACGTGGTCTACACCTCCGGCACCACCGGCCAGCCCAAGGGCGTGGCGATCAGCCACGGCGCCCTGGCCAATTACGTCGACGGCATCGCCGCACGCCTGCCGCAGCAGCACATCCGCAGCATGGCCCAGGTCTCTACCCCAGCGGCCGACCTGGGCCACACCATGCTGTTTGGCGCCCTGTGCGGCGGCCACACGCTGCACCTGCTGCTGCGCGAGCAGGTGCTGGATGCCGAAGGCTTCGCCGCCTACCTGGCCCGAGCACCAGGTGGACGCGCTGAAGATCGTGCCGTCGCACCTGGAGGCCATGCTGGTGGCTGGCCGCGCGGCGCTGCCGGGCCAGTGCCTGGTGCTCGGTGGCGAGGCCATCAGCCCAGGCCTGCTGGGCAAGATCCGCCAACTGGCCCCGGCGCTCAAGGTGTTCAACCATTACGGCCCGACCGAGACCACCGTAGGTGTGCTGGTCGCCGAGCTGGACGGGCAGGCCTGCCTCGGCCAGCCCCTGGCCAACACCCGCGTCGCGGTGCTCGACCACTGCCTGCAACCTCTGCCGGCCAAGGCCAAGGGGGAGCTGTACATCGGCGGCGCCGGCCTGGCCCGTGGCTACCTGAACCGCCCGGCACTCACTGCCGAGCGCTTCGTTCCCGACCCGAGCGGCAGCCATGGCCAACGCCTGTACCGCAGCGGTGACTGGGTACGCCAAGGCAGCGACCTGCAGTTCGCCGGGCGTATGGATGGCCAGGTGAAAATCCGTGGCTATCGCGTGGAACTGGCCGAAATCGAAAACCAGCTGCGTGCCCTGTGCGGCGTCACCAATGCCGTGGTCCGTGTGCATGGCCAGGCGCCGCAACTGCAACTGGCTGCCTGGCTGGTGCCCAGCCAGATGCCGGCAGACAGCCTAGCCTGGCAGGAATCGACCCGCGCCAGCCTTAAAAGCCTGCTGCCCGAGCACATGGTGCCGACCCACCTGATGGTGCTGGAGCACCTGCCGGTCACGGTCAACGGCAAGGTCGATGTCAAGGCGCTGCCGGAACCCGTCGCCACCCAGGCGGCCTATCAGGCGCCGCAGACCCCGCTGCAAACGCAATTGGCACAGATCTGGGCGCAAGTCCTGCAAGTACCGGAGGTAGGCCTGGGCGACAACTTCTTTGCCCTTGGCGGCCATTCGCTGCTGGCCACCCAGGCGGTATCGCGGATACGCAAGCAACTGGGCGTGGATATCCCGCTACGCACCCTGTTCGACACCGTTGACCTGCAGGCCTTCGCCCAGGCAGTGGCCGAAGGCGAACAGCGCGCAGGCCTGGACATCGAGATCCTCGACCGCCAGCAACCCTTGCCGGTATCCCGCTCGCAGAACCGCCAGTGGCTGTTCTGGAAGCTCAACCCCGAAAGCCTGGCCTACAACACGCCGATGGCCGTACGCATGCAAGGCCACCTCGACCGCGCCGCCGTGCAGGTTGCACTGGATGCCCTGGTGGCTCGCCATGAATCGTTGCGCACGGTGTTCGTCGAGGCCGACGGCCTGCCCTGGCAGCGCATCCTGCCGGTCGCCACGGTCCCTATCGGTTTCGAAGATCTCAGCGGCCAGGACCACGCCGCACAGATGCGCAAACTGGAAGCCGAAGCCTTCGTCCCGTTCGACCTGGAGCACGGCCCGCTGCTGCGCGCCCGGCTGTTCAAGGTGCATGGGCAGGAGCACCTGCTGTCGCTGACCTTGCACCATATCGTTTCCGATGGCTGGTCGATGAGCCTGTTGGTACGTGAGTTCGCCGCCGCCTACAACGCCGCCGCCACGGGCCAGGCGCAAACCGTCGAGCCGCTGCCGGTGCAATACGCCGACTTCGCCGCCTGGCAGCGCAAGTGGCTGGCCGAGGGGCAGATGCAGGTGCAGATCGACTACTGGAAGGCGCGCCTGGAAGACGACTTCGAAGTGCTGGAGCTGCCTGCCGACCGCATTCGCCCGCAGGTCAAAAGCTACCAGGGCAGCCGTTTCGATGTGCGCCTGCCACAGGCCCTCACCGAGCGCCTGCGGGCACTGGCGGTGGCATCCAACGCCACGCTGTTCCATGTGTTCCTGGCGGCCTATGCCATCGTGCTGTCGCGCTACAGCCGCAAGGGCACGCTCAACATCGGCGTGCCGGTCACCAACCGCAATCGCCTGGAACTGGAGGGGCTGATCGGCTTCTTCATCAACGTGGTGGTGGCCCGCATCAGTGTCGATGGCAGCCAGCCGTTCCCGCAGTTGCTGGCGGCGATCAAGGAAACCACCTTGCAGGCCCAGGCCAACAAGGATGTACCGTTCCTGGAGGTAGCCGAAGCGCTGTACCCAGAGCGCGACCAGGGCGTGAACCCGTTCTTCCAGGTGCTGTACAACCACCTGCGCGACCTTGGCGAGCAGGTGTCCAGCGATGCCCTGCACGGCCTGCAGGTC
This sequence comes from Pseudomonas putida, assembly GCA_029953615.1. Lineage (NCBI taxonomy): Bacteria > Pseudomonadati > Pseudomonadota > Gammaproteobacteria > Pseudomonadales > Pseudomonadaceae > Pseudomonas > Pseudomonas putida. The sequence continues at coordinate 824,833 of CP124529.1, read as the reverse complement.
AAGGAAGTGGACCTGCTGGAGCCGGGCGCGCAGTACGACATCTCGCTCAATACCCTGGAGCGCTCAGATGGAGTAACTGCCTCGTTCAACTATTCAACCGACCTGTTCGATGCTGCACGTATCGAGCGCATGGCCGGGCATTGGCAAGCACTGCTGGAAGCCATCTGCGTCGAGCCACGGCGCTGCATTGCCGAGCTGGATTTCCTTGGCAGTGCCGAACGCCAGCAGCTGACTTACGGCTGGAACCCGGCACCCCAGGCTGGCAGCGGCTTGTGCGCGCACCAGTTGCTGGAGCGCCAGGCGCGTGAGCGGCCGGATGCGCTGGCGCTGATCTTCGACGACCAGCAGATGACCTACGCCGAACTGGACCGCAGCAGCAACCAGCTGGCCCACCGCCTGCGGGCGCTGGGCGTGGGGCCGGATTGCCTGGTCGGCGTGGCCGTCGAGCGCGGCCTGGGCATGGCCCTGGCGCTGATCGCCATTCACAAGGCAGGTGGCGCTTACGTGCCGCTGGACCCGGACTACCCGCAAGAGCGTCTGGCCTACATGGTCGAGGACAGCAAGATCGGCCTGCTGCTGGCCGACGCGCTCTCGCGTGAGCGCCTGCACCTGGGCCGGCAACTGCCCTGCGTGGTACTGGAGCCGGGCACCGAGTGGCTGCATGCCTGGCCCGCCGAGCCGCTGGCCAACCTGGCTGCACCGCACAACCTCGCCTATGTCATCTACACCTCCGGCTCCACCGGCATGCCCAAGGGCGTGGCCATCGACCACCATGCCCTGTCGCTGTTCTGCCAGGTGGCCGGCGACTACTCGCGCTTGAGCCCGGACGACCGTGTGCTGCAGTTCGCCACCTTCAGCTTCGATGGCTTCGTCGAGCAGTTCTTCCCGCCGCTGGCCCACGGCGCTTGTGTGGTGCTGCGCGATCTGCGGCTGTGGGACACCGCCACCCTGCTGGATGAGATCAACCGCCACGGCGTGACCGTGGCCGACCTGCCGGCGGCCTACTGGCGCCTGCTGGCGCTGGAGCGCCGAGCCCCCGAGGCCTATGGCCGGCTGAAACAGATTCACGTGGGGGGGGAGGCGGTGCCGGAAGATGCCCTGCGCGCCTGGCTGGCCGATGGCCCGCCAGCGGTGCGCCTGCTGAACACCTACGGCCCGACCGAAGCCACCGTGGTCGCCACCACCTACGACTGCTCGCAGATGACCGTGGAGCAGGTCAGCCAGGGTGGCGTGCCGATCGGCCGTGCCTTGCCGGGCCGCACCCTGCATGCCCTGGACGATGGCCTGGCGCCGACACCGGTGGGCGTGCCCGGCGAGCTGTTCATCGGCGGGGCAGGGTGCCTGGCGCGCGGTTATCACCAGCGGCCGTCACTCACCGCCGAGCGTTTCATCCCCGACCCGTTCGACCCGGTTGGCGGTGGTCGCCTGTACCGCACCGGCGATCTCGGCTGTTACGACGAGAACGGCCAACTGGCCTATCGCGGCCGGGTCGACCACCAGGTGAAGGTGCGCGGCTTCCGTATCGAACTGGGCGAGATCGAGCAGTACCTGCGGGCGCACCCGGACGTCCGGGAAGCCACCGTGCTGGCCATCGACCTGCCCAGTGGCAAGCAGCTGTGCGCCTACGCGGTGCCGGCCGAAGGCTACCGCGGCGATCTGCGCCAGGCCCTGAAGCAGTACCTCAAGGCCAGCCTGCCGGACTACATGATCCCGGCCTACCTGGTGACCCTGCCGAGCATGCCGCTGACCCCCAGCGGCAAACTCGACCGCAAGGCCCTGCCGCTGCCCGACCCGAACCTGACACAGCATGACTACCAGGCGCCGCAGACCGAGCGGCAGCAGCAACTGGCGAGCATCTGGGCGCAATTGCTGAACCTTGCACGGGTCGGCCTGAACGACAACTTCTTCGAACTGGGCGGCCACTCCCTGCTGGCGGCCCAGGCCGTGTCGCGGATCAACGTCGAGCTGGGGCTGGACATCCCCCTGAGGCTGATCTTCAGCCACCCCGAACTGCGCGCGTTCGCCCAGGCGCTGGACGAGCAGGGCCTGTCGCTCTCCGACGACGGCCTGAGCGATATCGAACAAATGATGAATGCATTCACAGAGGCCTGACATGGAACTCACCGCCGCACAACGCATCGCCCAACGTTTCGTTGGCCTCCCCGTCGAACAACGCCAGCAGATCTTGGAAAAGATGCAGGCCAGTGGGCAGAGCTTCCGCCTGCTGCCCATCGTGCCCGCGCGCCAGGGCCTGGCGCGTATTCCGCTGTCGTACGCCCAGCAGCGTCTGCTGTTTCTCTGGCAGCTGGAGCCCGACAGCCCGGCCTACAACGTGCCGATGGCGGTACGCCTGAAGGGCGCCCTGGACCAGGCGCTACTGCAACAGGCGCTGGATGCGCTGGTGCAACGCCACGAATCGCTGCGCACGCGCTTCGCCTCGGAGGAGGGCGAGTTCTACCAGGAAATCCTCGAGCACTGCCCGTTGTCGCTGGAATTGCTGATGCTCGACGGTTCCGCCGATGAGGCCGCGCTGAGCGTAGCCGTGGACGCCGCCCTCAAGCAGCCTTTCGACCTGCTGACTGGCCCGCTGCTGCGGGTGACCCTGCTGCGCGTGGCCGCCGATCACCACGTGCTGGCGTTGAGCATGCACCACATCATCTCCGATGGCTGGTCCAGCGATGTGCTGGTGCGGGAATTCATCCAGCTGTACAGCGCCCTGGCCGAGGGCCGGCAGGCCGAGTTGCCGGCGTTGCCGATCCAGTACGCCGACTACGCCATCTGGCAGCGCGCCTGGCTCGAGGCAGGTGAAGCGCAGCGCCAGCTGGCCTATTGGCAGGCCCAGCTGGGCGACGAGCAGCCGGTGTTGAGCCTGCCGCTGGACTTCGAGCGCCCGTCCACGCCTAGCCAGCGTGGCGCGGTGGTGCACGTGGACATCGGCGCCGAGCAGGCCGAGGCCCTGCGCAGCCAGGCGCGCAAGGGGGGCCACACCTTGTTCGTGCTGGTACTGGCAGCCATGGCGGTGGTGCTGTCGCGCTACAGCGGCCAGGCCGACATCCGCATCGGCGCCCCGAACGCCGGGCGCAACCGCAAGGAGCTGGAAGGCCTGATTGGCTTCTTCATCAACACCCAGGTGCTGCGCGTGCAGGTGGACGAGCGCGCCACCTTCGCCGCGCTGCTGGAGCAGGTAAAAGATGTGATCGGCGGCGCCCAGTCACACCAGGAACTGCCGTTCGAGCACCTGGTCGATGCCTTGCTGCCCGAGCGCAACCTGGCCCATAACCCGCTGTTCCAGTTCAAGATAAACCAGCATGTAGCCGCCAGCGATACAGGGCGCAAGCGCCTTGGCGCGCTGGAGGTGGAAGGCTTTGCCCGTGACGGCGGCGATGCCCGCTTCGACCTGGCATTTGACTTCTCCGACAAGGCCGATGGCATCGAAGGCTACTTCACCTACGCTACCGACCTGTTCCAGCAAGCCACCATCGAACGCATGGCCGCTTCGCTGCGCCAGGTGCTGGATGCGCTGGTCCGCAATCCGCAGCAGGCTATCGTAGACAGCCCGCAAGTGGCGACGCTGCTGCCGGCGAACACACAGGTCTACCCGCACGGCAACGTCCTCGCCCTGTGGCGTCGGGCCATGGCGCAAGGCCAGGCCTGCGGCGGTGTGCGTGCCGGTGACCGGTTCATGACCCAGGCCGGGCTGGAGGCCGCGTCCAACCGCCTGGCCAACTACCTGCGCCAGCGCGGCGTGGGCGCCGGCAGCGTCGTTGCCCTGTGCCTGCCGCGTTCCATCGAGTGGGTCGGCGCCTTGCTCGCGGTGCTCAAGACCGGCGCTGCCTACCTGCCGCTGGACACCCAGCAGCCACAGGAGCGCCTGCAACAACTGATTGCCGACAGTGGCGCCGCCGTACTGCTGCATGAGCCGGGCGACCAGCGCTTCGCAAGCCTCGATAACGTGCAGCTGATTGCCTGCGATCACACCGCCTGGGCAACCTGCAGCGACAGCCCGGTCGAGGTGGCCATCACCGCCGAACAACCGGCCTATCTGATCTACACCTCGGGCTCGACCGGTCAGCCGAAAGGCGTGGTGATCAGCCACGGGGCGCTGGCCAGCTACACCCAGGCGGTGCTGGAGCGTCTGCAATTGCCGGCCGCAGCGAGCATGGCAATGGTCTCCACCACCGCAGCCGACCTGGGCCACACCGTGCTGTTCGGTGCCCTGGCCTCTGGCCGCCTGCTGCACCTGCTGCCACACGAACTGGCGTTCGACCCGGATGGTTTCGCCAGCTACATGGCGCAGCATCAGGTCGGCGTGCTCAAGCTGGTGCCGAGCCACCTGCAGGGCTTGCTGCAAGCGGCCCGCGCCGCCGATGTGCTGCCCGCCGAGGCGCTGATCCTGGGGGGTGAGGCCTGCAGCTGGGGCCTGTTGGAAAAAATCCGCGAACTGCGCCCGGCCTGCCGGGTCATCAACCACTACGGCCCGACCGAAACCACGGTCGGCGTGCTCACCTTCGAGCCGGGGCAACCGCTGCCAGGCTGCCGCACGGTGCCGGTCGGGCGCCCGCTGGGCAACGCCTGCGCCCAGGTGCTGGATGGCTACCTCAATCCGTTGGCGGCGCAGGTGCCCGGTGAACTTTACCTGGGCGGGCAAGGCGTCGCCCAAGGCTACCTGGGCCAGCCGGCTTTGACCGCCGAGCGCTTCGTGCCGACCGAGGGCGGTGCCCGCTTGTACCGCACCGGCGACCGCGCGCGGCTGACGGCCGATGGCTTGGTCGAGTTCATCGGCCGTGCCGACGACCAGGTGAAGATTCGTGGCTACCGGGTAGAACCTGGTGAAGTCGGCCGGGTGCTGGCTGGCCTGGCCGGTGTCGGCGAGGCCGTGGTGTTGGCCTTGCCGCTGGAAGGCGATGCCGAGCGCCTGCAACTGGTGGCTTATGTGGTAGCCGACGGCGACGTCACCGTGCAGCAGCTGCAGGCGCAATTGCAGGCTCGCCTGCCGGACTACATGCTGCCGGCGCAGATACTGTTGCTGGAGCACCTGCCATTGACCGCCAACGGCAAACTCGACAAGCGTGCATTGCCGTTGCCGGGCGCTGTCAGCCGTGGCTATGTGGCGCCACAAGGTGAAATCGAGGAAAAACTGGCTGCGGTGTGGGCCGATGTGCTCAAGCTGGAGCAGGTCGGCAGCAGCGACAACTTCTTCGAACTGGGCGGCGACTCGATCCTCAGCCTGCAGATTATTGCCCGGGCCAAACGCCAGGGCATAAGGATCACCCCCAAGCAGCTGTTCGAACAACAGACCATCGCCCAGCTGGCCCAAGTGGCCAAGCGCCATCGAAACGAAGCCAGCGGTAGCCGCTGTGGACACCGCTATCAGCGGGGAGGCAGGGTTGTTGCCAGCGCAGGCACGGTTCTTCGAGATGGAGATCGCTCAGCCGGCGCATTGGAACCAATCGGTACTGCTCAAGCCGGCCAGCCCGGTGCAGGTGCAGCATCTGGAGGCAGCCCTGCGCGCCGTGGTCGAGCAGCACGATGCCCTGCGCCTGCGCTTCAGCCGTGGCGAAAGCCAGTGGCAGGCACGCTTCCAGCCGCTGGACAATGCACCACTGCTGCACCAGCGCAGCCTGGCCGCCCTGAATGAACTGGATGCCGCCGGCAACCAGGTGCAGGCAAGCCTGAACCTGGAGCACGGGCCGCTGCTGCGTGCCGAACTGTTCGAATTCGCCGATGGCCAGCAGCGCCTGCTGCTGGTGGTCCATCACCTGGTGGTCGATGGCGTGTCGTGGCGGGTATTGCTGGAAGACCTGCAAGCGGCCTACCGGCAATTGCTGAACGGCCAGGCCGTGAGCCTGCCCGCCAAGACCACCTCGGTAAAAACCTGGGCCGAGCGCCTGGTCAGCCATGCCGGCAGCCCGGCGCTGCAGGTACAGCGCGATTACTGGCTGCAGGCGCTGGCCGGCGACTCCGGCGAACTGCCGCGGGACAACCCGCAGGGCAGCCTGGCCAACACCCATGCCCGTACTGCCGCCACACGGCTGGATGCCGAGCGCACTGCCAAGCTGCTGAAACAGGCCCCTGCGGCCTACCGCACGCAGATCAACGACCTGTTGCTGACCGCGCTGGCGCGCACCCTGTGCCAATGGAGTGCGCAGGACAACCTGCTGGTCCAGTTGGAGGGCCATGGCCGCGAAGACCTGTTCGACGACCTTGACCTCAGCCGCACCGTGGGCTGGTTCACCAGCCTGTTCCCGGTGCGCCTCACCCCCGGCCAAGACCTTGGCCAGTCGATCAAGGCGATCAAGGAGCAACTGCGCTCGGTGCCGGACAAAGGCCTCGGCTACGGCCTGCTGCGCTACCTCGGCGATGCCCAGGTGCGTGACCAGCTTGAGCGTGCTGCCCAGGCCCGTGTCACTTTCAACTACCTGGGCCAGTTCGATGCCAGCTTCGATGCCGAGGCTGGCGCCCTGTTCACCCCGAGCGGGGAAAGCGCAGGCCGTACCCAATGTGCCGGCGCACAGCTGGGCAACTGGCTGAGCATCACCGGCCAGGTGTACGGCGGCGAGCTGTTCCTGGAGTGGACCTACAGCGCCGACGTTCATCATCCGGCCACCATTGAAAAGCTGGCCCAGGCCTACGAGCAGGCCTTGGCAGAGCTGGTCGAGCACTGCTGCGATGCCCGGCACCAGGGCGTGACGCCGTCGGACTTCCCGCTGGCCGCGCTGACCCAGGCGCAACTGGACAGCCTGCCGCTGGAGCCCGGCCAGATCGCCGATGTGTACCCGCTGTCACCCATGCAGCAAGGGATGTTGTTCCACACCCTTTACGACCAGCAGGCAGGCAATTACATCAACCAGCTGCGCGTGGATGTGGATGGGCTGGATGTACAACGTTTCCAGCAGGCCTGGCAGGCCACGCTCGATGCCCACGACATCCTGCGCAGCGGTTTCATCCTGCAAGGCGAACTGGAGCAGGCCGTGCAGCTGGTACGCAAGGCCGTCGAACTGCCGTGCAGCGAGCACGACTGGCGTGGCCAGCCGGCGCTGGAGCAGGCACTGCAGGCCCTTGCCGAGGGTGAGCGCCAGCGTGGTTTCGACCTGACTGCCGCGCCGCTGCTGCGCCTGGTACTGGTACGCACTGGCGATGCTCGCCATCACCTGATCTACACCAACCACCACATCCTGATGGACGGCTGGAGCACCTCGCGCCTGCTGGGCGAAGTGCTGCAGCGCTATGCCGGCCTGGCACCGCAAGCGCAGGCCACCCACTACCGCGACTACATCGCCTGGCTGCAGGGCCAGGACGCGGCCGTTGCCGAAGCCTTCTGGAAAGCCCAGCTTGCGGCCCTGGACGAGCCGACCCGTCTGGCCCAGGCCATCGCCGGCGGTGCGGGCTCGAGCGGTAGCGGCCACGGCGATCACCGCCTGGCCTTCGACCGCGAGCACACCGCACGCATCGAAGCCTTCGCCCGGGCCAACCGGGTCACGGTCAACACTCTGGTGCAGTCGGCCTGGCTGCTGCTGTTGCAGCGCTGCACCGGCCAGGCCAGCGTGTGCTTCGGCGCCACTGTCGCCGGCCGCCCGGCAGACCTGCCGGGGGTAGAGGAACAGATCGGCCTGTTCATCAACACCTTGCCGGTGATCGGCGCCCCGCGTGCCGAGCAGACCGTGGCCGAGTGGATCGGCCAGGTGCAGGCCGGCAACCTGGCCGTGCGCGAGTTCGAGCACACCCCGCTGTACGATGTGCAGCGCTGGGCGGGGCAGGGCGGTGACGCCTTGTTCGACAGCATCCTGGTGTTCGAGAACTACCCGGTGGCCGAGGCGCTGCAACAGGGCGCGCCCGGTGGCCTGCGCTTTGGCGACGTGGCCGTGCAGGAACAGACCAACTACCCGCTGACGCTGGTGGTGGAGCTGGGCACGACGCTGTCGATGCAATACAGCCACGACCGTGCGCTGTGGAGCGAAGAGACCATCACCCGGCTGGCTGGCTACTTTGCCAACCTGCTGCAGGCGCTGGTGGAGAATGCTGACGCGATGATTGGCGAGCTGCCAATGCTGGGGCTGGCAGAACAGCAACAGATGGTCGAAAGCTGGAACGAGACCCATGCGACGTACCCGAACGAGTGCAGCATCCACCAGCTTATCGAAGCCCAGGTATTCGCCACCCCGAACGCCCCGGCGCTGGTGTTTGGCGAACAGACCCTGAGCTATGCCGAGCTCAACCGCCGTAGCAACCAGCTGGCGCACAAGCTGCGCGAGCAGGGCGTGGGCCCGGATGTGCTGGTGGGCATCGCCATGGAGCGCAGCCTGGAGATGGTCATCGGCCTGCTGGGTATCGTGAAGGCCGGTGGCGCCTATGTGCCGCTGGACCCGGAATATCCACAGGACCGTCTGAGCTACATGTTCGAGGACAGCGGCATCGCCTTGCTGCTGACCCAGTCGCACCTGCATAAAACCCTGCCGATCCCGGCCGGCCTGCGCAGCCTGGACCTGGACACCGAGAACCTTGGCGGCTACAGCGAGGCCAACCCGAATGTCGACGTGGCGCCGCTGAACCTCGCCTACGTGATCTACACCTCCGGCTCCACCGGTCGCCCGAAAGGCGCTGGCAATAGCCATCAGGCGCTGGTCAACCGCCTGTGGTGGATGCAGAAGGCCTACGGCCTGGACGCCAGCGACAGCGTGCTGCAGAAGACCCCGTTCAGCTTCGACGTGTCGGTGTGGGAGTTCTTCTGGCCGCTGATGACTGGCGCGCGCCTGGTCATGGCCCAGCCCGGTGCGCACCGCGACCCGCAGCTGCTGGTGGAATGCATCAACCATTACGGCATCAGCACGCTGCACTTCGTGCCGTCGATGCTGCAGGCGTTCATGACCCACGAAGCGGTCGAAAGCTGCGTCAGCCTCAAGCGCGTGGTGTGCAGCGGTGAAGCGCTGCCGGCCGAACTGGCCCGGCAGACCCTGCAGCGCCTGCCGGCGGCGGGCCTGTACAACCTGTATGGCCCGACCGAAGCGGCGATCGACGTGACCCACTGGACCTGCCAGCCGGACGAACGCATCAGCGTGCCGATCGGTCAGCCGATCGACAACCTCAAGACCCATATCCTCGAAGGCAGCCTGCAACCGGCGGTACGCGGCAGTGCCGGCGAGCTGTACCTAGGTGGCGTGGGCCTGGCCCGTGGTTACCACCAGCGCCCGGCGCTGACTGCCGAACGCTTCGTACCAGACCCGTTCAGCGACAACGGCGGCCGCCTGTACCGCACCGGTGACCTGGCGCGCTACCGCGCCGATGGGGTGATCGACTACGCGGGGCGTATCGACCACCAGGTGAAGATCCGCGGCCTGCGCATCGAGTTGGGCGAGATCGAGGCACGCTTGCTGGAACTGCCGACTGTGCAGGAGGCCGTGGTGCTGGCGCAGGACGGTCCAAGCGGCAAGCAACTGGTGGGCTATGTGGTGCCTGCCGACAGCACGCAAGACGAAGGCGCATTGCGCGACAGCCTGCGCGAAGCGCTCAAGGCCGGTTTGCCGGACTACATGGTACCGGCGCACTTGCTGCTGCTCGGCAAGCTGCCAGTGACGCCGAACGGCAAGCTGGACCGCAAGGCCCTGCCGCAGGCGGATGCCAGCCAGTTGCAGGGCGAGTACATCGCGCCGCAGAGCGATCTGGAACAGCAGATCGCGGCGATCTGGGCGGATGTGCTGAAGCTGGAGAAGGTCGGCCTGACCGACAACTTCTTCGAACTGGGCGGCGATTCGATCATTTCGCTGCAGGTGGTCAGCCGCGCACGCCAGGTGAATATCCAGTTCACGCCCAAGGACCTGTTCGAGGCCCAGACGGTGCAGGCATTGGCCCGGCTCGCCAACCACGGCGACAGTGTATCGATCGATCAGGGCGCGGTAACGGGCGTGACGCCGCTCACGCCCATTCAGCACTGGTTCTTCGAGCAGCCCATTGCCGTGCGCCATCACTGGAACCAGTCGGTGCTGCTCACGCCAGGTGAAACGCTGGACCCGGCGACGCTCGATGCGGCATTGCAGGCATTGCTCGAACATCACGATGCCCTGCGTTTGCGCGTGTTCGGCCATGGGGTGGGCTGGCAGGCTGAATTTGCCGATGCGGGATACTCCCAGTTGCTGTGGCATCGCGATTTCGCCAGCGTCGAGCAGTTGCAGCAAGCCGCCACTGAAGCCCAGCGCAGCCTTGACCTCGAGCATGGGCCGTTGATGCGTGCCATGCTCGCTGCGCTGCCTGACGGTAGCCAGCGGCTGCTTTTGGTCATCCATCACCTGGCGGTAGACGGTGTGTCTTGGCGTGTGCTGCTGGAAGACCTGCAGCAGGCCTACCAGACCCTGGCTGCCGGGCAACCACTGCAGCTTCCGGCCAAGACCACTTCGTACAAAGCCTGGGCCGAGCGTTTGCAAACCTATGCCGCTGCGCCCGCATTGCAACAGGAACTGGGCTACTGGCAGGGGCAGTTGCAAGGGGCCAGCGAAATGCTGCCCTGCGACAACCCGCAAGGCAGCCGGCAACTGAAGCATGCTGCTTCGGTCAGCACGCGCCTCGACGTGGCAAGCACCCGACGGCTGTTGCAGGATTGCTCGGTGGCTTATCGCACGCAGATCAACGACCTGCTGCTGACGGCCCTGGCGCAAGCAGTTGGCCGCTGGAGCGGTCAACCCGAAGTGCTGGTGCGCCTGGAAGGGCATGGCCGTGAAGACCTGTTCGCGGGTATCGACCTGACGCGTACGGTGGGCTGGTTCACCAGCCTGTACCCGGTAAAGCTGAGCCCGCAGGCAGACCTGGCAAGTTCGATCAAGACCATCAAGGAACAGCTGCGCGCCGTGCCTGACAAAGGCCTGGGCTATGGCGTGCTGCGCTACCTCGGCGATGCCGCGAGCCGCGAGGCCCTTGCAGCATTGCCTGAAGGCCAGATCGTCTTCAACTACCTCGGGCAGTTCGACGGCAGCTTCGATGGTGAAGCAGGTCTGTTCACCCCCGCCAAGGAGAACGATGGCGCCAGGCAGGATGCCGAAGCACCGTTGGCCAGCCTGCTGACCATCAACGGTCAGGTTTATGGCGGCGAGCTACGCCTGGAGTGGACCTTCAGCCAGGACATTCATCGCCGCGAAACCATCGAGCAGCTGGCCCAGGCTTACCAGCAGGCCTTGGCTGAAATCATCGAGCATTGCTGTGAGGGTGGACATCGCGGCCTGACCCCGTCCGACTTCCCGTTGGCCGACCTGACACAGGTGCAGCTCGACCAGCTTCCGGTTGACGTGGCGGAGATTGCCGATGTCTACCCGCTGTCGCCGATGCAGCAGGGCATGCTGTTCCACAGCATCTACGAGCAAGGCAACGGCAACTACATCAACCAGATGCGCGTGGATGTGGATGGCCTGGATGTAAATGCCTTCAGGCAGGCCTGGGGGGCTGCCTTGCAGGCCCACGACATCCTGCGCAGCAGCTTCGTCTGGCAGGGGGACTTGGGCCAGGCGGTACAGGTCGTGCACAAGCAGGTGACACTGCCGTTCAGCGAATATGACTGGCGTGCCGAGGATGAGCTGGCACGGGCGCTGGACAGCCTGGCGGATGCCGAGCGGCAGCGTGGCTTCGACCTTGTCGAGGCACCCTTGTTGCGCCTGGTGCTGGTGCGTACGGCGCAGGCACGTCACCACCTGATCTTCACCTGCCATCACATCCTGATGGATGGCTGGAGCACCTCGCAGTTGCTGGGTGAGGTGTTGCAGCGTCATGCGGGTAAACCTGTGGTGGCAGCGGCGGGCAGCTACCGTGACTACATCGCCTGGTTGCAGCGCCAGGATGGGGCGGCGGCAGAGCGGTTCTGGCAAGGCCAGATGGCCAGCTTCAACGAGCCGACGCGCCTGGCCCAGGCCGTGCGCAATGGTGTGCCTGATGGCCAGGGCCATCACATTCATCACCAGGCATTCGATGCCGGGCGTACCGAGCGGGTTGAAGCCTTTGCCCGTGCCCAGCGTGTCACCGTCAACACCTTGGTACAGGCTACCTGGCTGTTGCTGCTGCAGCGCTATACCGGGCAGTCGTCGGTCTGCTTCGGTGCCACGGTCGCCGGCCGGCCAGCGGAGCTGGCGGGCGTGGAGGCGCAGATCGGCTTGTTCATCAACACCCTGCCGGTGGTTGGTACACCGCAAGGCGAGCAGAGCGTCGCGCAATGGATCGGGCAGGTGCAAGCCAGCAACCTGGCCATGCGTGAATACGAACATACGCCGCTGTACGACGTGCAGCGCTGGGCCGGCCTTGGCGGTGAAGCCCTGTTCGACAGCCTGGTGGTATTCGAAAGTTACCCGGTGTCCGAGGCCCTTCGGCAGGGCGCAGCGAGTGGCTTGCAGTTTGGCCCAGTGCAGGTGCGCGAGCAGACCAACTATCCGCTGACCGTGCTGGTGAGCCTTGGCGACAGCCTGGCTATCCAGTACCGGCATGATCGTGCGCACTGGAGCAGCGAGGCGATCGAGCAACTGGCCCATCACTTCGGTACGCTGCTTGACGCGCTGGTGAGTGACCCGTGTACTGCACTCGGCGACCTGCCGCTGCTCGATGCCGCACAGCATCAGCGTATCGTGCAGGACTGGAACCGCACGGCGGCCAGTTACCCGACCGACCGCTGTATCCATCAGCTGTTCGAGGCGCAGGTGGTTGCTGCGCCAGGCGCAGTTGCACTTATCCACGGCGAGCAGACGCTCACGTATGCCGCGCTCAATGTACGGGCCAACCAGCTGGCCCACAAACTGCGCGAGGCTGGCGTGGGCCCGGAAGTGCTGGTAGGTGTCGCCATGGAGCGTGGCCTGGACATGGTGGTCGCGCTGATGGCCATTCTCAAGGCGGGCGGCGCCTACGTGCCGCTCGACCCTGGCTACCCGCAGGACCGCCTGGTGTACATGCTCGAAGACAGCCAGTCGATCCTGCTGCTGTCGCAGTCGCATCTGCTGGAGCGTGTGCCGGCCAGCTTCCAGGCGCGCACGCTGCTGGTGGACCAATTGCTGCTCGACGGCTACGAAGCGGCCGACCCGGTGTGCGTGAGCACGCCGGACAACCTGGCGTACTGCATCTACACCTCAGGCTCCACCGGCAAACCCAAGGGCGTCCAGATCGAGCATCGCAATGCCGTGGCAATGATCGGCTGGGCGCAGTCGGTATACAGCCAGCAGGACCTGTGCGGCGTGTTGGCGTCCACATCGATCTGTTTCGACCTGTCGGTCTGGGAGTTGTTCGTGACCCTGGGGTCGGGTGGCTATGCGGTACTGGCGGCCAATGCCCTGGAGCTGCCGCACCTGCCGGCCAAAAACCAGGTACGCCTGGTCAACACGGTGCCGTCGGCCATCAAGGTGCTGCATGAAACCGGCAAGTTGCCGTCCAGTGTCCGCATCGTCAACCTGGCGGGGGAGGCCCTCAAGCAGGGGCTGGTCGACGCGTTGTACGGCACTGGCCACGTGCTCAAGGTGTACGACCTGTACGGGCCTTCGGAGGACACCACCTACTCGACCTTCACCCTGCGCACTCAAGGCGGCCAGGCCAATATCGGCCGGCCGCTTTCCAACAGTGCCGTGTACCTGTTGAGCGAGGCCGGAACGCCGCTGCCGGTAGGGGTGGTGGGGGAGCTGTACATGGCGGGTGCGGGCCTGGCGCGTGGTTACCTGGCGCGCCCTGGGCTTACCGCCGAACGCTTCATCCCCGACCCGTTTGGTGGGCAGGGTGGCCGCCTGTATCGCACCGGCGACCTGGCGCGCTATGACGCCGACGGGGTCATCGAATATGCCGGGCGTATCGACCATCAGGTGAAGATTCGCGGCTTCCGTATCGAACTCGGCGAGATCGAGGCGCGCCTGCAACAACAGGACGCAGTCCGCGAAGCCGTGGTACTGGCGCTGGATGCGCCTGGCGGCAAGCAACTGGTGGGCTATGTGGTGCCAGCCGATGCAGAGTCGGTTGCCGGCGAGGAAGCTCGGGCGGCGTTGCTTGACACCCTGCGCGTCAGGCTGAAGGCCAGCCTGCCGGACTACATGGTGCCCGCGCACCTGTTGCTGTTGGAGCGCCTGCCACTGACACCGAACGGCAAGCTGGACCGCAAGGCCCTGCCACAGCCTGACGGCAACCTGCGCCGGGCGACCCATGTGGCGCCGGAAACGGAGCTGGAGCGGCGGATCGCCGCGGTATGGGCTGAAGTTCTTGGCCTGGAAAACGTATCTCTTACCGACAACTTCTTCGAGCTGGGGGGCCACTCCTTGCTGGCAACCCAGGCGATAGCACGACTGCAGATCGAACTGGGTACGAACCTGCCACTCGCGTTGTTGTTCCAGACAGAGAACCTGCAGGCCTTTGCACAAGAGGTCGGCAGTTTCGGTACCCGAAACGACGGAGACCTGGATGAGCTCCAGGACTTCATGGCAGAGCTCGAGGCGGTTTGAGATGCACACGGACAACAGAAACGCAGACCTGGTTTATCGCTTTATCCGTCTGCCCCTGGCGCAGCAGAAGCTGTTTCTCGAAAAACTGGCGTCCAAGGGCGTCACGCTCGCGCAACTGCCCATCCCGGTGGCCAGGCACGATGTCGAGCGCCCTGTGCTGTCCTATGCCCAGCAACGCCAGTGGTTTCTCTGGCAACTGGAGCCCACTGGCTCGGCCTACAACATTCCGACCGCGCTCAGGTTCAGGGGGCCGCTCGACCTGGCAGCCCTGCAGCGCAGCTTCGCGACGCTGATCCAGCGTCATGAAGCCTTGCGCACGACCATTGCCGAGGAAGATGGCCAGCTGATGCAAGTCATCCACCCGGACCAGCCTTTCCAGCTGGCCCGCCAGGCCTTGGGGGCCGTGGAGGAGCAGGTCTTGCAGGCGCAGGTCGCGCTTGAGGTCCAGCAGCCGTTCGATCTGGTCCATGGGCCGCTGCTGCGGGTGAAACTGCTGGAACTGGCGCAGGACGAGCACGTGCTGGTGCTCACCTTGCACCATATCGTCGCCGATGGCTGGTCGATACCCTTGCTCATCGATGAGTGGGTGCAGCTTTATGAGGGCTATAGCCAAGGTCGGGAGGTGGCGCTGGCCGAACTGCCGATCCAGTACGCCGATTATGCGATCTGGCAGCGTGCCTGGATGGACGCCGGCGAGCGTGAGCGTCAGCTGGCGTACTGGATTGAGCAGCTGGGCGACGACCACCCGGTGCTGGAACTGACCACCGACAGGCCACGCCCGGCGTTGCAAAGCTACCAGGGGGAGCGGATCGACATTGACCTGGGCGAAGCGTTGAGCCTGTCACTCAAACAGCTGGCGCAGCAACAGGGGGCGACACCCTTCATGCTGCTGCTGGCGAGTTTCCAGGTACTGTTGCACCGCTACTCCGGGCAGGCCGATGTGCGCGTGGGCGTGCCCATCGCCAACCGTAACCGTGTAGAAACCGAGCGGCTGATCGGCTTTTTCGTCAATACCCAGGTGATGCGTGCCGAGTTCGACACGCAGCTGACCTTCACCGAGTTGTTGGCGCAGGTCCGGCAACGGGCTTTGGGCGCGCAGGTGCATCAGGACCTGCCATTCGAACAGCTGGTCGATGCCTTGCAGCCTGAACGCAGCCTGAGCCACAGCCCGTTGTTCCAGGTGATGTACAACCACCAGACCCGGGGCAAGGGCGAGCGCCGCAGCTTGCCCGGCCTGGAGGTGGAGAGCCTGCAATGGAACGTGCACGCGGCGCAGTTCGACCTCACGCTGGACAGCTTCGAACATGAGCAGGGCATCAGCGCCACGCTGACCTTTGCAACCGACCTGTTCGATGCCTCGACCATACAGCAGATGGCGCGGCACTGGCTGAACCTGCTACATGGCATCGTCGCCAACCCCGGCCAGCGAGTGGCTGAGCTGCCATTGCTGGATGACGGGGATCGGCAGCAGATCGTGCATGGCTGGAATGCCACGCAAGCCGATTACCCAGGCGAAACCAGGATCCACCAGCTGATCGAGGCCCAAGTGTTCGCCACCCCGGACGCCCCGGCGCTGGTGTTTGGCGAACAGACCCTGAACTATGCCGAGCTCAACCGCCGTAGCAATCAGCTGGCGCACAAGCTGCGCGAGCAGGGCGTGGGCCCGGACGTGCTGGTGGGCATCGCCATGGAGCGCAGCCTGGAGATGGTCGTCGGCCTGCTGGGTATTCTGAAGGCCGGCGGCGCCTATGTGCCGCTGGACCCGGAATATCCACAGGACCGTCTGAGCTACATGTTCGAGGACAGCGGCATCGCCTTGCTGCTGACCCAGTCGCACCTGCATAAAACCCTGCCGATCCCGGCCGGCCTGCGCAGCCTGGACCTGGACACCGAGAACCTTGGCGGCTACAGCGAGGCCAACCCGAATGTCGACGTGGCGCCGCTGAACCTCGCCTACGTGATCTACACCTCCGGCTCCACCGGTCGCCCGAAAGGTGCTGGCAACAGCCATCAGGCGCTGGTCAACCGCCTGTGGTGGATGCAGAAGGCGTACGGCCTGGACTCCAGCGACAGCGTGCTGCAGAAGACCCCGTTCAGCTTCGACGTGTCGGTGTGGGAGTTCTTCTGGCCGCTGATGACTGGCGCGCGCCTGGTCATGGCCCAGCCCGGTGCGCACCGCGACCCGCAGCTGCTGGTGGAATGCATCAACCATTACGGCATCAGCACGCTGCACTTCGTGCCGTCGATGCTGCAGGCGTTCATGACCCACGAAGCGGTCGAAAGCTGCGTCAGCCTCAAGCGCGTGGTGTGCAGCGGTGAAGCGCTGCCGGCCGAACTGGCCCGGCAGACCCTGCAGCGCCTGCCGGCGGCGGGCCTGTACAACCTGTATGGCCCGACCGAAGCGGCGATCGACGTGACCCACTGGACCTGCCAGCCGGACGAACGCATCAGCGTGCCGATCGGTCAGCCGATCGACAACCTCAAGACCCATATCCTCGAAGGCAGCCTGCAACCGGCGGTACGCGGCAGTGCCGGCGAGCTGTACCTAGGTGGCGTGGGCCTGGCCCGTGGTTACCACCAGCGCCCGGCGCTGACTGCCGAACGCTTCGTACCAGACCCGTTCAGCGACAACGGCGGCCGCCTGTACCGCACCGGTGACCTGGCGCGCTACCGCGCCGATG
Organism: Pseudomonas putida; assembly: GCA_029953615.1. Lineage (NCBI taxonomy): Bacteria > Pseudomonadati > Pseudomonadota > Gammaproteobacteria > Pseudomonadales > Pseudomonadaceae > Pseudomonas > Pseudomonas putida. The sequence continues at coordinate 807,717 of CP124529.1, read as the reverse complement.
GGGTGATCGACTACGCGGGGCGTATCGACCACCAGGTGAAGATCCGCGGCCTGCGCATCGAGTTGGGCGAGATCGAGGCACGCTTGCTGGAACTGCCGACTGTGCAGGAGGCCGTGGTGCTGGCGCAGGACGGTCCAAGCGGCAAGCAGCTGGTGGGCTATGTGGTGCCTGCCGACAGCACGCAAGACGAAGGCGCATTGCGCGACAGCCTGCGCGAAGCGCTCAAGGCCGGTTTGCCGGACTACATGGTACCGGCGCACTTGCTGCTGCTCGGCAAGCTGCCAGTGACGCCGAACGGCAAGCTGGACCGCAAGGCCCTGCCGCAGGCGGATGCCAGCCAGTTGCAGGGCGAGTACATCGCGCCGCAGAGCGATCTGGAACAGCAGATCGCGGCGATCTGGGCGGATGTGCTGAAGCTGGAGAAGGTTGGCCTGACCGACAACTTCTTCGAACTGGGCGGCGATTCGATCATTTCGTTACAGGTGGTCAGCCGTGCACGCCAGGTAGATATCCAGTTCACCCCCAAGGAGCTGCTGCAGCATCAGACCGTGCAGGGGCTGGCCTCGGTTGCCCGGCGCAGCGAAGCTCAAGCGCTGGAGCAGGGCGTGGTCACCGGGCCCCTGCCACTTGTTCCGGTGCAACACTGGTTCTTCGAACAAGCGCTTGCGGTACGTGACCACTGGAACCAGTCGGTGCTGCTCGAGCCTGGTGAGGCACTGGATGCGCACCTGTTGGGCCTGGCACTGGGCAACCTGCACGCCCATCACGACCTGCTGCGGCTCAATGCCTGGCAGAGTGCCGGGCGCTGGCAGGCCGCGATCGGCGCGCCGGTATCGACCGAGCTGCTGTGGGTACGCGAATGCGTTGATACCGAGGCGCTGGAGCGCTTGGCTGATCAGGCCCAGCGCAGCCTGAACCTGGCTCAGGGGCCACTGTTACGCGCCGTGCTGGCAACGCTGGCAGACGGCAGCCAGCGGCTGCTGCTGGTCATTCATCATCTGGTGGTCGATGGCGTGTCATGGCGGATCCTGCTAGAAGACCTGCAACAGGCCTACCAGGCGCTTGCCCTCGGGCAGCCGCTGAAGCTGCCGGCCAAGACCAGCGCGTTCAAGGTATGGGCCGAACGGCTGCAGGCCTATGCCACCAGCCAGGCGCTGGAACATGAACTGCACTACTGGTGTGATCAACTGCACGGCGCCAGCGATGCTTTGCCTTGCGATCATCCTCAGGGCGAAAACCGGCAGAAGCATGCAACGTCGGTCAGCACTCGCCTGGACCCGCTCTGGACCCGCAAGCTGTTGCAGCAGGCACCGGCAGCCTATCGCACGCAGATCAACGACCTGTTGTTGACGGCATTGGCCCGTGTGGTCAGCCGTTGGACCGCGCAGCCGCAGGTACTGGTACGCCTGGAAGGCCATGGCCGCGAAGACCTCTTCGACGGTATCGACCTGAGCCGCACAGTGGGTTGGTTCACCAGCATGTACCCGGTCAACCTCAGCCCTCAGCCCGAGCTGGCCAGCTCGATCAAGACCATCAAGGAGCAACTGCGAGCGGTGCCCCACAAGGGCCTTGGCTATGGTGTGCTGCGTTACCTGGGGGCTGGTGAAGCTCGGCAGATGTTGGCGGCGCTGGCCCAGGGGTCGATCATCTTCAACTACCTGGGGCAGTTCGATGGCAGCTTCGATCAGCAGGCCGGCCTGTTCAAACCGGCCAGCGAGAATGCCGGGCTGAACCAGGATAAGGACGCGCCATTAAGCGGCCTGCTGGCGCTCAATGGCCAAGTGTACGGCGGCGAGCTGATAATGGGCTGGACGTTCAGCCGTGAAGTCTTCGATACCTCGACCATCCAGCACCTGGCCGATGCCTATGCAGAAGAACTCAAGGCCTTGATCAACCATTGCAGCCAGGATGACACCCAAGGCCTCACGCCATCGGACTTCCCCTTGGCCCGTCTGAACCAGGCGCAACTGGACGACCTGCCGGTACCTGCTGCTCAGATTGCCGACATCTACCCGTTGTCGCCGATGCAACAGGGCATGCTGTTCCATACCCTGCAGGAGAGCGACGCGGCGCTGTACATAAACCAGACTGCGGTCGATGTGCACGGCCTGGACATCGACCGCTTCGTCGCGGCCTGGAACCAGGTGATCGCCAGCCACGACATCCTGCGCACGGTCTTCCTGTCATCGGCCCGGTGGGCGGAGCCCTTGCAGGTGGTGCAGCGTCAGGCCAGCCTGCCGCTGCGCGTGCTCGACTGGCGTGGGCGTGAGGTGACCAGCGACGCCTTGCAGGCGCTGGCAGCCGAGGAGGCCGCCGAAGGCTTCGACCTGGCGTGTGCCCCCCTTATGCGCCTGACACTGGTTCGAGTGGATGAGCAACGCCTGCACCTGATCTGGTCGCGCCACCACATCCTCATGGATGGCTGGAGCAATTCACGGTTGCTGGGCGAGGTGTTGCAGGTTTATCACGGCCGGTCTGCCAGCCATGCGGGGGGGCGCTACGGTGACTACATCCGTTGGCTCGCCGAGCAGCCGATGGGCAAGCTGGAGCAGTTCTGGAGCGAGAAGCTGCGTGCCCTGGAGGGACCGACGCTGTTGGCCGACAGTGTAGCGCCGCAGGCGGACGGCAAGCTTGTCGGGCACCATGCGCTGTATCTGCATTGGGATGCGCAGCGCACGCAACACCTGCGTGACCAGGCCCGGCGCCTGAGGGTCACGCCCAATACCCTGGTCCAGGCCACCTGGCTGTTGCTGCTGCAACGCTACACCGGCCAGGCCAGCGTGTGCTTCGGCGCCACAGTGGCCGGGCGCCCCAGCAGCCTGGCTGGTGCAGGCGAGATGCTGGGGCTGTTCATCAACACGCTACCGGTGGTGCAGGCGCCGCAACCCCAGCACATTGTCAGTGACTGGCTGCACCAGCTGCAGCACTACAACCTGGAGTTGCGCGATCACGAGCATGCAGCGCTGGCCGATGTGCAACGCTGGGCAGGGCGGCCAGGGCAAGCGCTGTTCGACAGCATTGTGGTGTTCGAGAACTACCCGGTTGACGACCGCCTGCGCGAGGGCGGCGGCGGAACGTTGCGCTTTGGCGAAGTACGTAACCGCGACGTCACCAACTATGCCATGGACCTGGCCGTTCAATTGGGCGAAACCTTTTCGGTAGAGTTCCTGTACCTGCGCAATCGCTTTACCGAAGCCGCTGTCGAATGCCTGCGCGGCAGTTTCGAAAGCCTGCTGAGTGCCATGCTGGACAATCCCCAGGCCACGCTGGGCAGCCTGGGCATGCTGACGCAGGCACAGGCAAGGCACGCCGACCTGCGCAACCAGCTTGCGGCACCTGGGCGCGAGCAGCCGCTGCTCGCCGAGCGTATCGCCGGGCATGCCCGTGAGCGTGGCGAGGCCATGGCGGTCGTCTGCGGCGGCCAGCAGTTGACCTATGCCCAGCTGGACGCGCGTGCCAACCGCCTTGCCCACCACCTGATCGCGCAGGGCGTGCGCCCGGAAAGCTGCGTGGGCATTGCCCTGGAGCGGTCGGTGGAGGTGATCGTGGCCTTCCTGGCAGTGATGAAGACCGGCGCAGCTTATGTGCCGCTGGATATCGACTACCCACAAGAGCGCTTGCAGTGGATTGTCGAGGACTCGGCAATGCACCTGCTGGTCACCAGCAGCGGCCTGCGCCAGCGCTTTACCCAGGTAGCACGGTGCGTCGAGCTCGACCAGCAAGCGCTGGACCATCTGCCTGCAACCGCACCCGAACAGCGCGCGTGCGCGGATAACCTGGCTTATCTGATCTACACGTCTGGTTCCACCGGCAAGCCCAAAGGTGTGGCGGTGAGCCACGGCCAGATTTGCATGCACTGCCAGGCTATCGGCGGGCTGTATGAGATGGACCTGCAGACCCGCGAGCTGCTGTTCATGTCGTTCGCCTTCGACGGGGCGCAGGAACGCTGGCTGTCGACGTTGTCCTCGGGTGGTTGCCTGGTGGTGCGAGACAACCGGCTGTGGACGGCAGAAGAAACCTGGCAGACCTTGCATGCCCAGCGCATCGACATCGCCTGCTTCCCGCCGGCCTACCTGCAACAGTTGGCCGAATTCGCCGATAGCCAGCAGCAGCCCGCACCAGCGGTGCGGGTGTACTGCTTTGGCGGCGATGCGGTACCAGACGCCCTGTTCGAGCACGTCAAGCGTACGCTGCGCCCGCGCTGGTTGACCAACGGCTATGGGCCGACGGAAACCGTGGTTACGCCTCTGCTGTGGAAAGTGCCAGTGCAACGAACCTGTGAGGCTGTGTACGCGCCGATCGGCGACCGCGTGGGCGAGCGCACGTTGCACGTGCTGGACCAGCACCTCAACCCGCTGCCCGATGGTGTGGCCGGTGAGCTTTACATCGGCGGAGAGGGCGTGGCGCGTGGCTATCACCAGCGGGCCGCACTCACGGCCGAGCGCTTCGTGGCCGACCCGTTTGCCACGGGTGGCCGTCTGTACCGCACCGGTGACCGGGTGCGTCGCCGCGCCGATGGCGTCATCGACTTCCTCGGGCGGCTGGACAACCAGCTGAAGATTCGAGGGTTCCGCATCGAGCCGGGAGAAATCGAGGCACGCCTGCGCAACCTGGCTGGCGTGCGCGATGCCGTGGTGGTGGCGCGTGACATCAGCACGGGCAAGCAACTGATCGGCTACGTGGTAACGGACAATGCCGATACCCGCGCCGAGCAATTACGTGATGCCCTGCGCGCCGACCTGCCGGATCACATGGTGCCGGCACAGCTTGTACTGATGCCGGCGCTGCCGCTCACCCCCAATGGCAAGATCGACCGCAATGGCCTGCCGGCACCCGAGTTCGCCGCAGGCCGGGCATGGGTTGCCCCGCGTAATGCCATCGAGCAGGCGCTTGCAGCGATCTGGCAGGAAGTGCTGCAAGTCGAGCAGGTGGGTGTCGATGACAACTTCTTCGAACTGGGTGGTGACTCGCTGCGCGTGCTTAAGATGCTGTCCAAGGTCCGCGCCCGCGAGGATTTACCTATCGAACTGAAACTGCGTGATGTGATTGCCCGGCCGACCATCGCCGAGTTATCGGGTTATGCCCCCGACGATGCCAGCCTGGACCCACTGTTGTTGCTGAACAGCCGAGTGGGCGCGAGTACGCCGCTGTTCTGCCTGCATGCCGGGTTTGGCACGGTGTTCGATTACGAGCCATTGGCGCGCCGGCTGGAAGGCCGTTGCACGGTTTATGGCCTGCAATGCCGGATGCTGCTGGATCACGCCTGGGTGGATGATTCGCTGGAAACGATGGCTATCGATTACGCACAGTACATCCGGCAGAAGCAACCCGAAGGGCCTTATCAGCTGGCAGGTTGGTCGCTGGGCGGCACCCTGGCGGTGTTGGTGGCCAAGGAGTTGGAAAGCCAGGGGCAGCGGGTTGCAGTGCTGGCCTTGGTGGACAGCTTCGTACCCTCGGCCAGGCAAGCCGTGCAGGAAAGTGACTGGAGCGCCGATCTGCGTGGCTTCCTGGCGGTGATTCTCGGGGTTTCGGCCGATGCACTGGTGCTGCCGATCGTGCCCGCCGGCAGTACTCAGGATGCCCTGGAGCGCGTGATCGAAACGGTTCGGGCCGCACAGGCTGCACAGTCCGCCTATGCCGAAATCGGCAACGCTGATCTGGCGCAGACCTTTGTCGTGGCCATGAAACTCAAGGCGCTTTCGCGTCAATTGCGTCAGCTACCGTCTACCGAGGCAGCGGCAAGTTGCTGGTGGGCGGGGGAGGGCGCGCACGCGGGGGGCATCTCGGGTAGCTGCCAGGACATTGCTGTTGATGCCGGGCACTATGACATCCTCGAACAGGTGGATGTCCTTGAGGGGATGATTGCCAGGCTGTTGCTGGCAGATACGATCAGCCCGTAAACCTGTTCACTCTTGAGGAGCGGCCTTGTGTCGCGAAAGGGCCGCAACGCGGCCCCGGGGGCTCAGCAGTGATGCAGGAATTGCCGGGGCTGCCTTGCAGCCCTTTCGCGACACAAGGCCGCTCCTACAACGGATCGCGTACCGACGCGAAGACCATGCAGGCATGAAAAAGGCGACCTCCAGGGTCGCCTTTTTTCGTTCTGCTGATCAGAAATCGTAGCGCAGGTTCAGCGTCGCGTTTCTCGGCGCGCCATAGTGGCCATAATTGCCGGCCAGGCCTGCGTAGTACTTCTTGTCGAACAGGTTGTCCACGTTCAGCGTGGCGGCCAGGTGCTCGCTGATCTTGTAGCGGGCCATCAGGCTGGCCACGGCGTAGTCTTCCTGGGTAATGCGCGTGTTGTAGCGGGTGGCCAGGGATTGCTTGGAATTCCAGTTGACCCCTCCACCAACAGTCAGACGCTCCCATTCGCCAGGCAGGCGGTAGGTAGTCCACAGGCGGAAGGTATCCAGCGGCAATTGCGACGTCAGGCGAGTGCCATTGGCATCTTCCGTGCGTGAGTGGCTGTAACCGGTATGAACTTCCAGCCCGCGAGCCACTTCGCCGGACAGTTCAAGATCGATACCCTTGGTTTCGGCGCCGCTGACCGCGCGGTAAGCGGTGGAGTTAGGTACGCCCGGTACGCTGAAGCCGGTGTCTTCCTCTGCAAGGTTGTCGCGCTTGATGAGGTAGATCGCGGCGTTGGCATTCAGGCGGCCATCGTAGAACTCACCTTTCCAGCCCATTTCATAGTTCTGCCCGATCACAGGGTCCAGCACCTTGCCGGTACGGTCGCGGCTGGTCTGGGGCTTGAAGATATCGGTGTAGCTGGCGTACACCGATTGCTCATCGGTCAGGTCATAGATCAGGCCGGCGTACGGTGTTACCTCTCCGTGCTCCTTCAGTTGCGTGGGATTGCCGATGCCAGTGGTCAACACTACCTGGTTAGAGTCCGAACGGTAATTTGTGGTACGGGCACCGAGAATCATGTGCAGGTCATCGGTGAAATTGAGCCGGGTGGCAATGAAGTAACCGGTCTGGCGGATATTCAGGTCGTAGTCAAGCAGTGGTGAATAATTGCCAGGTTGTGGTATGCGGTTGCCCCAGGTGTAGAAGTTGAAAGTGGCTTCTCCCGCTGTCCCGGTGAAGTGGTTGTTCTCGTAATCCATGTAGTCGAAGCCGGTCACCAGTTCGTGGGTCTGGCCAAACAACTCGAAGGGCCCTTGCAGCGTAATGTTCATGCCCCGCTGAACCTGGTGGGCATCGACTTGCAGCAGGTCGGACTTGGCGTTGCCGGTGGCTTGATCGAGGGTAGATACGCCCGCACCGGTGCGGTAGAACGCCGACAGCGAGTCGCGATCGACATCCATGTAGTTGCCGGCCACTTTCAACTGCCAACCATTGCCTAACTCCTGGTCCAGGCCGAAGGAGTAGTTCTTGGTGGTGTAGTCTTCATACATCCAGCGCGGCCCGGAACTGGTCGAGCGGGAGAAGTTGGTGGGCTGGCCATTGCTGAAAAACAGCGGCACACCTGGCGCGCCATTGGCGTCGTAGGTCTGGTAGTCCATGCCGAAGCGCACGGTGGTGGTATCGGTCAGGTCTGCTTCGAGCACGCCGTAGACCAGGTCACGGTCCTGGCTGTACCAGTCCATGTAGCTCTGGTTGCTCTGCTTGGCAGCCACCAGGCGGCCACGCAGTTTGCCGCTTTCGATCAGCGGGCCGGACACGTCGGCCTCGGTGCGATAGTAGTCCCACGAGCCCACACCGGCCTGCACATACGACTGGAATTCACGCGTGGGGCGTTTGCGTACCATGTTGACCACACCGTTGGGCTCGCCCGCACCGGTCATCAGGCCAGTGGCACCGCGGACGATCTCGATGCGGTCGAACATGGCCATGTCCATCAGGGTGTTGGGCATGTTGCGCGTCAGGTAGTCCTGCGTAGTGTTCACGCCATCGAGTTGGTAGGTGCTGATTTCCGAACCGCGCGAATAGATGTGGAAGCGCTCGCCACCGTCCTGGGACATGGTGATGCCCGGGTTTTGCTTCAGCACGTCGGTAATGGTCGCCAGGTGCTGGTCGTCCATTTGCTGGCGGGTGATGACGCTGATGCTTTGCGGTGTTTCGCGTATCGACAGGTTCATGCGGGTGGCCGTGCTGGTCACGCCGGTGGTATAGGAACCCGTGCCTTCGGTAGTGGCCCCCAGGCCCACGCTATTGACGTTGGTCGCCGAAAGCTCGACCTGGCCATCCTTTGCGGCTGAACCCGCTGTTACCGTCACGGTGTTGCCGTCGATCTGATAACGCAGCCCGCTGCCACCCAGCAGGATGCGCAGGGACGAAGCGAGGTCGTGGCGCCCCTTGAGTGCGGAGGAGCGCAGGCCACCGATATCTTCCGGGCTATACAGCAACTGGGTATCGGTCTGCCTGGCCAGTGCCTGCAACGCCGAGTTCATCGACTGCGCGGGAATATCCAGTGTCCACTCCTGTGCCTGCACCTGGGCAACCATCGCAGCGGATATCGCCAGGCCCAGGCCGATGCGTGTGAACGCACGCTGGGGACGAAGGGAATGACGGATCAGTAATGCTTTGGCAAGCGGGTTGAGCGGGCCGGGCAAGGACTTGGACATCTGGTGCGGTCTCGTTGGCAGAGGGGTTTTTTTCTATGTCAGCTATAGGACGCAGCACCTGTGAAAAACCGGAACGATTCTTATTGGCGATTTTTTTAGCCGGTGCTGCGTTAACCGCGTCACAACTTCACAGTTCGCGTGCTACGCGAAAGCCGAGGAAGTCACCGCGGGTGGTCTTGAGGCGGTCGTTGCGGTTGGCCGAGCGGGAAAAGATCGGCGGCTCGCCCCAGTCGTTGCCGCGCATGTGCGCGCGGATGCACGTGGGGTCCTGGATCCAGGCGCTGCCGTCGGTGGGGGCGCCTTCGTAGCTGTCGTGGTAGCAGTCGGCGACCCATTCGTAGACGTTGCCGTGCATGTCGTACATGCCAAAGGCATTGGGCGGGTAGCTGCCCACCGGGGCGGTGAAGGTGTAGCCATCCCTTGGGCCATAGGTATTGGCGTGCTTGCTGATCTCGTACTTGCCGGGTTCGTCGAAAGGGAAGGGGAACGGGCCGGTCGAGCCGCCGCGGGCGGCGTATTCGCGCTCGGCTTCGCTGACCATGCGGTAGGGCTTGCCGGTGGTTTTCGCCAGCCATCGGGTGTAGGCCTGCACTTCGTCGTAGTCGACGCACACCGCTGGTTGGCGGGGGCCCTGCTTGTAGCTGGGCTTGCTGGCTTCGCACCAGCGGCCTGGGCGGTCGTCGCCGCTCTTGATGACGGTGCCGGTGGCCTTGATGTAGGCGTCCAGCTCGCCGGCGGTGACCTGGTAGCGGCTCATGGCGAAGGGCTTGGCGAAGGTCACGGTGTGCAACGGGCCCTCGTCGGGCTGGCGGCCGACTTCGTCGTCGGGGGCACCCATCACGTAGCTGCCGGCGGGCAGCACGACCATCTCGGGGCAGTCCTTGCAGTCTTTGAACACGTCGCCGGGCTTGGCGGCGTGGGCGTAGGCGCTGACCAGCAGCAGGCAGGTGATCTGGGCTGGCCGGTGGAGCCAGGCGGATACGTTCATCGGTGATCCTCGAAACGGGTGAATGCGGGCTGCGTTTCGCATTCAGACGAATCGGGGTGGTGAGAAATTAACCAATACAGACGCGGCCCCTATGGTCGCGGCTGGCTTGCTCAAAAACTCGAAGGTTGCATAAACCCCTGTGGGAGCGGGCGTGCCCGCGAAGCAGGCGACACGGTGTATGGCACCGGCTTCGCCGGTGTTCGCGGGCGCGCCCGCTCCCACAGGGATCGCGGAAGCTTCGAGATTGAGCAGGACAGTTGCCCCACGGTGATATGCGCCAGGTTGAGTTTGGGGAGGTTGCCAGCTGCTTGGCACCGGGCTATAGTCCAGCCCACTGTTCTCTTCCCGAAGACCTGTTCATGCCAGCCAGCCCTTCCACCACACACTTTGCCGTCGCGCCAGTCGCGGGCATGGTCGTGCGTGGCTGCCAGCAGCCGGCGATGATCAGTCACTATCCACCACCACCTGTCAGTGGCGTCGTAGGCGGCGTAGCTCCGCCTCCTTGCGTGGTCGTGCTGGGCTGATCGGCTTCTGGCCGCACCCCTTCGCACACGCAACCTACTGAACACGGTCGGCGACTTTCTACGCTGAAGCGCACGCCGTCCGTCTGGCTTATTCGCCTTATATTCAGGTGGCAATACATGTCTGTCCTTAGCAAAGCATCCGTGGCCTCGGCGGCCACTACCAGCCTGTTCGTCCTGCTGTGGAGCAGCGGGGCGATCGTTTCCAAGCTGGGCCTGGCGCATGCCAGCCCGTTCGCCTTCCTGCTGTTGCGCTCGGCGCTGGCCCTGGCCGGCCTGCTGCTGATCGGCCCGTTGCTGGGGCTGCGCTGGCCGCGCAGTCGCGGGGCCATCCTGCGGGCCCTGGGCACCGGCTGCGTGTTGCTTGGCGCCTATCAGATCTTCTACCTGCTGGCGCTCGCCACCCATGTCACACCCGGCGTGATGGCCACGGTGATGGGGGTGCAACCGATCCTGACCGTGGTGCTGATGGAGCGCCAGCGCTCCTGGAGCCGCTTGTTCGGCCTGGGCTTGGGGCTTGGCGGGTTGATCATGGTGGTCTACCAGGGCATCAACCTGGGCGGGGTGTCGCTGGCGGGGATGCTGTTCGCCTTGCTGGCGTTGGCCAGCATGACCTTCGGCTCGATCCTGCAGAAACGCATCACCGACAACCCCATGGGCACGCTGCCTTTGCAATATCTGGCCGGCTTTGCCATGTGCGCGCTGTTCGCGCCGCTGCAGCCGCTGCAGGTGGAGTGGACGGGTGGTTTCGTCGGCGCGCTGCTGTGGATGGGGCTGGTGGTCTCGCTGCTGGCGACCCTGCTGCTGTACCGGCTGATCGCCAAGGGTAACCTGGTCAATGTCACCAGCCTGTTCTACCTGGTGCCGGCAGTGACCGCGGTGATGGACCTGCTGATCTTCGGCAACCGCCTGGCGCCGCTCAGCCTGCTGGGCATGGGGCTGATCGTGGTGGGCCTGCTGTTCGTGTTCCGCAAGCCCGCCGCGCGCCTGGCCGAGGCGTAGACCCTAGCGGAACTCTTCGGGGATGGCGTGGCGCAGTACGCCTTCCTCGAAGTCCAGCAGGCCGGCTTCGCGCTGGGTGAGCAGGTAGTAGAGCAAGGTGTCGAGCGAGCGCTGCGGCGGGACCTCGACCGCCAGCATCTTCACTGCCTGCTCGGTTTCGCAGTTGCAGCCGAAGTCGTGCAAGGCCGCGCGCACCTGGTCCAGGGTTTCCGGGGGCTTGACGATAACCCGGAACACCGAGCTGCCGCTGCTGTGGCGCAGTTCGGTAAACCAGGTTTCGCCGGCTTCCTCACGGGTACCGATCACATCGCCCGGGGCGATACCGTAGACATGGAAGGGAATATTGTCGACGGCATGGCCGCCTTCCACGGCCTTGGCCCACAGGCCTTCGACCGAGGCCGGCGGGTAACCGTTTTCATCCTGCTCCAGGCGGAACAGCACCTTTTTGTACGCGTCGTTCATCGTGTACCCGCTTCAGCTGCGTGCCGGGCGCAGCACCAGCCACAATGCCAGGCCAATCAGCAGGCCGCCGTACAGGTGCGCCATCGACAACGGTTCGTCCAGCAACCACGCCCCCCACAATACGCCGAATACCGGGATCAGGAAGGTCACGGTGCTGGCCTTGACCGGGCCGATCTCCTCCAGCAGGCGGAAGTACAGAATGTAGGCGAACGCTGTGCACAGCAGGCCCAGGCCCAGCAGCGACAGCCACACCTGCCAGCCGCCCCAGCTGGCCGGTGGCTGGCTTAGTGCGCTCCAGGCGAACAGCGGGCTCAGCATCAGGGTGGCGCCGAGCATGCTGCCCAGTGCCGACAGGCGGCTGTCCAGGCCGCTGACCCAGCGGCGGGCAAGGAAGCCGGCAAAGCCGTAGCAGGTGGTGGCCGCCAGGCAGGCGAGGGCGCCTTGCAGCAATGCCAGGTCCAGGGCCACCGGGCCGGCGCCGCTGAGGATGCCGACGCCGAACAGGCCCAGGAAGATGCCGCAGAGCTTGGCCAGGGTCATCGGTTCGCGGAAGAACAGCGCGCCGACCAGTACGCCCATCAGCGGCGTGGTGGCGTTGAAGATTGCCGAGTAGCCGGCAGGCAGTACCTGGGCGGCCACGGAGTAGAAGGTGGCGGGGATGCCGGAGTTGATCATGCCCAGCACCAGGCAGGCCCCGAGCTTGCCCTTGAAATCCCAGCGCACGCGGGCGGCGGCGAGCAGCGCGATCAGGCCGAGGCAGGCGATGGACACGCGGAAGAATGCCGTCGGCACCGTGCCCAGCTCGGGGGCGATAATGCGCATGAACAGGAAACTCGCCCCCCAGACGGCGGCAAGGGTCAGCAGGCGGGCTAGGGCGATGGGGCTCACAGCGGTCTCCGGAGGCGGGGCAGGGGCGCGAGTGTACGTCAGGGGGGCTGGGGATTCTTGTGCTTTCTTGCGGTGTAAACCAGTGCTGGCCTCTTCGCGGGCATGCCCGCTCCCACAGGTTCTCTGCAATGCTCGGCACTGTGGTAATCCTGTGGGAGCGGGCGAGCCCGCGAAGAGGCCGGCACAGGCTCCGCAAAAACCAAGAGGCGACTAAGCTCTGTAACTCAACACCGCACCGAGGTCTTCGCATGCCCCAGCCCTGGCCAGCTATCGAAATCGCCCGGATGATCCTCGCCGGCTTCGACGACTACCGCGACCATTTCCAGCGCATCACCCTCGGTGCCCGCAAGCGCTTCGAGCAAGCGCACTGGCAGGATATCCAGCGTGCTTCCGCCGCCCGCATCAATCTCTATGAAGAAAAGGTCGCCGAGGTCAACGGCTGGCTGCGCCAGGGCTTTGCCGAGGATGTGCTGCTGGATGTGGAGCAATGGCCCTTGGTGAAAAACGCCTATATCCACCTGATCGACCCACGGCTGGACGACGAGCTGTCCGAGACCTGGTACAACTCGCTGTTCTGCAGCCTGTTCAGCCACGACTTGATCAGCGACGGCTGCATGTTCATCCACACCACCCGACCGTCCATGCGCGGCCGTGAGCGCGCCGCGCAAACCCGTACCTATCGGCCTGACGGTGGGCTCAAGGGCCTGCTGCGGGCGGTGTTCACTGATTACCCGTTCGATGTGCCGTACGGCGACCTGGAAGGCGACCTGACGCGCCTGGAAGACCAACTGCGCGACTGCCTGCCGGACTGGGTATGCAAGGACCCGACCCTGGCGGTGGAGCTGTTTTCGCCGGTGCTGTACCGCAACAAGGGCGCCTACCTGGTTGGCCGGCTGTTCAACAGCGACGAGCAGTGGCCGCTGGTCATCCCGCTGCTGCACCGCGAAGGGCACGGTATCGAGGCCGATGGGCTGATCACCGATGAGGCCGAGGTGTCGATCATCTTTTCCTTCACCCGCTCGTACTTCATGGTCGATGTGCCGGTGCCGGCGGAGTTCGTCAACTTCCTCAAGCGCATCTTGCCGGGCAAGCACATCGCCGAACTGTACACCTCGATCGGTTTCTACAAGCACGGCAAGTCGGAGTTCTACCGGGCGCTGATCAACCACCTGGCCAGCAGCGACGACCGCTTCGTCATGGCGCCGGGGGTGCGCGGCATGGTCATGAGCGTGTTTACCCTGCCGGGCTTCAACACCGTGTTCAAGATCATCAAGGACCGCTTTTCTCCATCGAAGACGGTCGATCGCGCCACGGTGATCGACAAGTACCGGCTGGTAAAAAGCGTCGACCGCGTCGGGCGCATGGCCGATACCCAGGAATTCGCCGATTTTCGTTTCCCGCGCAGCAAGTTCGAGCCGGAGTGCCTGGCCGAGCTGCTGGAGGTGGCGCCATCGACCGTGGCGCTGGAAGGTGACACGGTGCTGATCCGCCACTGCTGGACCGAGCGCCGGATGACGCCGTTGAACCTGTATCTGGAGCACGCCAGCGAGGGCCAGGTGCTGGAGGCGCTGGAAGATTACGGCCTGGCCATCAAGCAGCTGGCGGCGGCGAATATCTTCCCTGGCGACATGCTGCTGAAGAATTTTGGCGTTACCCGCCATGGCCGGGTGGTGTTCTATGACTATGACGAAATCAGCTTCCTGACCGAGGTGAATTTCCGCCATATCCCGCCGCCACGTTACCCGGAGGACGAGATGTCGGGCGAGCCGTGGTACTCGATTGGGCCGCATGACGTGTTCCCCGAGGAATTCCCGCCGTTCCTGTTTGCCGACATCGGCCAGCGGCGGTTGTTCAGCCGCTTGCATGGAGAGCTGTATGACGCGGATTACTGGAAGGGGTTGCAGGCGGCGATTCGTGAGGGGAAGGTGATTGATGTGTTTCCGTATCGGCGCAAGGGGCGGTGATCTTGTTATATCAGGCCCGGCCTCTTCGCGGGCTCGCCCGCTCCCACAGGTACATCACAGGTATCGAGGGCAGTGGGTTCCTGTGGGAGCGGGCAAGCCCGCGAAGAGGCCGGGCCTGCTTTTCACCCTCACCCCTTCAAGCACTTCAATTCACTGAAGTCGGTGCGCACCTTGCCCAGCCGTTCCTGCAGAAACCGCCGCTGCTGCGGGGTACTCTGCCGCACCAGGTCCACCAGCAAGCTGCGCGCCTGCTGCTCGGTATTCTGATACGCCGCCCGGTACGCCGGCGTCCACAAACTCTCCTTGCGTTGCAACAACGTCGCCAGGCGCGGTTCGAAGCTGGCGTCGTTGCGCTGGTTCATCGCCAGCAGCAGTTGCTGCTGCCAGTGCGCACGGTTGGCGATCCATTGGCGGTTCTGGTCGCCCAGCGCCTGGGACCAGGCCTGCACACGCTGCCTCTGCACTGCGGTCAGTTCGCCGAACCACGGCGTCAGGCGTTTCTCCATGCGTTCGGCACGGCGGGCGATCTGTTTGGCCAACGGTGTGTCCACATACTGCTTCTGCCGTTCGGCGATATCGTCGCGGAAGGCTTCGCGCATTTCCGCCACCTGTGCATCGCTCATGCCGCGCAGCAACTCGGTGGCCGACGGGGTAATTGCCTCGGCCACCCGGCCAATCGCCTCGCGGGCTTCGTGGGTGCGCTGCTGCAGGGCCTGGTCGGTCACCTGGTCGTCGGCGACCATGCCGCGTATCCGGTCCAGCCAGTCAAGGTAGCCAGGCAACTGGGTCTTGCAGTGCCAGGCCAGGTGCTCGCGCAGCCGGTCGTCCAGCAGGGCCTTCTGCTCGCTGTTCATGGCCAGGTAGTCGCCCAGCGACCACGGCACCAGGCGGTCGAGGTTGCGGTAGGCCAGGTCGATGCGGCTGCAGGCGGCGAGGGCCAGGGCGAAGCCAATGGCGATGAGCAGGGCTTTGGACAGGCGTAACGGCATGTGCTGTTCCTTGCGGGTGCTGGCCCGACGGTAGACGCAAGGGGGACGCTGACGGTTCCACTGCATCAGCGGTCGGGCGGCGCGCTGGCTTCAGGTGTAGAATAGCCGCCTTGTCTTGAGGAACATCGGAAATGGCTCTGCTTGGGCGTTACAACAGTTTGCAAATCGTGAAACACGTGGACTTCGGCCTGTACCTGGACGGCGGCGCCGACGGCGAGATCCTGCTGCCTGGGCGCTACATCCCGAAAAACGCCGAAACCGAGGTCGATGACTGGCTGAACGTGTTCATCTACCTGGACAGCGAAGACCAGCTGATCGCCACCACCGAGAAGCCCAAGGTGCAGGTCGGCGAGTTCGCCAGCCTCAAGGTCAAGGACATCAACGGTGCCGGCATCTTCCTCGACTGGGGCCTGTCAAAGGACCTGCTGATGCCGTATTCGGAAGAGGCGCGGCCGCTGAAGATCGGCGACTACTGCGTGGTACATGTGTACCTCGACAAGCGCACCCGCCGCATCACTGCCACCTCACGCCTGGACCGCTACCTGGACCGCACCCCGGCGGACTACCAGGTGGGCCAGCCGGTCGAGCTGCTGGTGGCCGGCGAAACGCCGATGGGCTTCAAGGCGATCATCAACAATCGCCACTGGGGCCTGATCCACAAGAACGAGGTGTTCAAGTTCCTGCGCTCGGGCATGCACGAGAAGGGTTTCATCAAGGAAGTGCGCGCGGACGGCAAGATCGCCCTGAGCCTGCAACCGGTGGGCGCTGCCCTGGCCGACAACCTGCAGGAGCAGATCATGGCGCGCCTGGAGGCCGAAGGCGGGGTGCTGGGAGTGTGCGACAAGAGCGACCCGGCGCTGATCAGCAAGCTGTTCAACGTCAGCAAGGGCAACTTCAAGAAGGCCATTGGCGGGTTGTTCAAGCAGGGCCGCATCGTCATCCATGACGATCGCATCGAAAAGGCCTGATCAGGCCTGCACGAAGGTACGGAAGTCCAGCTGCTCGCCACCGGGGCGGGTGTCGCGCAGCAGCGAGTCGCGGTCGGCGCTGAGGGCCAGGCTGATGGTCGAGCGGCGCTTGCCGGGGTTGCGCACTTCCATTTGTTCCTGGTGAGCGCGCAGGAAGTTGGTCGGCACCTTGAGGTGCTGCAGCTCGTCGCTTTCCGGGGTGTGCAGCAGCAGGTTTACCCAGTCGGGCTGGCCCTTGCGCAGCAGCGCCACCGGCACCTCGAACCACCACAGGTTGCGCTTGCGGTCGAGAATGGCGAACAGGGTGTTGCTGCTGGTCAGCACCGGGCGGGCCAGTGCTTCGTTGCGCCGGGCGATGGCGGCGGGTTTGTCGAGTTTCATGCAGGTTCCTGCGGGTTGACGCTATGAAGGCCTGCATTGTGAGGGGTGGCGGGTAGCGGGGCAAGGTTTGCCAGCTGCCTTGCCGCTCGGTTCGAAGGCGAAAAAACCGTTGGAACGCTTGGCGAAGGTGTTGGGTCCACCGATTGTCGGCACGGTTCACGTGTCCCCAATTTCAGGAGTTTTGCCATGAGCGGTACCAAAGACAAAGCGAAAGGCTTGGCCAACGAAGCGATCGGCAACGTCAAGCAGGGTGTTGGCAAAGTCACCGACAACGAGCGGCTGCGGGCCGAGGGCGAGGCTCAGGAGCTCAAGGGCGAGGGGCAACAGATCAAGGGCAACGTGAAGGACGCGGTGAAGAAGCCTTGATGTGAGTATCCTGTCCCGGCCTTTTCGCGGGCACGCCCGCTCCCACAGGTACTGCACGGTGCTTTAAGTCTGCAGTACCGGTGGGAGCGGGCGTGCCCGCGAAGAGGCCGGTACTGGCGTAAGCAAATTCTTGCAGCATGGCCGGGATCAGCACAGTAACGGCACGGTCTATTAGACTTACCCGTGGTACTCACGAATCAAGCGGCGAAAGGAGACGCTATGATTTTTCCCGACCTGCGCGGCCTGCCCCTGCACCGCGTGCTGGTACGCACCGTCAAGGAATTTCTCGACGACGAGATGTCGACCTACGCATCCGCGTTGGCCTACCAGATGCTGTTCTCGCTGTTCCCGTTCCTGCTGTTCCTGATCGCCCTGATCGGCTTCCTGCACCTGCCGGACTTCTTCTCCTGGCTGCGCCTGCAATCGGAACTGGTGCTGCCTCCCCAGGCGCTGGAGCAGGTCAACCCGGTGATCGACCAGTTGCAGCAGTCCAAGGGCGGGCTGTTGTCGGTGGGTATCGTGATTGCCTTGTGGACCGCATCAGCCGGTGTGCGCCTGATGATGAGCGCGATGAACGCCGCCTACGACGTGCCCGAGGGCCGCCCGGTGTGGAAACGCATTCCATTGTCGATCATCTACACCGTGGGCATTGCCGGCATGCTGCTGGTGGCTGCGGCGCTGATGGTACTGGGGCCGCAGGTGATGGAGTGGATCGCCGCCCAGGTCGGCATGCAGGAGGTGATCGTCACCGTGTGGACCATTCTGCGCTGGCCGGCGATCATCATTCTGATGATGGTGGCGGTGGCGCTGATCTATTACGTGATGCCGGATGTGAAGCAGGAATTCCGCTTCATCACACCGGGCTCGGTGCTGGCGGTGGTGGTGTGGATCCTGGCGTCGCTGGGCTTTGCCTACTACGTGAAGACCTTTGCCGACTACAACGCAATGTACGGCAGTATCGGTGCAATCATCGTGCTGTTGCTGTATTTCTATATCTCCGCCGCCGTTTTGCTGCTGGGCGCGGAGATGAACGCAGTGATCGAGCACATGTCGAGCGAGGGCAAGAACCCTGGCGAGAAGGACGTCGATGAGCACAAGCCCGGCGAAACCATTACCGTGCTGGGCCATGAGCACCCTGTACCGAGCGAGCATCAATCTTCCGAGCCGAACCCCCGATGATCCGAGACATTCTCAAGATGGGCGACGAACGCCTGCTGCGCATCGCCCCGCCAGTACCCGAACATATGCTCGGCAGCGCCGAACTGCAGCAACTGATCGACGACATGTTCGAAACCATGCGCCATGTGGGCGGCGTGGGCCTGGCCGCGCCACAGATCGGCATCGACCTGCAGCTGGTGATCTTTGGTTTCGAGCGCAGCGAGCGTTACCCGGATGCCGAACCGGTGCCGCAGACCATCCTGCTCAACCCGGTCATCACGCCAACGTCCAGCGAGATCGAGGACGGTTGGGAAGGCTGCCTGTCGGTGCCCGGCCTGCGCGGCGTGGTGCCTCGGTTCAAGCACATCTGCTATGAAGGCATCGACCCCCAGGGCAACCCGATCAACCGTTTTGCCGACGGCTTCCATGCGCGGGTGGTGCAGCATGAATGCGACCACCTGATCGGTCGGTTGTACC
The DNA here is from genome assembly GCA_029953615.1 of Pseudomonas putida. NCBI lineage: Bacteria > Pseudomonadati > Pseudomonadota > Gammaproteobacteria > Pseudomonadales > Pseudomonadaceae > Pseudomonas > Pseudomonas putida. The sequence goes on along the minus strand of CP124529.1, from coordinate 788,986 downwards.
CGTCACGCATCCAGGACTTTTCCCGGTTCGGCTACACTGAGGTGCTGTTCCCCGGGCTGGACGCCAGCGACGACTGACCTCGCTGCATGGCCACCAGGCGCTTGCTGCGCTGGTAGCGCTGCAGGCGGCCAGCCAGGGCTTGCGGCAGCTGCAGAGCCATGTCGAAGCCCAGGCGCTGGTAGAACGGCGCGAGGTCCGGGTGGCAGAACAGCCAGGTGGGCCCGCCAGCCTGCGCCAGCGCCGCCGCGACCAACCGCCCGGCCACCCCCTGGCTGCGTCGCTGCGGGTCGACGAACAACCCGGTCAGCCAGACGCCATCGTCCACCGCGCTCAGGCTCAGGCCCGCGATGATGCCCGGGCCTCGCGCTACCCACAGCTGAGCGTCGCCGGCAGCGCGCATGCGTGAGCCGTGCTGGCGGTAAAAGTTGTCCAGCAGCCGGCGTTCCGGGTCCGAAAGTTTCGAACAGTGCACATTTTCAGAAATCGCGCGTCCTACCCTGAAATGCGACCAGATGCTCTGGCCTGAGGTTTTTTGGTCATCTTGTCGCAGATTGTTGCATATCTGGCAAGGGTGAATATCCGAGTTCGGGGTTCAACTATTCCGGGCCAGGAGTAGACTTTTAGCCATCCCCACTGGCAGTACGAAGCGGGATCGGTACTTCGTGCCATCTTCACCGCAGATGGCAACTTCTCCGCGCCGGTTACGGCAATAGAAGTCGATCGATCAGCTTGAATGCTCAAAAGGCAAACACACATGAAACCATTACTGATTCTTGCATTGGTCGGTATGTCCTCGTTCGCCCTCGCCGATGAGGTCAAACCCGTCTCCAGCGAGCCTGTGGCCCAGCAGTACGACTACTCCATGAACCTGGACATCAAGCGGGTGATCAACCTGTCGACCATCCCCAACGTCTGCGAAGTGGTACCTGCGACCATGACCTACGAAGACCATCAAGGCCAGGTGCATACCATCCAGTACCGGGCCATGGGTGAGGGTTGCCAGCAGGGTTGAGCGGGCCCTTGCCTGGTGTTGATGGCCCCGTCGACGGCCTGCTGGCGTCGGGGTCATCAACCGTATTGCAGTTCGAGCAACAGAAAAATCCTGAATGAATATCGAGGAAAAAGTGCTATCTTTATTTGATAGCATTTTTCGATGAACACTCGATACCGCAAAATCCTCGACGCAATCTTCCGAACGCCGGCTACGGCGTCGTTGGCTTTCTCCGAGATCGAGGCATTGGTACTCCATCTTGGCGGTGAGGTGCTGGAGCGGCAAGGTTCCAGGGTCAAGCTGGTGCTTGGTGGCCAATTCTGGAGATGCCATCGGCCTCATCCAGGCAAGGAAGCCAAGCGGTATCAGATTGAAGAAGCCCGTGAATTCTTCTTGCGGGCAGGAGTCAGGATATGAGTTGCATGCGCTACAAAGGCTACGCCGCCCGTATCGAGTACGACGCGCGTGACGATATCTTCGTCGGCCGTGTGCTTGGGATGCGTGACATCATCAGTTTTCACGCAAGCTCGGTGCCCGAGTTGCATGAGGCGTTTCGCGATGCGCTGGAAGATTACCTGGCCGATTGTGCAGAGCAGGGCATTGCGCCGGAAAAACCTGCCTCGGGCAAAGTAATGCTGCGTATCCGCCCCGAAGTTCATGCCGCCGCGAGTGTTGCTGCCCGTGCTGCCGGCAAAAGCCTCAACCAGTGGGCCGATGAGGTCTTTGAACAAGCCGCAATGGCCTGAACCAGCCTGCTTTTTCGTTGTTTCTCGCGGGTATTCTGCCATCACCCATGCAGAATAGTTTCCGCTGCCTGTCGATTCCGCCGTCCCCCGTTCGACCATAGGTGAAAGCACGTTGCACCCCGTGCCCAACCACCCATGACCTGTCGGAGGAACCCCCGATGAGCACCGCAGCCGAAACCGAGATCCGCCAATTGATCGAGCGCTGGATGCAGGCCGTGCGCGACCGCGACATCCCCAACATCATCGCCCCCTACGCCGACGACATCGTCGCCTTCGATGCCATCCAGTCCCTGCAATTCAAAGGCAAGGCCACCTACCAGGCGCACTGGGAAATGTGCATGGGCATGTGCCCCGGCCCGATGGTTTTCGAATTTGCCGAGCTGACCGTGCATGCCGCTGGCGACCTGGCCCTGGCCCACTGGCTGAACCGCTGTGGCCCGGCGGACAATGAAAGCCAGTGCGGCTTCATGCGCGCCACCGTGGGCTATCGTCGTCAAGGTGGCCAGTGGCAGGTCATCCACGAACACTGGTCGGCGCCGTTCGACATGGAAACCCAGAAAGCCCTGTTCGATCTCAAGCCCTGAGCCGTTATCGCCAAACGCACTTTGCCAATGCCCTGGAGGTGACCATGAAATATCTGTGCCTGGTCTATTGTGACGAGGGGCTGCTGCACAGCCTGCCCGACAGCCCGGAAGACGCCGAATGCATGGCGTACGCCGAATCCATCCAAGGTTCCGGGCGAATGCTGGCAGCCGAGGCGCTGAAGCCGGTGCAGACCGCCACCACCGTGCGCATGCGCAACGGGCACATGAGCCTGACCGACGGCCCGTTCGCCGAGACCAAGGAGCAACTGGCGGGCTTCTACCTGGTGGAGGCCCGCGACCTGAACGAGGCACTGAACATCGCCAAGGGCATCCCCGCCGCACGGGTCGGCAGTGTCGAGGTGCGGCCGGTGCGCGAACTGCAACCCTGACAGCAACGGAGACCTACCAGCATGAGCCTTGCACACCCCGCGCAAGCGCAACACGAGTTGTCCATCAGCCGCCTGATCGACGCGCCTCCGGCCAAGGTGTTCCGCGCCTGGACCGATCCCCAGTGGCTGATGCAGTGGTGGGGGCCGCACGGCATGACCACCCCGGAGTGCGAGATGCAGTTGTGGATCGGTGGCCTGTTCCGCACCCTGATGCGGGCGCCGGATGGCAGCGAGTACCCGAACCAGGGCGTGTTCCTGGAAATCGCCGCGCCGCGTCGGTTGGTGTTCACCGATGCCTTCGGCCCGGGCTGGGTGCCTTCGGACAAGGCCTTCATGACTGCCGTGATCAGTTTTGACGAGGAGCAGGGCAAAACCCGCTACACCGCCCGCGCCTGGCACTGGAATGCCGCCGACTGCCGTGCCCATGAGGAAATGGGCTTTCACCAGGGCTGGGGAGAAAGCCTGGACCGCCTGGTGGAGGTGGTGACCCAGCGGATGCCCGACTGATGACGCCATTGGCGCAAGTACGTGCCGAGGTCGAGGCGGTCTACCGGCGCGAGTCGCGGCGCATCCTGGCGACGCTGATCCGCCTGCTGGGTGATTTCGACCTGGCCGAGGAGGCCATGCACGACGCCTTCTTCATCGCCGTAGAGCGCTGGCAGCGCGACGGTATTCCCGATAACCCGCGGGCGTGGCTGGTGTCCACCGGCCGCTTCAAGGCCATCGATGCGCTGCGCCGGCGCGCCCGTTTCGACCGTTCCCAGGCGGACCTGAGCATGCTGCTCGATGGCCAGGCGCAGGACCCAAGTGAAGAAGAGCTGCTGGCCGATGACCGCCTGCGGCTGATCTTCACCTGCTGCCACCCGGCCTTGTCCGCCGATGCCCAGGTGCCGCTGACCCTGCGTGAAGTGTGCGACCTGACCACCGAGCAGATCGCCCGCGCTTTCCTGCAGAGCCCGGCTACCATCGCCCAGCGCATCGTGCGTGCCAAGGCCAAGATCCGCGATGCTGGCATCCCTTATCAGGTGCCGGAGCTGAGCGAATTGCCCGAGCGCCTGGAGAGCGTGCTGCGGGTGATCTACCTGGTGTTCAACGAGGGCTATTCGGCGTCATCGGGCGAGGCGCTGTTGCAACAGGAACTGAGCGACGAAGCCATTCGCCTGGCGCGGCTGCTGGTGCAGTTGCTACCCGACCCGGAGGCGCTTGGCCTGTTGGCTTTGATGTTGCTGCAAGCATCCCGGCAGCGGGCGCGTACCGATGGCCAGGGCAATCTGGTACTGCTCGAGCAGCAGGACCGTAGCCTGTGGGACCGGCAACGCATTGAGGAAGGTTGCGAACTGGTGCGCCAGGCCCTGCAAAGCCGGGCGTTCGGTGCCTATACCGTGCAGGCGGCGATTGCTGCGGTGCATGCCGAAGCAGCGACCGCCGAAGCGACCGACTGGGCCGAGATCGTCGGGCTGTATGACGTGCTGCAGCGGCATTGGCCGTCGGCCGTGGTAGAGCTGAACAGGGCCGTGGCGCTGGCGAAGCGGGATGGGCCGGAGGCTGGCCTGCGGGAGGTCGAAGGGATTCTGGCGCGGGGTGAACTGCTGGACTATCACCTGGCCCATGCGGCGCGGGCCGAGCTGTATTACCAGCTGGGGCATGTGGAGCAGGCGCGTGCGGCCTGGCGGCAGGCGCTGGCGCTGACCCGGCAGGAGCCGGAGCGCAGGCATATCGAGCGGCGGTTGCAGGCTGTCGAATGATGTTGGCTGCACTGGCCTCTTCGCGGGCACGCCCGCTCCCACAGGATCGGCACAGGCTTGAAGGCTATGCAAATCCCTGTGGGAGCGGGCATGCCCGCGAAGAGGCCGGTACTGGCTACATCAGACTTCAGCTGGCCACAAAATTCGGCGGCGACACCAGCTCGACGGTCTGCTGCTTGCGCGGCGCCAGGATCTCGGCCTCGCCCTGGACCACCAGCTCATCATTCTGGTTGAACACATTGGTGGCGATGCGCACCTTGAACTTGGGCAGCTTCTCGAGGATTTCCAGGCGTACGGTCAGGGTATCGCCAATTTTCACCGGCTTCTGGAAGCTCATTTGCTGGCCCAGATAGATGGTGCCAGGGCCGGGCAAGGTGCAGGCCACTGCAGCACTGATCAGCGCACCGCTGAACATGCCATGGGCAATGCGCTCGCGGAACATGCTCCTGGCAGCGAACTCGGCGTCCAGGTGCACCGGGTTGTGGTCACCGGACATCGCGGCGAACAGCTGGATGTCGCGTTCTTCAACGGACTTCTTGTATTCGGCCTTCTGGCCGACTTCGAGGGCTTCGTAGGGCGTGTTGGTGACCTGGGTCATCGGGGCTTCCTTAAAGGGCAGGCGAGGGCGCCTATCATTCGCTGCGGGCAGGCCGGCCAAGGGCCAGCGCCTGTTCGAGCCAGGCGAGAATATCGCCGGTGACCTCGTCTCGATTGAGTTCGTTGAGCACTTCATGCCGCGCCTCGGGGTAGACGCGCAGCTGTACATGTCGATTGCCGGTCGCGCGCAGAGCGTCGGCCAGGTGGGTGAGACGCTTGCCGGCGCTGACCGGATCACATTCACCACCGATCACCAGCAGTGGCAGGTTCGGATCGATCTGCGCGAGGTTACTCGGCTGGCTGATTTGCGCCAAGCCTTGCAGCAGGTCGAGCCATAACTGGTTGCTGCAGCGAAAGCCGCACAGTGGGTCGTTGACGTACAGGTCGACCTGCGCCGGGTCGCGGCTGAGCCAGTCGAACGCTGTGCGATTGGGCTTGAAGGCCTTGTTGAACGAGCCGAACGACAACCACTCGATAAGCGCGCTCTTGCCCAATGGCCCCTGGCGCCAGGCCTCCAGCCGGGCAATCAGCCGCGCCACGCGGTACAGCACCGCCGGCTGGTAGTTGGAGCCGCTGAGGATCGCCCCATGCAGGCTGCCACTGTGGTGCAGCAGGTAGGCCTGGGCAATGTAGCTGCCCATGCTGTGGCCGAACAGGAACAGCGGCGTACACGGGTATTGCTGGCCGATGTGCTGGGCCAGCAGCCCGAGGTCGTTGACCACGGCATTCCAGCCATGATGGGGGGCGAACAGGCCGAGGCTGCCCAGTTCGGCGGTGCGCCCGTGGCCGCGCTGGTCGGCAGCGAACAAGGCGAAGCCGGCCTCGCTCAGGGCATGGCCCAGGTGCTGGTAGCGCCCGGCATGCTCGGCCATGCCGTGGGCCAGCAGCACCACGGCTTTTACCGGTTTGGCCGGCAACCATTGGTGCACATACAGGCTGCAGTGCTCGCTGGCGGGCAGCCAGAAGGCGTCGTGAGGCATGGCGGGTCCTTGTGCGCACAGGTACCCGGACAGTGTATGCACAACCGGGCGGATTGCAGGAAGGGCACAAATAAGATTCACAATGTTAATGGCGGCACTTGGCGTATATGCCACCTCGGGCTTACCTGCTAACGTCGGATCAACGCCTTTTCGCTTTCGGGCGGGCAGGTGAAAGGACTACAGGACTCACAGCAGGTCCAGGCAGAGGAACAATAATAAATGCAAGCCGACTTCTGGAATGACAAGCGCCCGGCGGGCGTGCCTTCGACCATCGACATCAATGCCTACACCTCGGTCGTCGAGGTGTTCGAGCGCTCCTGTAAACGCTTCGCCGACCGCCCGGCCTTCAGCAACCTGGGCGTGACCCTGAACTACGCCGAGCTGGAACGCCATTCGGCGGCCTTCGCGGCCTGGTTGCAGCAGCATACCGACCTCAACCCGGGGGACCGCATCGCGGTGCAGATGCCCAACGTGCTGCAATACCCCATCGCCGTGTTCGGTGCCCTGCGCGCAGGCCTGATCGTGGTCAACACCAATCCGCTGTATACCGAGCGCGAGATGCGCCACCAGTTCAAGGACAGCGGCGCGCGTGCGCTGGTGTACCTGAACATGTTCGGCAAGCGCGTGCAGGAGGTGTTGCCCGATACCGGCATCGAGTACCTGATCGAGGCGAAGATGGGCGACATGCTGCCCACCGCCAAGGGCTGGCTGGTCAACACCGTGGTCGACAAGCTGAAGAAGATGGTGCCGGCCTACCAGCTGCCCCAGGCGGTGTCGTTCAAGCAGGTGCTGCGCCAGGGCCGCGAGCTGTCGCACAAGCCGGTGCCGCTCAGCCTGGACGACACGGCCGTGCTGCAGTACACCGGCGGCACCACCGGGCTGGCCAAGGGCGCCATGCTCACCCACGGCAATCTGGTGGCCAACATGCTGCAGGTGCTGGCCTGTTTCTCGCAGCACGGGCCGGACGGGCAGAAGCTGATCAAGGAAGGCCAGGAGGTGATGATCGCGCCGCTGCCGCTGTATCACATCTATGCCTTTACCGCGAACTGCATGTGCATGATGGTCACCGGCAACCACAACGTGCTGATCACCAACCCACGGGATATTTCCGGCTTCATCAAGGAGCTGGGCAAATGGCGTTTCTCCGCCTTGCTGGGCCTGAACACGCTGTTCGTCGCGTTGATGGATCATCCGGGCTTCCGCCAGCTCGACTTTTCGGCGCTGAAGGTCACCAACTCCGGTGGCACCGCACTGGTCAAGGCCACGGCCGAGCGCTGGGAGGCGCTTACCGGTTGCCGCATCGTCGAGGGCTACGGCTTGACCGAGACCTCGCCGGTGGCCAGCACCAACCCCTATGGCCAGCTGGCGCGCCTGGGCACGGTGGGCATCCCGGTGGCGGGCACTGCCTTCAAGGTGATCGACGACGACGGCAACGAGCTGCCGCTGGGCGAGCGGGGCGAGCTGTGCATCAAGGGGCCGCAGGTGATGAAAGGCTACTGGCAGCAGCCCGAGGCCACGGCCCAGGCCCTGGATGCGGACGGCTGGTTCAAGACCGGCGACATCGCGGTGATCGACCCGGACGGCTTCACCCGCATCGTCGACCGCAAGAAAGACATGATCATCGTCTCGGGTTTCAATGTGTACCCCAACGAGATCGAGGACGTGGTGATGGGCCATCCCAAGGTTGCCAACTGTGCGGCCATCGGCGTGCCGGACGAGCGTTCCGGCGAGGCGGTGAAGCTGTTCGTGGTGCCGCGCGAGGGCGGGCTGAGCGTGGATGAGCTGAAGGCCTACTGCAAGGCCAACTTCACTGGCTACAAGGTACCCAAGCACATCGTGCTGCGCGAATCGCTGCCGATGACGCCGGTGGGCAAGATCCTGCGGCGGGAGCTGCGCGACATCGCTTGATTCCGGGTTGGCTTCTTCGCGGGCTTGCCCGCTCCCACAAGTACTGCACAGCATTTAAGAACTGTGACGTCCCTGTGGGAGCGGGCGAGCCCGCGAATGCCGGGAAACCGCTCTAACAGGCAGTTTATAGCCCGTTCTGCGACATTTTGGATAAATACTCTAAAAATGACCTGCATTGTTCATTGAGTCATTTTTGTGACCGCGAAGCCTGTTTTGGCCTCTAGGCGACCCCTGGCAAAGCTGTTACTCTCGGCCCGCTTTCAGGTGATCCGGTTTGCAACGAACCGTCATCTCATATCAATAATAAGCGCATCGACGCGTGAATCGAACTTCGCTGTTGCTGAAGGAGTGGGCTTCCATGATCGAACATTTTTGGAAGGATAAGTACCCAGCCGGGATTACGGCGGAAATCAATCCTGACGAATTCCCCAATATCCAGGCGGTACTCAAGCAATCCTGCCAACGCTTTGCCGACAAACCGGCCTTTAGCAACCTGGGCAAGACTATCACTTATGGCGAGCTGTATGCGCTGTCGGGGGCGTTTGCCGCCTGGCTGCAGCAGCATACCGACCTCAAGCCGGGTGACCGCATTGCCGTGCAGCTGCCTAACGTACTGCAGTACCCGGTAGCGGTGTTCGGTGCCATGCGTGCCGGGCTGATCGTGGTCAACACCAACCCGCTGTACACAGCACGGGAAATGGAACACCAGTTCAACGACTCGGGCGCCAAGGCCCTGGTGTGCCTGGCCAACATGGCCCACCTGGCCGAGAAGGTGGTGCCCAAGACCCAGGTCAGGCACGTCATCGTCACCGAAGTGGCCGACTTGCTACCGCCGCTCAAGCGCCTGCTGATCAACAGCGTGATCAAGTACGTGAAGAAGATGGTGCCGGCCTACAACCTGCCGCGTGCCGTACGCTTCAACGACGCACTGGCGCTTGGCAAGGGCCAGCCGGTGACCGAGGCCAACCCGCAGGCCAACGACGTGGCGGTGCTGCAGTACACCGGTGGCACCACCGGCGTGGCCAAGGGCGCGATGCTGACGCACCGCAACCTGGTGGCCAACATGCTGCAGTGCCGTGCGCTGATGGGCTCCAACCTGCACGAAGGCTGCGAAATCCTCATCACCCCGCTGCCGCTGTACCACATCTACGCCTTTACCTTCCATTGCATGGCAATGATGCTGATCGGCAACCACAACGTGCTGATCAGCAACCCGCGTGACCTGCCGGCCATGGTCAAGGAACTGGGCAAGTGGAAGTTCAGCGGCTTCGTCGGCCTCAACACCCTGTTCGTTGCCCTGTGCAACAACGAGGCGTTCCGTGCCCTGGACTTTTCGGCGCTGAAGATCACCCTGTCCGGCGGCATGGCCTTGCAGCTGAGCGTGGCCGAGCGCTGGAAGGCGGTGACCGGCTGCGCCATCTGCGAGGGCTATGGCATGACCGAGACCAGCCCGGTGGCTGCAGTGAACCCGTCGGAGGCCAACCAGGTCGGCACCATCGGTATTCCGGTACCCTCGACCCTGTGCAAGGTTATCGATGACGCCGGCAACGAATTGCCGCTGGGCGAAGTGGGTGAGCTGTGCATCAAGGGCCCTCAGGTGATGAAGGGCTACTGGCAGCGCGAAGAGGCCACCGCCGAGATCCTCGACAGCAATGGCTGGCTGAAGACCGGTGATATCGCCGTGATCCAGCCGGACGGCTACATGCGCATTGTCGACCGCAAGAAGGACATGATCCTGGTCTCGGGTTTCAACGTGTACCCCAACGAGCTGGAGGATGTGCTGGCGGCCCTGCCGGGCGTGCTGCAATGTGCAGCCATCGGCGTGCCGGACGAGAAGTCCGGTGAAGTGATCAAGGTGTTCATCGTGGTCAAGCCGGGCATGACCGTGACCAAGGAGCAGGTGATGGAACACATGCGCGCCAACGTCACTGGCTACAAGGTCCCGCGCCAGATCGAGTTCCGTGATGCGCTGCCGACCACCAACGTGGGCAAGATCCTGCGCCGCGAACTGCGCGATGAAGAGCTGAAGAAGCAGGGCCTGAAGAAGATCGCCTGATCGACCTCACTGACCTCTTCGCGGGCACGCCCGCTCCCACAGGTATTGCGCCGAGCTAGAGGGCTGCGTTGTACCTGTGGGAGCGGGCGTGCCCGCGAATGCTTCAGCGCAATTTCTCCAGCATCTGGTAATACCACATCCCCGCCGCCAACAGCGGGTTCCCCAGCAGATCCCCCATTGGCACCCGCACATGCTTGCACTGGGCAAAGGTGTCGAACTTTTCCAGTGTTCCGGTCAGCGCCTCGGCCATGATCTCGCCCATGATGTGGCTGGTAGCAATCCCGTGCCCCGAATAGCCCTGGCAGTACCACACGTTGTCCGACAGCTTGCCCAACTGCGGGATGCGGTTGACCACGATGCCCATGGCGCAGCTCCACTGGAACTCGATCGGCACGCCTTTCAATGCCGGGAAGGTGCGTTCGATGCACGGGCGCAGTTCGCCTTCGATATCCCGTGAGTCACGGCCGGAATAGTTGGCGCCACCGCCGAACAGCAGGCGCTTGTCGGCGGTCAGGCGGTAGTAGTCGAGCACGAAGCGGCAGTCGTACACCGCCAGGTCCTGCGGGTTGATCTGCTCGGCCAGTTCCCCCAGCGGCGCGGTGGTGACGATGCCGCCCATGGCGGGGAAGATCTTGCCCTTGAGCTGGCGCTTCTCCAGCTTGTGGTACACATCGCCGGCCAGCATCACCTGACGCGCTTCGACCCGGCCGTGGGCGGTGACCACCGCCGGGCGCGGGCCGTGGACGATGTCCAGTACTTCGGAGTTCTCGAAAATCAGCGCCCCCAGGCCATGGGCAGCACGGGCCTCGCCCAGGCACAGGTTGAGCGGGTGCAGGTGCAGGTTGCGCAGGTTCTTCAGCGCGCCCAGGTACAGCGGGCTTTGCAGGTGCTCGGCCATGCCATCGCGGTCCAGCAGTTGCACCTGTTCGCCCATGCCGCGCCGCCGGGCCTCGGCCTCGAAGGCGCGCAATTCGTCCATGTGCGAGGGCTTCATCGCCGCATGCAGGTGGCCGCGCTTGAGGTCGCAGTCGATGCCGTAGCGCGCCACGCGCTGCTCGATCACCTGGTGCCCGCGCCAGCGCAGGTGCCAGATGAAGTCATCGACCTCGGCACCCAGGCGGTTGCGCATCTGCGAGCGCATGGCTTCGTCGCCCGACAGGCTGCCGGTGACCTGGCCGCCGTTGCGCCCGCTGGCACCCCAGCCGATGCGGTTGGTTTCGACGATGGCCACCTTCAGGCCACGCTCGGCCAGTTCCACCGCCGTGGCCACGCCGGTGAAGCCGCCGCCGATGATCGCCACATCCACCTGTACCGTGCCCTTGAGTTGCGGGTACTCGGTGTTGTCGTTGAGGGTGGCGCTGTAGTAGGACTGCGCGCGCTGCGCCGGGCCTTTGTTCAATGCTGCATTCATGGGGATTCCTTGTAATCGGGGGCTCAGGCCTGGTGCAGGTACCAGCGCCAGTCCTGCTCGCTGACTTCGGCCATGAACTGGCGGTACTCGGCGCGCTTGACCTTCAGGTACACGCCAAGGAAGTCCTCGCCCAGTGCTTCGCGCGCCCAGCTGGAGTGCTGCAGGGCATCAAGGGCAGTGAGCCAGTCGGTGGGCAGGTGTTCGGTGGCCTGGGCATAGCCGTTGCCTTGCACCGGTGCCCCCGGGTCCAGCTGTTCGCGGATGCCGCGGTGGCTGGCGGCGAGGATCGCCGCAGCGGCCAGGTAGGGGTTTGCGTCGGCGCCGCAGATGCGGTGCTCCACATGCCGGCTGTTGGCCGGGCCGCCCGGTATGCGCAGGCTCACGGTACGGTTGTCGACGCCCCAGGTCGGCGCCAGCGGTGCATAGCTGTTGGCCTGGAAGCGGCGGAACGAGTTGGCGTTGGGGCAAAACAGCAGCAGCGATTCGCGCAGGTGGCGCAGCATGCCGGCCACCGCCTGGCGCAGCAGCGGGGTGCCGGCCTTGTCCTCACTGGCGAACAGGTTGTTGCCGGCGCTGTCGGCCAGGCTCAGATGCATGTGCATGCCGGTGCCGGCCAGTTGCGCGAACGGCTTGGCCATGAAGCAGGCCTGCATGCCATGGGCATGGGCAATGCCTTTGACCAGGCGCTTGTAGCGCACGGCCTGGTCCATTGCCTGCAAGGCGTCGCCGTGCTCGAGGGTGATTTCCACCTGGCCGGGGGCATATTCCGAAATCGCCGTGCGGGCCGGGATGCCCTGGGCCTTGCACGCGGCGTAGAGGTCGGCAAGGAACGGCTCGATCTGCTCCAGTTCGCGCAGGCCATACACCTGGGTGGTGCGTGGGCGGCCGCCGTCGTTGTCCAGTGCCGGTTGCGGGCGGCCCTGGGCATCGGGTTGCTGGTCGAGCAGGTAGAATTCCAGCTCGCAGGCCATCACCGGGTGGTAGCCATCGGCCTTCAGTGCTTCGATGGTACGCAGCAGCACGTGGCGCGGGTCGGCGATGCTGGCCGGCAGGCCCTCGGTCGGGTGCATGCTCACCTGTACCGCGGCGGTTGGCACCCGGCGCCAGGGCAGGCGCACCAGGCTGCCTTCAAGCGGGTAGGCGCGGCAGTCGATATCACCCACCTCCCACACCAGGCCGGAGTTTTCCACGTCGTCGCCGTTCAGGGTCAGGCCGAGAATGGTGCTGGGCAGTGGCCGGCCGCTCTGGTACACGGCCAGCAGTTCCTCGCGGTGCAGCAGCTTGCCGCGCGGTACGCCGTTGGCGTCGAGGATGAACAATTCGAACAGCTCGATATCGGGGTTGTCGGCCAGAAAACGGCTGGCCTGCTCTACGGGTGCAAAGTGCATGATGAATTCGCTCGCGGGTGCACGGGCCACCGCGCATGCAGGCGGCCCGGCTGAGTCAAACGGCCAGACGACGGCCGGGTTTGGTCACAAAGGCGAGAGCGAGATATCCGGTGGGCGTGCGTGACGGCAGTGCCACAGGGCCCAGAAGGCAAGGATGATGTGGACCAGCGGATTTTCACCGCGCACGGCGCCGGGCCTTCGGCAGCGAAGGGCGGGACGACGGTGGGGCGATGGGCTGGGCGGGAATCATGCCTTTGATACTCACATGCGGCGTAAGGTTGATTAAAGCAGTGAATGGCAACCTTTACATCGCACTTGGCTAAACATTTGGCTGCCTGTGCCGGCCTATTCGCGGGCTTGCCCGCTCCCACAGGATTGCATCAAGGCTGAATGTTGCGCGGTCCCTGTGGGAGCGGGCGAGCCCGCGAATAGGCCGGCACAGGCAGCAGAAACCCGGCAAATCTGCGACAATCGCGCATCCTTCGAATGCCGATCATGAAAAAGCAGGCCCACCTGCATCATTAAAAAGCCCCATGACTGACCACGCCATCGACAAACTGCTGCAAAACCTCGACCACGCCATGATCGCCGACCGCCATCGCCTGCGCCGGCAATTGCACGAACTGCGCAAGCGCCCAGACGAGGCCAAGCTGGCGCAGTGGGTGGAAAAGGTCCAGGCGTCCTGTGCCCAGGTCACTGCGCGCCAGCAGAGCGTGCCGACCGTGCGCTACGACGACAGCCTGCCAATCGCTGCCAAGCGTGACGAAATCAAGAAAGCCCTGGCCGAACACCAGGTGCTGGTGATCGCGGGCGAAACCGGCTCGGGCAAGACCACCCAGTTGCCGAAGATCTGCCTGGAACTGGGCCGTGGCAGCCATGGCCTGATCGCCCACACCCAGCCACGCCGGATCGCCGCCCGCAGCGTTGCCGCGCGGGTCGCCGAAGAACTGGGCACGCCGCTGGGCGGGCTGGTCGGCTACCAGGTGCGCTTCGAGGACCAGAGCGACGCCAACACCTTGGTCAAGCTGATGACCGACGGCATCCTGCTGGCCGAAACCCAGCACGACCGCTTCCTCGAGCGCTACGACACGATCATCGTCGACGAAGCCCACGAACGCAGCCTGAACATCGACTTCCTGCTCGGTTACCTGAAGACCCTGCTGCACCGTCGCCCGGACCTGAAGCTGATCATCACCTCGGCGACCATCGACCTGGAACGCTTTTCCAGGCACTTCGACGGCGCGCCGATCATCGAGGTGTCCGGGCGTACCTTCCCGGTGGAAACCTGGTACCGCCCGCTGACCAGCGAGCAGGACGAGGAGGGCAACCAGATCGAGGACGACCTCACCGTCGACCAGGCCATCCTCGCCACGCTGGATGAGCTGGCGCTCCACGAGCGGAGTGAGGGCAAGGGCCCCGGCGATGTGCTGATCTTCCTGCCGGGCGAACGAGAGATCCGCGATGCTGCCGAGATCCTGCGCAAGGCGCAGCTGCGCCACACCGAGATCCTGCCGCTGTACGCGCGCCTGTCGCCGGCCGAGCAGCAGCGCATCTTCCAGCCGCACACCGGGCGCCGTGTGGTGTTGGCCACCAACGTCGCGGAAACCTCGCTGACCGTGCCCGGCATCCGCTACGTGATCGATACCGGTACCGCGCGCATCAGCCGCTACAGCTACCGCGCCCAAGGTCCAGCGCCTGCCCATCGAGGCCGTGTCGCAGGCCAGTGCCAACCAGCGCAAGGGCCGCTGTGGCCGGGTCGAGCCGGGCATCTGCGTGCGCCTGTACAGCGAAGAGGATTTCAACAGCCGGCCGGCGTTCACCGACCCGGAAATCCTGCGCACCAACCTGGCGGCAGTTATCCTGCAGATGCTGCACCTGCGCCTGGGCGCAATCGACGCCTTCCCGTTCATCGAGCCGCCGGATGGCAAGGCCATCAGCGACGGTTTCAACCTGCTGCAGGAGCTGTCGGCGGTCAACCGCGAGAACCAGCTGACGCCGATCGGCCGCCAGCTGGCGCGCCTGCCGATCGACCCGCGGCTGGGCCGCATGCTGCTCGAAGGCGCCCGCCTGGGCAGCCTGCAGGAAGTGCTGATCGTCACCAGTGCGCTGTCGGTGCAGGACCCGCGCGAGCGCCCGCCAGAGCGCCAGCAGGCCGCCGACCAGGCGCACGCGCAATGGAAGGACGTGGATTCCGACTTCGCCGCGCTGGTCAACCTGTGGCGTGGCTTCGAGGAACAGCGCCAGGCGCTGACCGCCAACCCGCTGCGCAACTGGTGCCGCAAGAACTTCCTGAACTATCTGCGCCTGCGCGAATGGCGCGATGCCCATCGCCAGCTGGCGCTGATCTGCCGTGACCTGCAGCTGACAGTGAACAAGGACCCGTCCGACTACCCGAAAATGCACAAGGCCATTCTCAGTGGCCTGCTCAGCCAGATCGGCCAGAAGACCGAAGAAGGCGATTACCAGGGCGCCCGTCAGCGGCGCTTCTGGGTGCACCCGTCGTCGGGCCTGGGGCGCAAGCGCCCGCAGTGGGTGATGGCGGCCGAACTGGTCGAAACCACCAAACTGTACGCACGCATGGTGGCCAGGATCGAGCCGGACTGGATCGAGCCGCTGGCCGGCCACCTGGTCAAGAAGAACCACTTCGAGCCGCACTGGGAGAAGAAGCGCGGGCAGGTGGTGGCTTACGAGCAGATCACCCTGTACGGCCTGATTCTGGTTGGCCGCCGGCCGGTGCATTTCGGCCCGATCGACCCGGTCACCTCGCGCGAGCTGTTCATCCGCGAAGGCCTGGTGGGTGGCGAAATCCAGTCGCGGGCCAAGTGCCTGGCGGCCAACAAGCGCCTGCTGGAAGAGCTCGACGAGCTGGAGGCCAAGGCCCGCCGCCGCGACATCCTTGCCGACGAAGAGACGCTTTACGCCTTCTACGAAGCGCGTCTGCCGGCGGAAATCCACCAGACCGCGACCTTCGACAGCTGGTACCGCATGGGCAGCCAGAAGGACGCCAACCTGCTGATCATGCGCGAGGAAGACGTGCTGGCCCGCGAGGCCAGCGAAGTCACCGCCGCGCAGTACCCCGACAGCCTACAGGTGGGCGAACTGCGCCTGCCGCTGAGTTACCACTTCGAGCCCGGCCACCCCCGCGATGGCGTGACCGTGCGGGTGCCGGCACCGCTGCTGCCGAGCCTGCCGGGCGAGCGCCTGGAATGGCTGGTGCCGGGCCTGCTGGAAGCCAAGTGCGTGGCGCTGGTGCGCAACCTGCCCAAGGCCCTGCGCAAGAACTTCGTGCCGGTGCCGGACTTCGTCAAGGCCTCGCTGGCGCGCATGACCTTCGGCCAGGGCGCACTGCCGCAGGCCCTGGGCCAGGAACTGCTGCGCATGACCGGCGCCCGTGTGCCCGACGAGGCCTGGGACGAGTCGGTCAACCTGGTCGAAGGCCACCTGCGCATGAACATCGAAGTGGTCGATGGCCAGGGCAAGTTCCTGGGTGAGGGCCGCGATCTGGCAGAGCTGACCGCGCGCTTTGCCGCCGCCAGCCAGGCAGCGCTGGCCGTGCCGCGTGACGCCAGGAGCGAGCAGCCGGTGCAGGCCAAGGCCTTCAGCGAGGTGAAGCAGACCGCGCAGCAGAAGATTGCCGGCCTGTCGATGACCGTGTACCCGGCGCTGGTGGAAGAGGGCGGCACCGTGCGCGAAGGGCGCTTCTCGACCCAGGCCGAAGCCGAGTTCCAGCACCGCCGCGCCTTGCAGCGCCTGTTGCTGCAGCAACTGGCCGAGCCGGCCAAGTACCTGCGCGGCAAGCTGCCGGGGCTTACCGAACTGGGCCTGCTGTACCGGGAAATGGGCCGGGTCGAGGCGCTGGTCGAGGATATTCTGCTGGCCAGCCTGGACAGCTGCATCCTTGAAGGCGAACAGCCGCTGCCACGCGATGGTGCGGCCCTGGCTGGCCTGGCCGAGCGCAAGCGCGGCAGCTGGGCCGAACATGCCGAGCGCCTGGCACGGCAGACGCTGGAAGTGCTGAAGCTGTGGCATGGGCTGCAGAAGCGCTTCAAGGGCAAGATCGACCTGAGCCAGGCGGTGGCGTTGAACGATATCAAGCAACAGCTCGGCAACCTGGTGTATCCGGGCTTCGTGCGCGAAACCCCGGCGGCCTGGTTCAAGGAGCTGCCGCGTTACCTGAAAGCTGTGGAACTGCGCCTGGAGAAGCTGGGTTCGCAGGTGCAGAAGGACCGGGTGTGGAGTGGTGAGCTGGCGAACCTGTGGGCGCAGTACAAGGCCCGTGCCGACAAGCATGCCCAGGAAGGCAAGCGTGATGAGCAACTGACCCTGTACCGCTGGTGGCTGGAGGAATATCGGGTGTCGCTGTTTGCCCAGCAACTGGGGACCAAGGTGCCGATTTCCGACAAGCGATTGAGCAAGCAATGGAGCCAGGTGGAGGGCTAAACTTCCCCGGATGTGGCAATATTGATGCAATTTGGGGCCGCTTTGCGGCCCTTCGCGGCGCGACACGTTCCCTGTGGGAGCGGGCGTGCCTGCGAACGAGGGCGCAGCCCTCGACTGAAAACTGGTACTAAAGTGCCATTAACCTGTCATGTTTCCAGCCAGCGCCCCGTGGCGATGGCCTTTGACCAGAGGAACGACCGTGCATAACGTCGTGATCAGCGGCACCGGCCTGTACACCCCGGCCCAGAGCATTTCCAACGAAGAACTGGTGGCCTCCTTCAACACCTGGTCGCAGCAGTTCAACCAGGACAACGCCGCTGCCATCGAGCGCGGTGAAGTCGAAGCGGCGCCGCTGTCCGATGCGGCGTTCATCGAGAAGGCCTCGGGCATCAAGAGCCGCTTCGTCATGGACAAGGCCGGCATCCTCGACCCGCAGCGCATGAAGCCACGCTTGCCCGAGCGCTCCAATGACGAGCCATCGGTGCTCTGCGAAATGGCCGTGGCCGCTGCCCGGCAGGCCCTGGAGCGCGCCGGTCGTACGGCGGCCGATGTCGACGGGGTGATCGTCGCCTGCTCCAACCTGCAGCGCCCGTACCCGGCCATCGCCATCGAAGTGCAGCAGGCGCTGGGCATCCAGGGCTTTGCCTTCGACATGAACGTGGCCTGCTCTTCGGCCACTTTCGGCATCCAGACCGCCGCCAACAGCGTTGCCCTGGGCCAGGCGCGCGCGGTGCTGATGGTGAACCCTGAGGTGTGCACCGGCCACCTGAACTTCCGTGACCGTGACAGCCACTTCATTTTTGGTGATGCCGCCACGGCGGTGTTGCTCGAGCGTGCCGACAAGGCCACCTCGGCGCACCAGTTCGACATTGTCAGCAGCAAGCTGTGGACCGAGTTCTCCAACAACATCCGCAACAACTTCGGCTTCCTCAACCGCGCGGCGGAAGAGGGCGAGGGCGCGGCGGACAAGCTGTTCATCCAGGAAGGCCGCAAGGTGTTCCGCGAAGTGTGCCCGAAGGTAGCCGAGCTGATCGGTGAGCACCTGCAGGAAAACGGGCTGCAACCGAGCGATGTGAAGCGCTTCTGGCTGCACCAGGCCAACCTCAGCATGAATCACCTGATCGTCAAGAAGCTGCTGGGGCGTGAAGTGGCCGAGGAAGATGCGCCGGTGATTCTCGACCGTTATGCCAATACCAGCTCGGCGGGGTCGGTGATTGCCTTCCACCTGTACCAGGACGACCTGTGCCAAGGGCTCGCTGGGGGTGTTGAGCTCGTTTGGTGCGGGGTATTCGATTGGTAGCGTGATCCTGCGCAAGCGCTGATTTATCTGGCGCCTGTACCGGCCTCTTCGCGGGCTTGCCCGCTCCCACAGGTACTGCACAGTTCTCATGATCTGTGGTGATCCTGTGGGAGCGGGCAAGCCCGCGAAGAGGCCGGCGCATTTCTACCAGGCAAAAAAAAGCGGGAAACGCCGGATGGGGTCGGCATTTCCCGCTTCAGGTGACGCAGTGCAGGGTGTTGCTTAGAACTTGGCTTCCAGGTCTACCTGCAGGGTATCTACATCGGCATCGCTGTTGGGCAATTGCGACAGATCGGTCTTGGCCATCAGGTAAGCTGCGCCCAGGGAGAAGTTCTTGTCGATTTCATAACCGACCTTGAACTTGTGCCCGCGCGAACCGGTAAAGCCGTTGCCAAAGTCGGAGTCGGTGAACAGGCTGACCACCGCGTTACGCTGCACATCGCGGTAGTTGTAGTCCAGGCTCCAGGCGCCGACCTTGGTTTTCAGGCCAGCCAGCCAAGCCTGGTCTTCGCCATCGGTGCTTTCGGTGTTCTTCACGTACTGGCCGTACGCAGACAGCGGTATGGCAAAGCCGGTGAAGTCCAGCTGGCCAAAGCCTTCCACCAGGTTGAATTCGTTGGTGGTGTTGCCGAACGACTGCAGAATGGTTGCTTCCTTGTCGTTGTCGTAGCCATAGATACTGGCACCGACGGTCAGCTTGAGCACATCTGCCGGCGCGAACTTGGCGCCCAGCTGGCCGTGGTAAACCTGTGCGTCATGCTTGTATTGCACACCGTCGCCATCGACGTTGTCCTTGAGGGTGTACTGACCGGCGCTGGCGAACACTTCGGCCCCGCCCAGGTCGGTCTTGTAGGTGGCTGCCACGCCTTCCGGGTTGATGTCGCTGTCCCAGATGATGTCGCCCATGCTCACCCATGGCTGCGCCATCTTGCCACCAATCAGGTGCAGGTTGGGAACGGCGGTCGGGTGCCAGTCAAGGTAGGCCTGGTCGACCCACAGCGACTTCTTGTCGAAGTAGTTGTCGAAGCTCTGGTTGGTCGAGCGGCGGTCGGCGCTGCTGCCGGTAGCGATACGGATGCCGGCGTCGACCTGCGGGTTGATTTCGCTATAGAAGCCGACACGGGCACGCACGCGCTGGCGGTCCTGGTTGCCGCTGCTGCTGTTCGGGTCGTCTACGTTGACATCTTCGTAACGCAGGCGCAGATCCCCCTTGACCTGGGTCTTGGCGGCCCATGCCACTTTTTGTTCAAAGGAGCTCATCCGTTCGGACTGAGCTTTCTGAGCGGCCTTTTCCTTGGTTTCTTGAGCCAGGTCCGCCTGCAGTTCGTTGTACTGCGCCTGGTTGATCGAGCCATTGGCGCGGAGCATTTCGAGCAGCTTGGCGTCGACAGCTGCACTGGCCGGAGTACTCAGAGCCAGCATCATGCCGGTGAGGCTCACTCCGCTGTAAGTGTAGAAACAAGACGCATAAGGTTCTCCCTGTTGAATAAGATGGGGGAGGCTCAAGCGCCCGCCCCTGTATTGGCATGTCTTCGGAAAGGGCCTGAATAGACAGGTTCTGGGGTTCCGGAAAACAGGCGCAAGTATTGCGGGGGCGAATGACAGATTAATGTCGAATTGGTGGCACTGCCGTTAAGTAATTGAGTTAAAAGGATCCGGCCCGGCGTTGGTGATTTGAGTGGCGGGCCTTCCTTGGCGATACTGGGTACCTTGAAACAGCGAGCCAAAACCGTGACCAGCCTGTACAGCCTTGCCCATTTGCGTGATCTTCCGGCGGCCACCTGGGATGCCCTGGTGCCGGCCGGCCAACCGTTCCTGCGCCATGCGTTTCTCAGTGCCATGGAGGACAGCGGCAGCGTCGCGCGCATCACCGGGTGGGCCGCCGAACACCTGGTGCTGGAACGTGACGGGCAGGTACGGGCGCTGCTGCCGGCGTACCGCAAATGGCACTCGTTTGGCGAGTACGTGTTCGACCATGGCTGGGCCGATGCCTGTGAGCGGGCCGGCATTGCCTACTACCCCAAGCTGCTCGGTGCCGTGCCGTTCAGCCCGGTCAGCGGCCCGCGCCTGCTCGCCGCCGAGCCTGCCGATGGCTTGCTGATGCTACAGGCGTTGCCTGAGTACCTGGGCAAGGGCGGGCTGTCTGGTGTGCACATAAATTTCACCGAGCCTGCTCTGGACGAACAGTTGGCCGGCCTGCCGGGCTGGATGGAGCGCCTGGGTTGCCAGTTTCATTGGCGCAACCACGGCTACCGTGACTTCCAGGATTTTCTCGACAGCCTGAGTTCGCGCAAGCGCAAGCAGATGCGCAAGGAGCGTGAACAGGTGGCCGGGCACGGTATCGAATTCCGCTGGTACCGTGGGGGGGAACTGGATGAGGCGCAGTGGGATTTCGTCTACCGCTGCTACGCCAATACCTACGCCGTGCGCCGCCGTGCGCCCTACCTCACACGTGAGTTCTTCAGCCTGCTGGCGGAGCGCATGCCCGAGGCGCTGCGCGTGGTGATGGCGCGGCAGGGTGGCCGTGATGTGGCCATGGCCCTGAGCCTGGTGGGGGGCGACAGCCTGTTTGGCCGCTATTGGGGGTGCCTGGATGAATTCGACCGGCTGCATTTCGAGACCTGTTTCTACCAGGGCATGGACTTTGCCATTGCCGAGGGTTTGCAGCGTTTCGATGCCGGGGCGCAGGGGGAGCACAAGCTGATTCGCGGGTTCGAGCCGGTGCTGACGCGGTCATGGCACTACCTGCTGCACCCGGGGTTGCGGCGGGCGGTGGAGGATTTTCTGGTGCAGGAGCGGGAAGGGGTGCGGGCCTATGCCGAGGAGGCCCGGGGGATGTTGCCCTATCGCCGGGACTGATCCATTTATATTGGCTGTGCCGGCCCTTTCGCGGGCTTGCCCGCTCCCACAGGTACGGCACAGTTTTCAAGGTCTGTGGTGATCCTGTGGGAGCGGGCAAGCCCGCGAAGAGGCCGGCACAGGAAATCAGTCCACCCCGACAAACCCCCCGGTCTGGTGATGCCACAACCGGGCATACAACCCTTGCTGCTCCAGCAGCTCAGTATGGCTGCCACTCTCGACGATCCGCCCCTTGTCCAGCACCACCAGCCGGTCCATCCGCGCAATGGTGGAAAGCCGGTGGGCAATGGCGATGACCGTCTTGCCCTGCATCAGCGTCTCCAGGCTTTCCTGGATCGCTGCCTCCACCTCCGAGTCCAGCGCCGAAGTGGCCTCGTCCATGATCAGGATCGGTGCATTTTTCAGCAGCACTCGGGCAATGGCGATGCGCTGGCGCTGGCCGCCCGACAGCTTGACCCCGCGCTCACCCACATGGGCATCGAAACCGGTGCGGCCCTGGGCGTCCGACAGCTGCGGGATGAACTCGTCGGCGCGGGCCCGGCGCACCGCTTCGTGCAGCGCCGCCTCGCTGGCACCGGGACGACCATACAGCAGGTTGTCGCGGATCGAGCGGTGCAGCAGCGAGGTGTCCTGGGTGATCATGCCAATCTGCGCGCGCAGGCTGGCCTGGCTCACTTCGGCAATGTTCTGGCCGTCGATGAGAATGCGCCCGCCTTGCACGTCATACAGCCTTAGCAGCAGGTTTACCAGGGTCGACTTGCCTGCCCCGGACGGGCCGATCAGGCCGATTTTCTCGCCCGGACGGATGTCCAGGTTGAGCCCTTCGATCACGTTGGCGGCCTTGCCGTAATGGAAGTCCACGTCATCGAAACGCACCGCACCGCGAGTGACCTTGAGTGCCGGCGCATTGGGCCGGTCGGTGACGGTGACCGGCTGGGCGATGGTCTGCAGGCCGTCCTGGACCATGCCGATGTTCTCGAAGATGCCGTTGACCACCCACATGATCCAGCCCGACATGTTGACGATGCGGATCACCAGGCCGGTGGCCAGGGCGATGGCGCCAACGGTGATCAGCGACTGGCTCCACAGCCACAGCGCCAGGCCGGTGGTGGCGACCACCAGCAAACCGTTGAGGGTGGTGATGACCACGTCCATGCTGGTGACCACGCGCGCGGCCAGCTGGGTTTTCTCGGTTTGTTCGCTGATCGCTTCGCGGGCGTACTGCTGTTCGTAGTCGGTATGGGCGAACAGCTTGAGGGTGGTGATGTTGGTGTAGCCGTCGACGATGCGCCCCATCAGCTTGGAGCGGGCGTCGGAGGAAATCACCGAACGTTCCTTCACCCGTGGCACAAAGTAGTACAGCGCGGCGATGTAGCCGATGATCCAAAGCAGCAGCGGCAGCATCAGGCGCCAGTCGGCCTCGGCGAACAGCACCAGCGAGGTAATGGCGTAGATCAGCACATGCCACAGCGCATCCACCGCCTGCACGGCCGAATCGCGCAGCGAGTTGCCGGTCTGCATGATGCGCTGGGCGATGCGCCCGGCAAAGTCGCTCTGGAAGAAATTCAGGCTCTGCTTGAGCACATAGGTGTGGTTCTGCCAGCGGATCAGGCTGGTCATGCCGGGGTTGATGGTCTGGTGTACCAGCAGGTCGTGCAGGCCGAAGAACAATGGCCGCAGCAGCAGGATCACCACCAGCATCCAGATCAGCTCGCCACTGTGCTCACTGAAGAAGTCGGTATTGGGCGTGCCCTGGGCCAGGTCGATGATGCGGCTCAGGTAGCTGAACATCGCCACCTCGATCAGCGAGGCGAACAGGCCGACCACCAGCAGGGCGAGAAAGCTCGGCCACACCTGGCGCAGGTAGTACAGGTAGAACGGCCACACCTGGCCGGGTGGCGACTCGCTTGGCGCGTCGCGGAAGATGTCGATCAGTTGTTCAAAACGACGGTACAGCATGGGTAACGACACTCCTGTTCCATCCGGCCCTCAGGCGGTTTCACGTCCCTGTGAAGCCTGCGGTCAGTCGATGCGTTTGGCCGACTTGATGTAGACCGGGTCGGCCGGTACATCGCGCATGCCTTTCTTGATGGTGGTCGGCGAATTGACGATCTGGTCGACCACCTCCATGCCCTTGGTCACCTTGCCGAATACGGCATAGCCACGGTCACGTCCAGGGTTGAGGAAGTCGTTGTCGGCCACGTTGATGAAGAACTGGCTGGTGGCCGAGTTCGGGTCCTGGGTACGGGCCATGGACAGCGTGCCACGGGTGTTCTGCAGGCCGTTGCCGGCTTCGTTGGTGATCGGGGCTCGGGTGTTCTTCTGCACCATCTGGTCGGTGAAGCCGCCGCCCTGGACCATGAAGCCCGGGATCACGCGGTGGAAGATGGTGTTGTTGTAGAAGCCGCTGTCGACGTACTCGAGGAAGTTCTTGGTACTGACCGGCGCCTTCTCGGCATTCAGCTCGATTTCGACCTGGCCGAAGCTGGTGTCCAGCAGTACGTGCGGGGTCTTGTCGGAGGCCATGACGCTGGTGGCGAAGGCGACCGAGCAGGCGGTGAGCAGGAGTTTTTTCAGCATGGGCTCAAAGATCCTTGAGAGGTGGAAGCGGCTGCAAGGAACTGCAGCAGGGTCTGGTTGAAGACCTCGGGTTGGTCGAGGGGTGTAGCGTGCCGGGAATCGTCGATGACTACCAGCCTGGCATGGGGCATCAAAGCGACATAGCGCTCTTTCAGTTGTATCGGGGTGTAGTCGTGATCGGCGGCGATCACCAGGGTAGGGCAGTGGATCTGCCTGATGCGTTCCTGCACGCCCCAGTCGACGATGGCGTCGAAACTCTTGAGATAGGCGCGCTTGTCGTTGCGGGCCCAGCGCTGGGCCATCTTCTGCCGCAGTTCGGCCTGCTGCGGTTTGGGGAACAGGCGCTCGGCCAGGCCCTTGCCGACGGTTTCGACACTAAGCAGGCGCGCAAGGCCCCAGCGCTTGAGCCACCATGCCCAGTCACTGCGGGTGCGGCGCTTGACCTCGGGGGCGCTGTTGACGATGCACAGGCTGCGCAGCCACTGCGGGTGATCGACGGCGAACTGGAAGCCGACCATGCCGCCCATGGACAGGCCGACGAAGTGCACGGGGCCGGTATGCAGGTGTTCGAGCAGGGCCAGCAGGTCGGCACTGAAGGTAGCTATCTGGTAGCCGTCGCGTGGCTTGTCGGAGCGGCCGTGGCCGCGAATGTCCATGAGGATTACCCGGTAGTGGCGGCTGAGCAGCGGTACCTGCAGCTCCCAGTCCTGGCAGCTGGAGCCCAGGCCATGCAGCAATACCAAGGGTTCACCCTGGCCATATTCCTCGTAATGCAGTGCGCATCCTTCGTGTTCGAAATAGGCCATTGGCGCGGTCCTCTCAGGCTTGCGGGGGGGCTGCGAAGGGCACATCCAGGGGGGCGGTGTCGAAATTGCGCAGCAGGTCGATGAGAATCTGCGTAGCCGGGCCCAAGGTCTTCTCTTTGCTCGAATAAAGGTAGAACAGTGGGTGGCGGCTGCCACCCTGATCCAGCGGCAACGGCTTGAGCACGCCTTCGCGCAGCTCGCGCTCGATCATGTGGCGGGGCAGCCAGGCAAAGCCCAGGCCGCTGCTGACGAAGGTAGCGGCGGTACCCAGGCTGCCGACGGTCCAGCGTTGCTCGGCGCCCAGCCAGCCGACATCGCGCGGCTGGGCGCGGCCAGAGTCGCGGATCACCACCTGCAACTGGCTTTCCAGGTCCTGGAAGGTCAGTTCGCGGCCCAGGCGGTGCAGGCTGTGTTCGGGGTGGGCGACGGCGACGAACTCCACCGCGCTCAGTTCGGCGCCCAGATAGCCACCGATGCTGTAGCTGCTGATGGCCAGGTCGGCGATGCCTTCGTGCATCACTTCCTCGACACCAGAGAGCACTTCTTCACGCAGGCGCACCCGGCAGCCGCGGCTTTGCGGCATGAACGCGGCCAGGGCACGTACCAGGCGGGCACTGGGGTAGGCGGCGTCGACCACCAGGCGGACCTCGGCCTCCCAGCCCTGCTCCATGTGGTGGGCGAGGTCTTCGAGCTGGCTGGCCTGCTTGACCAGGTGGCGCGAGCGGCGCAACAGAACATTGCCGGCTTCGGTGAGCACCGCCTTGCGCCCGTCGATGCGCAGCAGCGGCACGCCCAGCTGCTCCTGCATGCGCGCCACGGTGTAGCTGACCGATGACTGCGAGCGGTGCAGTGCCTCGGCGGCCTGGGCAAACCCGCCGTGATCGACCACTGCCTGCAGGGTTCGCCACTGGTCAAGGGTTACGCGCGGCGCTTTCATCTTTCGCTCCTGTTGTCCTAAGCTGCGCTCTTTCAAGGAGAGCGGCCCATGAAGAAATGTTGTGCGGCAATACTGATGTGCCTGCCCCTCGGGGCCATGGCGTATCCCATCGACGTGGAGAAGGAACTGACCGGGGTCAAGCTCGACTACACCGCCTATGACACGGCCTACGACATAGGCGCCATCACCCTGAACAACTATGGGCAGGTGCCGGCGGCGTGCAAGGTGACCTTCCGCAACGGCCCGGAAGCACCACGGGTGCGCCGGGTGAACGTACCGGCTGGTAAAAGCGTCGATGTCACCGCCAAGTTCAACCGGCAAATCATCAAACTACGGATCGCCTTGAACTGCACGGCAGAATAAGCTGATAAATCGATAGATTGAACCCATTTTTTACGCTTTTTTATCGATAGGTCAAGCCGTAATCTCACCTCCATCGAATCGCAACCCTTTTTGCCGATGGAGGCACCCCATGTCCCGCGTACTGATCATCGAAAGCAGCGCCCGCCAGCAGGATTCCGTTTCCCGTCAGCTGACCCGTGATTTCATCCAGCAATGGCAGGCTGCCCACCCGGCCGATCAGATCAGCGTGCGCGACCTGGCCGTGACCCCGGTGCCACACCTGGACGCCAACCTGCTGGGTGGCTGGATGAAGCCTGAGGAACAACGCAGCGCTGCCGAACTGGAAGCGCTGGCACGATCCAACCAACTGACCGATGAATTGCTTGCTGCCGACGTCCTGGTGATGGCTGCGCCAATGTACAACTTCACCATCCCCAGCACCCTCAAGGCCTGGCTGGACCACGTGCTGCGTGCCGGCATCACCTTCAAGTACACCCCCACCGGCCCGCAGTGCTTGCTGACCGGCAAGCGCGCCATCGTACTGACGGCCCGTGGCGGCATCCATGCTGGCGCCACCAGCGACCACCAGGAACCCTACCTGCGCCAGGTCATGGCCTTCATCGGCATTCACGATGTCGAATTCATCCATGCCGAAGGCCTGAACATGAGCCCTGACTTCCACGAGAAGGGCGTCAACCAGGCCAAGGCCAGGCTGGCGGCGGTGGCCTGAGGCTTAGCGAATTCCCAACCCTGACACCTGGTTTTGCTCCTTTGGGTGTACCTGCCCGGCCTGCATGGCCGGGCTTTTTTATGCCTGTGAATTTTGTGGGGGCCTGTGCCGGCCTCTTCGCGGGTAAACCCGCTCCCACAGGAATATCACGGCACCTGAGATCAGTGGTGTCCCTGTGGGAGCGGGTTTACCACCGCGAATAGGCCGGCACAGCCCCACATTCCTCATGGTTGAACTCATTCCCCGCAACCCGCTAAGGTCGCGGCCTTGATCCCCGAGAGGCAACCATGGGCTACCTGATTATCGTTGCGCTGATCCAGGCGTTTTCCTTCAGCCTGATCGGCGAATACCTGGCCGGGCACGTCGACAGCTACTTTGCCGTGCTCGCGCGCGTGGTGCTGGCTGGCCTGGTATTCCTGCCGCTGACCCGCTGGCGCCAGGTCGAGCCGCGCTTCATGCGCGCGATGCTGCTGATCGGTGCGCTGCAGTACGGCATCACCTACGTCTGCCTGTACCTGAGCTTTCGCGTGCTCACTGTGCCGGAGGTGCTGCTGTTCACCATTCTCACGCCGTTGCACGTGACGCTGATCGAAGACGCCTTGAACCGGCGCTTCAACCCCTGGGCCCTAGTGGCAGCGCTGGTGGCGGTGGCCGGTGCTGCGGTAATCCGCTTCGACACCATCAGTGGCGAGTTCTTCATCGGCTTCCTGCTGCTGCAACTGGCCAACTTCACCTATGCCGCCGGCCAGGTGCTGTACCGCCACCTGGTCGCCCGCTACCCCAGCGACCTGCCGCACTACAAGCGCTTTGGCTACTTCTACCTCGGCGCCTTGCTCGTGGTGTTGCCGGCGTTCCTGCTGTTCGGCAACGCCCAGCACCTGCCGACCACCAACGTGCAGTGGCTGGTGTTGCTGTTCCTGGGCCTGTGCCCGACAGCGTTGGGGCTGTACTGGTGGAACAAGGGCGCGTGCCTGGTTTCCGGCGCTACGCTGGCGGTGATGAACAACCTGCACGTGCCGGTAGGGTTGCTGCT
Organism: Pseudomonas putida; assembly: GCA_029953615.1. Classification (NCBI taxonomy): domain Bacteria; kingdom Pseudomonadati; phylum Pseudomonadota; class Gammaproteobacteria; order Pseudomonadales; family Pseudomonadaceae; genus Pseudomonas; species Pseudomonas putida. The sequence continues at coordinate 761,164 of CP124529.1, read as the reverse complement.
CAATTTGCTGATCTGGAACCAGGACGAGCCACTGGGCAGGCTGTTCATCGGCGGGGCGGTGATCCTGGCGTCGGTGTGGATGAGCCGCCTGGGCACCCTGACGGTTTCAAGCAAGCCATGGCGCAGCCAGCTATGACGCGTTCGTTACTGAACCCAAATCCCGCCGGTACCTACCCGATAATCATGAAAATAATATCGGGAGACCGGCGTGAAGCTAGAAACGCGAAGTATCGAATTCGTCCCACACGCTGAGCGTTATGGCACGCCGAAACGATTGTTCACCATCTGGTTCAGCTCCAACTTTCAGATAACCGCCCTGATGGTCGGCACCCTGGGCGTGGCGTCCGGGCTAAGCCTGGGCTGGACCTTGCTGGCCCTGTTGGTCGGCAACCTGATCGGCACCGTGTTCATGGCCGCGCACTCTGCCCAGGGGCCGCACCTGGGCGTGCCACAGATGATCCAGAGCCGGGCGCAGTTCGGTGTCCATGGGGCGGCGCTGCCTTTGCTGGTGATGGTCACGGCCGCAGTCCTGTTCCTCGCCGCCAGCGGTGTGCTGATGCGCAATGCCCTGCAGGCGCTGGTGCCCATGAGCGATGACCAGGCCATTGTGGTGGTTGGCTTGCTGACCTTTGTCATCGGCTTTGTCGGCTACGAACTGATCCACCGCCTGGGCGCGTGGATGAGTCTGTTGTCCACGCTGGTTTTTGCTGGCGCCCTGGTGTTGATCCTGCTGCACCCCGGCGACATGGCAACCACGACGGCGGTGAGTACCGGCTTTTCGTTCACCGCGTTCAACCTGATCGTGGCCCAATCGGCCTCGTGGACGCTGGGCTATGGCCCCTATGTGGCCGATTACTCGCGCTACCTCCCGGCCAACGTCAACCCGCGCGCCACGTTCTGGGCCACTTATTGCGGTTGTGCGCTGGGCTCCTTCGCCATGATGGCATTGGGCGCGCTGGTAGCTGTGGAGTTGCCCTCGGCCCTGGGGCATGACCCGGCCACGGCCATTGCCGCGTTGTTCGGCCCGTGGGCGCCGTTGGCGCTGGCAGTGATTGCGTTGGGGGTGATTCAGTACAACGTCCTGTGCTTGTACAGCGCGTACATGTCGTCGGTCACGATCTTTGGCGCCTTCAAGACCATCCGGCGCGTGACCGCCACTGCCAAGGCCCTGGTAATGGCTGGGCTGACCGCAGCGGCAACGGTGATCGCCATCGCCACCCAGTACAATTTCGATACGTTCTTTGCCGACATCCTGATCGGCCAGTTGTACCTGTTGATCCCCTGGAGCGCGATCAACCTGGTGGATTACTACTGGGTGTGCCGCGGCCACTATGATGTGGGGGCGCTGTATGACGCCAAGGGGCCTTATGGATGCTTCAATCGTCGAAGCCTGAGTGTGTACGCCGTGTCGATCATCGGTACCATCCCGTTCATGAAGCTGTCGTTCTACACGGGGTTCGTGGCCGAGTGGCTGGGGGCGGACATCAGTTGGGCGATGGGGTTGATCCTGGCTGGCGCGCTGTATTGCATGGTCCATGGGCGTGAGAGCAAGCGGCTTTCGCCAACCCTGAATGCGCACCCCTGACTCGGCCCTGACACGGAAAGGGGCCGCCTTGCGGCCCATCGCCGGCAAGCCAGCTCCCACAGGCACCGCGCAAAAATTCGAGACGTGTGCAGTACCTGTGGGAGCTGGCTTGTCGTGGCGACGAACCGCGCCGATGGGCTGCGAAGCAGCCCCGGCAATCTCAAGCCTCGCTCATGTCTTCCAGCCGGCGCGGCACAGGCTCTTGCGCTACGCGCCCGCTCAACCCTACCCGCATGTCATTGCCACTCGGCTGCTGATACAAACTCAGCCCGAACTCCGGCAACACCGCCAGCAGATAATCGAAGATATCCCCCTGAATCCGCTCGTAATCCGCCCACACCGTGGTGGTGGTAAAGCAGTAGATCTCCAGCGGTACGCCCTCGGCGGTGGTCTGCATCTGCCGCACCATGCAGGTCATGTTCGGGTGCACGTTGGGGTGGTTTTTCAGATAGGCCAGGGCAAAGGCGCGGAAGGTGCCGATATTGGTCAGCTTGCGGCGGTTGGCCGACAGCTCGGCCACCGGTCCCATAGCCTCGTTCCAGCGCTGCAGCTCCTGGCGCTTGCCGGCCAGGTAGTCGGCCAGCAAGTGCACCTGGCTCAGGCGCTGCTCTTCTTCGCGGGTGAGAAAGCGCACCCCGGCGGCATCGATGAACAGGCTGCGCTTGATCCGCCGGCCACCGGACTGCTGCATGCCGCGATAGTTGCGGAACGACTCGCTCATCAGGCGCCAGGTGGGGATGGAGACGATGGTCTTGTCGAAGTTCTGCACTTTCACCGTGTGCAGGGTGATGTCCACCACATCGCCATCGGCGCCCACCTGGGGCATTTCGATCCAGTCGCCCACGTGCAGCATGTCGTTGCTGGTCAGCTGCACGCTGGCGACGAACGACAGCAAGGTGTCCTTGTACACCAACAGCAGCACTGCCGACATGGCACCCAGACCGGAAAGCAGCAACAGGGGCGAGCGGTCGATCAGGGTGGCGACGATGACGATGGAGGCGAAGATCCACAGCATCATCTTGGCCAGCTGCACGTAGCCCTTGATCGAGCGGGTGCGGGCGTGTTCGGTGCGGGCATAGATGTCGAGCAGGGCATCCAGCAGGCACGACAGCGCCATGGTCATGAACAGCAGGGTAAAGGCCAGGGCGACATTGCCAAGGAAGTGCTGGGCGGTGTCGGACAGCTCGGGTACCAGCTTCAGGCCGAACTGAAGCACCAGTGATGGTGTGGTCTGCGCCAGGCGGTGGAACACCTTGTTGTTGCGCAGGTCGTCCAGCCACTTCAGCGCTGGCTGGCGGGCCAGCAGGCGGGCGCCATGCAGCACCAGGAAGCGTGCCAGGCGGCCGATGACCAGAGAAACCAGCAGCAGCACCGCCAGGCCAATGGCTGCGTGCAGCATCGGATGTTGGTCAAGGGTGCCCCACAGGTCGAGTGAGTCACGCCAGATTCGTTGGATATCCATGGGCTTGCGTACAGTCTTTGTTGCCAAACGAAGCGCTATTAGAGCGCGGATGGCGACAAAGTTGCCAAAAGAAATTCGGCTAAGGCGGCAGAAAACGTTACCCTATGCAACTGACATTTTCCCGCACTTGCCTGAGGTTACCTCCGTGTTCTCCCAATTCGCCCTGCACGAACGCCTGCTTAAAGCCGTGGCCGAGCTTAACTTTGTCGAGCCAACCCCGGTGCAGGCCGCGGCCATCCCCCTGGCCCTGCAAGGGCGTGACCTGCGCGTGACCGCCCAGACCGGCAGCGGCAAGACCGCAGCCTTCGTGCTGCCGTTGCTCAACCGCCTGGTCGACCTGCGCGAACGCCGTGTCGAGATCCGCGCGCTGATCCTGCTGCCGACCCGTGAACTGGCCCAGCAGACCCTCAAGCAGGTACAGCTGTTCTCGCAGTTCACCTACATCAAGTCGGGCCTGGTCACCGGTGGTGAAGACTTCAAGGAACAGGCCGCCATGCTGCGCAAGGTACCGGACGTGCTGATCGGCACCCCGGGCCGCCTGCTCGAGCAGCTCAATGCCGGCAACCTCGACCTGTCCCACGTGCAGGTGCTGATCCTCGACGAAGCCGACCGCATGCTCGACATGGGCTTCGCCGAAGACATGGAGCGCCTGTGCAAGGAGTGCGAGAACCGCCAGCAGACCCTGCTGTTCTCTGCCACCACTGGTGGTGCGGCCCTGCGCGACATGATCGGCAAGGTGCTTAAAGACCCTGAGCACCTGATGCTCAACAGCGTCTCGCAGCTGGCCGAAGGCACCCGCCAGCAGATCATCACCGCCGACCACGACCAGCACAAAGAGCAAATCGTGCAGTGGCTGCTGGCCAACGAAACCTTCGACAAGGCGATCATCTTCACCAACACCCGCGCCCTGGCCGACCGCATCTACGGCCACCTGGTGGCCAAGGATGTGAAGGCCTTCGTGCTGCACGGCGAGAAGGACCAGAAGGACCGCAAGCTGGCCCTGGACCGCTTCAAGCAGGGCAGCTCCAAGGTGCTGGTGGCCACCGACGTGGCGGCCCGTGGCCTGGACATCGATGGCCTGGACCTGGTGATCAACTTCGACATGCCGCGCAGCGGTGACGAGTACGTGCACCGTGTGGGCCGTACCGGCCGTGCCGGTGGCGAGGGCTTGGCGATCTCGCTGATCACCCACAACGACTGGAACCTGATGTCGAGCATCGAGCGCTACCTCAAGCAGCAGTTCGAGCGCCGGGTGATCAAGGAAGTGAAGGGCACCTACAGCGGGCCGAAGAAGGTGAAGGCCTCCGGCAAGGCGGCTGGCAGCAAGAAGAAAAAGGTCGAGAAGAAGACCGGTGACAAGAAGGCAGCCGCCAAGCGCAAGCCAACCGCCAAACCGAAGGCCAACGCACCGCTGGCCAGCGCTGACGGCCTGGCGCCGCTGAAGAAGCGCAAGCCTGCTGCTGAGTAAGGCTCGATAGCGCTGTTGGCTTCTTCGCGGGCTCGCCCGCTCCCACAGGGATATCACAGACCTCGAAATCTGTGGGGTTCCTGTGGGAGCGGGCGTGCCCGCGAAGAGGCCAGCACAGGCGACAACTATTCAGCCTTTTTCTCCGCCTCTTTCAACTCCTTGATCCGCTTGTCGATCAATTGGCATTTGTCGGGCAAGTCCTTGCTCGCCGTCCCCAGCTCCATCCCCTGAAGCTCATCATTGATCTCCTTGGCCTTCTGCGGGTTCTGCTCGGTCAACTGGGTGACCAGCCCCGCCAGCTCTTCGCGCTTCTGCGTCGCTTCTTCCGGTGTGCAGGCCCAGGCGGGCAGGGCGCAGAACAAGGCAGTGGCGCAGGCAATGGGCAGTAGCAGTTTCATCCTTCCTACCTCCGGCGGTGGTGATGCCCGGTGGAGGCATGCGCCTGGCCGTTAGTTCAGCGCCTTCGACCGATGGGCCTTGCTAGCCGATTGGCTAGGCCGTTTCCGCTCTAGGCTGTAATCCATTTCCCAAAGCCTCCTGCGGCTATTGAAGGTCGTGCGATCGCCCCCTAGCCTTGGCCTGGATCAGGAGGTATCGTATGTACAGATGTAAATACGGAGCGTCCCATGTTCTTTGAATGGGACGATGCCAAGAACCAGATAAACATCCGCAAGCACGGCATCGACTTCAGCGATGTTCCGGATATGTTCAATCACCCGATGTTGATTCGCTTTGATGACAATCCGAACAATGATGAGGAGCGCTGGGTCTGCCTGGGCTGGCTGAAGTGTCTGATAGGCGTCGTCGTGTACACGGAAAGGCAGGGTGATGTCATTCGCATCATTTCTGCACGCAAAGCCACCAGATGGGAGGCCAAACATTATGACCAAAGCATCGAAAACTGACTGGAGCCGCCTGGCTCGACAGGACGACCAGGCTATCGATACCTCGGATATTCCTGAACTGGATGAAAATTTCTTCCGCGAGGCCGAGCTGCGAGTTCCAGCCAAGCAGACGGTGACCATTCGCCTGGATTCCGATGTGCTCGCCTGGTTCAAAGAGCAGGGTAGCGGCTACCAGACCCGGATCAATCAGTTGCTGCGCCAGTACATGCAAGCGCAACAACGCCAGCGCTGAGATATTTCGGAACGCCGGGCAACCTCGACAGGTCCCAACCTGTGTACCCCTTCCGTCCACAGCAGGAGCCCGTAGCCATGAGCATCGCCTACGACTGGGACCTGATCGAACGCTTGCTGCACGAGGTGCAGAACGGCGCCGGTCGCAGCTTCACGCCACGCCCCTATGCCGAGCAGCACGCTGCGGCACTGGCCGCCAAAGGTGAGCCGGTGGGCGACCTGGACCACCTGAAAACCCGCGCCTGCGAATACGAAAGGCTGTTGTTCGAGCGGGGTTTCATCGAAACCCGGCCCGAAGAGGATGGCGGCAATGGTGAGAACTTTGTGCTCACCGAGCGTGGTTCGAGGCTGATGAGCCTGATCGACAGCAGCATTCCCGGCTTCGAGCACCCGCGCCAGGTTCTGGATGAACAGGAGGATGCGCTGGACGAAACCACCTTCGAGCAGGTGTCGGCGAAGGCACAGATCGCCTGAGGTCGTTTTGAGGCTGGCAAGTGCGGCCCTGAAAACCCGATAATCGGTAGTTCATGAACACTGCCGAGCCTTCGCCCATGCCGATGACCACCGCAGAGGCCCGCCCATGAGCGCGGTCCGCAAGAACCCCGATGCCTTTGCCTTCCAGGTGATGCTGGGGCTGTGCCTGATCTGGGGTTGCCAGCAGGTATTGATCAAGACGGCCGCCATCGATATTGCGCCGGTGATGCAGGCGGCCTTGCGCAACGGCATCGCCGCCGTGCTGGTGGGCCTGATGCTGTGCTGGCGGGGTGGCTGGGAGCAGGTGGGTAGCACCTGGCGCGCCGGCGTGGTGGCAGGCGGGCTGTTCGGCGTGGAATTCCTGTTCATTGCCGAGGGGCTGAAGCTGACCTCGGCGGCGCACATGTCGGTTTTTCTCTATACCGCGCCGGTGTTCACCGCGTTGGGCCTGCATTTCAGGTTGCCCAGCGAACGCCTGCGGCTGCTGCAATGGCTGGGGATTCTGCTGGCCTTCGGCGGCATTGCCATGGCGTTTGCCGGCGGTATGTCGTTCGAGCACATGGATGGCCGTACCCTGCTGGGCGATGCCTTTGGCGTGATCGCCGGGCTGGCCTGGGGCGCGACCACGGTGGTGGTGCGTTGCTCGCGGCTGTCGGAAGCGCCAGCGACCCTGACCCTGTTCTATCAGCTGGCGGTGGGCTTTGCCGGGCTGCTGCTGATTGCCTTGCTCAGCGGGCAGATCGGCGCGGTGGTGTTTACACCGTTGGCGATGGGGAGCGTGCTGTTCCAAGGGATTGTGGTGTCCTTCATCAGCTACCTGACCTGGTTCTGGTTGCTGCGCAAATATCTGGCGTCGAACCTGGCGGTGTTTTCCTTCATCACCCCGCTTTTCGGGGTGACCTTTGGCGTGTTGTTGCTGGATGAGCCGCTGAGCCTGAACTTTGTGGTTGGCGCGTTGATGGTGCTGCTGGGGGTGGTCCTGGTGAGTGCCGAACCTTGGGTGAAGCAGCAGTTGCGGCGGATCGTGGGGTGATCGATAACTTGTACTGGCCTTTTCGCGGGCTTGCCCGCTCCCACAGGTACTGCACAGGTCTTGAAGATTGTGCGGCCCCTGTGGGAGCGGGCGAGCCCGCGAAGAGGCCAGCACAGGCAACCACAATTCAGGATGCAGCCTTGGCCTGACAGGCGCTGCCCTGCTGTGCCGAGCCGGCCATCAGCACCAACCCGCCAGCCACCACCAACCCACCCGCCGCCACCATCAGCGCCGGCTGCAGCCCGCCACTGAAATGGCTGCTGACCGCCGCCAGCAATGGTCCGCTCAACTGCCCCAGGGCAAAGCAGGCCGTCAGCAGCCCGGCATTGCGCTGCGTGGCATGCGGTGCCAGCTCCCGCGAACGTTGCATCACCAGTTGCATGCAAGCCAGGAACGGCCCGCCACACAGCACCACACCCAACGCCAGCCCGACACCCCCACCCATCAGGCAGGCCAGCACACCCAGCCCCTGCAGCCACAGGGTGACAGTGAGCCAGGTCGAGGTGCGGCCGCCACGTCGCAGGCTCACCAGCAGCACCCCCAGCGCAGCCGCCAGGCCGAACGCCGGCCAGAACAGGTCGGCCTGCCATTGCCCGCGGAACTGCTGGTTGGCCATCTGCGACAGGAAGGTGGCCGGCAGGATGTAACCGATTCCGTACAACGCATAGACCAGCCCCAGGCGGCCGATGCCGACGCTGCGGCTCGGGCCTTGGCTTGCAGCGGAGGGCGCCGTTGCAGCTTGCAGCGCGCGCGGCAACCAGGGGCAGACCGCCAGCAGCATCACCAGCGCGGCCACGGCATAGATCAGCCACAGTGCTGCCGAGCCCAACCCCCACAAATGCGCAACCAGAGCCAGCAAGCCGGTCAGCGCAATACCCAGCCCTGGCCCGGCGAACACCAGGGCACCCAAGCGTTGGCGATTGAGGGCATTGGCCACCTGCTGGCTGAGGCTGGTGATCATCACCAGCACCCAGGCGCTGGCCACGCCGGTGCCGAAGCGCAGCAACAGGTGGCTCCAGAACCCGTCGGCGGCCCATGAGGCCAAGGTCAGCAACACGCACAGCCAAAGCCCGCCATGCAGGCGCAGGCGCACCTGACCCGGTGAGCGGGCGAACATGGCGTCGACGGCGCCGATGAAATAACCCAGGTAGTTGGCCGCCGCCACCAGCCCGGCGACCGTCAGGTCGAACTGGCCTTCGGCGATCAATTGCGGCAGCTGCGGGGTAAGGGCGAAACGGCCGATGCCCATGGCCATCATCAGCGCCACGGCGCTGGCCAGCAGTTGAATGAGGGGCGACATGGCAAGTCTCCTGCGCGGATGTAAGCGATGGGTGGCAGGTTAGGGTGGTTTGTTTTTCAATAAAATTGAATAATGATGATCAAGTTGTTCTGTTTTGGAGAATGTCGTGGAATTCAGCCAACTGCGTATCTTCCAGGCCGTGGCCGAGGAGGGGTCGGTCACCCGTGCCGCAGAGCGCCTGCACCGGGTGCCGTCGAACCTGTCGACGCGCTTGCGCCAGCTCGAGGAGCAACTGGGTGTCGAGCTGTTCCTGCGCGAGCGCCAGCGCCTGCAACTGTCGCCGGCGGGCAAGGTGCTGCTGGACTACGCCAACCGCATGTCAGCCTTGCGCGACGAGGCGCTGGCCGCGGTGCGAGGTGGCCAACCGGCCGGGGATTTCGTGCTGGGGACCATGTACAGCACAGCGGCGACCCATTTGCCGGGATTGCTGGCGCGCTATCACCAGGCCTACCCGGCGGTGAACCTGCAGGTGCGCGCGGCGCCCAGTGGCGAACTGCTGGAAGGCCTGCTCAACCACCGCCTGGACGCGGCACTGGTGGACGGGCCGCCGAGCCTGGCCGGGCTGGATGGCGTGCCGTTGTGCGAGGAGGAACTGGTAGTGATCACCAGTCCCGAGCACCCTGCAGTGCACACGGCAAAGGACGTGGCGGGCAAGGCGGTGTTCACCTTCCGTCAGGGCTGCTCGTACCGCATGCGCCTGGAAGCCTGGTATGCCCATGCCCATACGCCCATGGGCCGGGTGATGGAGATCGAGTCGTACCAGAGCATGCTGGCCTGCGTGATCGCCGGCGCGGGGGTGGCGATGATGGCCCGGTCGATGCTTGACAGCCTGCCCGGGCGCGATCGGGTACGGGTACACCAACTGCAGGCGCCGTTCGATCAGGCGGTCACCTGGTTGATGTGGCGCCAAGGCATGCGCGGGGCGAATTTGCAGGCCTGGATCGACCTGCAACAAAGCGAAACGATTAACCAGTCGTCGGAATGCGCCGCTACGGCTTGATCCGTATCAAAATGGCCCGTATCTGTAGGTGTAGAGGCATGCGTAATGCAGGACATAGGGCTATGATCTGTATGAAACATCGCAGGATTGAATTGCCGTGAGGCTGACCCGTCAAGGGGGCATTATGAATAAACCACTGTCCAACTGGCTCCACGACCTGGCTGTCGCCTTGGGGCTGATTCCACCACCCTTGCAGCCGGTGCCGATCCCGACTGACGAAGAGCAGCGCAAACGCCAACCGCGTCGTCGCTGATAAATACAAAGGCCGCTGCACCTGGGTGGGTGCAGCGGCCTTTTTGTGCCTGATGAAAATCTGTTGCCTGTACCGGCCTCTTCGCGGGCTTGCCCGCTCCCACAGGTACCCACAAATCTCAGGACCCGTGGAGTCCCTGTGGGAGCGGGCAAGCCCGCGAAGAGGCCGGTACAGGCGCCCGAGAACTATCAGGCCAGCTTCACCGCCGCCGCCGGTTTACGCGACACCAGGCTCACCACCACAAAGCTCACCAGGCCAACCACCAGGCTGTAGTAGATCGGCGTGTTGGCCTCCAGCCCATCCTTGAACATGAACAGCAACGCGGTCGCAAAGCCCAGCGACATGCTGGCGATAGCCCCGGAGGTGGTAGCGCGCTTCCAGAAGATGGCACCGATCAGCGGGATCAGCATGCCGCCGACCAGCAGGTTGTAGGCCAGCGTCAGGGCGTTGATCACATCGTTCACCATCAGCGCAATGCCCAGCACCACCAGCCCGGTGAGCAGGGTGAACAGGCGGCTGACGCCCAGGCTCGACTGTTTGCCGCCACGCAGCTTGGGCAACAGGTCTTCGGTCAGGGTGGTGGACGCAGCCAGCAGGCCGGCACTGGCGGTGGACATCATGGCGGCCAGTGCCGCTGCCATCAGCAGGCCACGGATGCCATCGGGCAGGGTGGTCTTGATCATCTCGGCAAAGGCATTGTTCGGGTTGGCCAGGTCAGGCATGAGCACGTGCGCAGCCATGCCGATCGTGGCGCAGGCCAGGCCGTACAGTACGCAGTACACACCGGCGGTGGTGCCGGCACGCTGGCAGACCTTCTCGTCACGGGCAGTGAACACCCGCTGCCAGATGTCCTGGCCGATGAGGATGCCGAAGAAGTAGATCAGGAAGTAGGTGATGATGGTGTCCCAGCCAATGGTGGTCAGCTGGAAGCTGGCCGCCGGCAGCTTGGCCACCAGGGTGTCCCAGCCACCGGCCTTGTACAGGCACACTGGCAGGAGGATGAACATCAGGCCGACGGTCTTGATCACGAACTGGACGATATCGGTCAGGGTCAGCGACCACATGCCGCCAATGGTCGAGTACAGCACTACCACGCCCCCACCCAGCAGCAGCGAGGCCCAGAACGGCAGGTCCAGCAGCACTTGCAATACGGTGGCCATGGCCAGGGTCGAGGTGACGCCGATCATCAGTGCGTAGGCCAGCATGATCACGGCGCTGGCCTGGCGTGCGGTCGGGTTGTAGCGCTGCTCCAGCACCTGGGTCACGGTGAAGATGCGCAGGCGCAGCAAGGGTTTGGCCAGGAACAGGTTGAGGGCGATGATGCCCAGGCCCAGGGCTGCGCACAGCCAAAAGCCAGAGATGCCGTGGACGTAGCCCAGGCGCACGGTGCCGACGGTGGAGGCGCCACCGAGCACGGTGGTGGCCATGGTGCCCATGTACAGGACAGGGCCGAGGTTGCGCCCGGCCACCAGGTAGTCTTCATGGGTTTTCGCGCGCCGCATGCCATACCAGCCAAGCCCGAGCATGCCGGCGGTATAGATCATTACAACAATGATGTCCAAGGCCATTGGGGGTCTCCCGATTATCTTTATTATGGCGAGATCGACCACGCGGGCGGGTTCACGGCGCCCGGCGGTCTTGTCGTGTTGTTGGCGGGCCTCAGTGGCCCTCCCATATGGCTCCTGCCGGGGTGTAGCAAGTACTGCGAGCGCTCCTGCAACGGGCCGTCGTTTACCGACGTACTACGCCTGGAAGCACGCAAAGCATTTCAAACAGCAGGTTGGCACCGAGCAGCGAGGTGTTGCCGGTGGTGTCGTAAGGCGGGGAGACTTCGACGAGGTCACAGCCGATCAGGTCCAGGCCGTGGCAGCCGCGAATGATCTCCATCGCCTGGATGGTGGTCAAGCCGCCGATTTCCGGGGTGCCGGTGCCTGGCGCCCAGGCCGGGTCGATGCCGTCGATGTCGAACGACAGGTACACCGGGCCGCCGCCGACCTTTTCCCGTACTTCGGCCATCAGCGGTGCCAGCGACTTGTGCCAGCACTCTTCGGCCTGGACCACGCGGAAGCCCTGGCGGCGGCTCCAGTTGAAGTCATCGGCGGTGTAGCCCTGTGCGCGCAGGCCGATCTGCACCACGCGCTCGCAATCGAGCAGGCCTTCTTCCACGGCGCGGCGGAAGGTGGTGCCGTGGGCGATCTTCTCGCCGAACATGTGGTCGTTGACGTCGGCATGGGCATCGATGTGCACCAGGCCGATCTTGCCGTGCTTCTTGTGCAGCGCGCGCAGGATCGGCAGGGTGATGGTGTGGTCGCCACCCAGGGTCAGCGGGATGATGTTGTGCTCTAGGATCTCGTCATACGCTTCTTCGATGATGCGCACGGCGTCCAGCAGATTGAAGGTGTTGATTGCCACGTCACCGATGTCGGCCACCGACAGCGAGTCGAACGGTGCCGCCCCGGTGGCCATGTTGTACGGGCGGATCATCACCGATTCGGCGCGGATCTGCCGCGGGCCGAAGCGGGTGCCGGAGCGCAGCGAGGTGCCGATATCCAGTGGCACGCCGATGAAGGCGGCGTCCAGGCCCTGGGCACTTTGCAGGTGGGGGAGACGGAGCATGGTGGCGATGCCGCCGAAACGCGGCATTTCGTTGCCGCCCAGTGGTTGGTGGAGGATCTTGTCCACGGTGGGCCTCATCAGTCGGTCGATTGTTCTGTTTGTTCGAACCTGTGCCGCCGCGCGCCTTGCAGGTAGGGTGTTGCCGGCGGGCAGGGACATTTCGGCCAAGTCTGCTGAAGGTAGTGCCGGGGAAAAATCGCTACCGGCAAATACTTAGTTCAGGAATTTCTGAACTAAAGGCGGCAGAGCGGTTAGACTGCGCGCAAATACCCTTGCGGAACCGTTGCACCATGGCCTCGACCTTGCCCGACCTGAAACTGCTGCGCATCTTCGTCAGCGTGGTGCGCCACCAGGGGTTCGCCAACGCCCAGCGCGAGCTGAACCTGTCGACCTCGGCCATCAGCACCTACATGAGCCAGCTCGAAGGCGCCCTGGGTATCGTGCTGTGTCACCGTGGCCGTGGCGGTTTCAGCCTGACCAGCAAGGGCGAGCTGTTTCACCAGGAAACCCTGCGCCTGCTGGCCGAGCTGGACGGTTTCGAACAGTACGCCGCCGCCCTCAAGGGCGAGTTGCGCGGCACCCTCAACCTGGGGGTGATCGACTCCACGGTCGGTGACCGGGCCTTGCCGCTGGCCGAAGCCATTGGCGCCTACAGCCAGGAACACCCGGCGGTGCACCTGCACCTGTCGGTGTCCAGCCCATACGAGCTGCAGTTGGGCGTGCAGGACAACCGCCTGGACCTGGCCATCGGCGCGTTTTCCTCGCGCATGAGCGGGCTGCTTTATCAGCCGCTGTACCGTGAGCAGCACTGGCTGTACTGCAGCAGCCGACACCCGCTGTATGCCGAACGGCGCATTCCCGAGCCAGTGGTGACCCAGCAGCGCATGGTCGGGCGTGGCTACTGGAGCCAGGCCGAGCTGGCCCGGCACGGCTTCAAGCACAGTGCCGCGACCGTGGAGAGCATGGAGGCGCAGTTGATCCTGATTCTTTCCGGGGCCTACATCGGCTACCTGCCCGAGCACTATGCCCAGGCCTGGGTCGACAAGGGCGACTTGCGCGTGCTGTCGCCGTCGACCTTCGGCTACCAGGCACCGTTCTCGCTGATCATTCGCCGCGGGCGCAGCCGCGAACCGTTGATCCAGACCTTCCGCGATTTGCTGAAAAGCCAGCTCAACGTGGGCTGAAGTCCGGCACATGCTGTATTTCGTCGGCGCCGGTTAAATTGTTGTCGCCGCTGACCGACAACATAATGGCGTCCTGCTATATATCAAATCAGCGTGTGCTGCTGACCACTTCCCCTTAATCCTGCAAGGATTGCCCAAGATGCGCATGAAATTTGCCCGTCACTGAGCACGAAAGAACCTTTCCCAACGATCAGCGCCTGATTTCCACCACCGACCTCAACAGCCGCATCACCTATTGCAACGACGCCTTCGTGGCGATCAGCGGGTTCACCTACGACGAACTGGTCGGTCAACCCCACAACCTGGTGCGCCACCCGGACATGCCGCCGGCGGTGTTCGGCCACATGTGGGAAACCATCAAGCAGGGCAAACCGTGGATGGGTGTAGTCAAGAACCGGGCTAAGAACGGCGATTACTACTGGGTCAGCGCCTATGTCACGGCCATCTACGAGCAGGGCCGCATCAGTGGCTACGAGTCGGTGCGGTCGGTGCCCACACGCGAGCAGATCCGCCGCGCCGAGGCGTTGTACGCACGCTTGCGGGCCGGCCGAGCGCCGGTGCCATGGGCGGCCCGCCTGGGGCATGGCCTGGGTCACGGTTGGCCATTGATCGGCGCGGGCCTGCTGTCGGCAGCGGGCTACCTGTGGCTACCGCCTTACGCGGCACTCGGGGTACTGATGGCCAGCCTGCTGCTGGCCTGGTATCTGGTCGAGCACCGGCAGAACCAGGGCATCCGCCGCACGCTGGCCGAGCATCCCAAGGCTTTCACCAGCCCGCTGGTGGCGCTGACCTATAGCGATAACCCGGGCCTGCAAGGCCAGCTCGACCTGGCCATCCTCAGTGAGGAAGCACGCCTGCAAACGGCCTTGACCCGGCTGGTGGATGCCGGGGTCGGGGTGAAGTCGCGGGCGGCGCAGTCGTCCGGGTTGTCCGATGCCCAGGCACAGATGCTCGACCGTCAGCGCAACGAGACCGACCAGTCCGCCACCGCGATTGCGCAGATGGCGGCGACCATCCAGGAGGTTACCCACAATGTGCAAAGTACGGCGCATGCAGCGGGAGATGCCGACCAGCTGGCACAGCAGGGCAGTGAGCTGGCTCTGCAGAGCCTGAAAGCCATGGGCAGCATGAGCGATGCCGTCAATGACATCGGCCAGGCGGTGAACGCCTTGGCCGAGCAGACCCAGTCGATCGGCAGCGTGGTCGATGTGATCACTTCGATTGCCGAGCAGACCAACCTGCTGGCGCTCAATGCTGCGATTGAAGCGGCACGCGCCGGCGAACAGGGGCGCGGATTTGCCGTGGTGGCGGATGAAGTGCGTTCGCTGGCCCAGCGCACGCGCGCCTCGACCGAAGAAATCCACCACATCATTGCTTCGTTGCGCGCCGGGGCAGAGCGAGCGGTCAGTACGGCAAACCGTGGTGAGCAGATCTCGCGGGATAGTGTGCACAGTGTCGAAGCAGTGCAGGCCGCGTTGAGCGGGATTGCCCAGGCGGTCAGCCGCATCACCGGCATGAGCCAGCAGATGGCGACGGCGTCGGAGCAGCAGAGCCATGTGGCCGAAGACATCAACCAGCAGATCGTGAGGATTGCCCAGCTGTGCGACCAGAGTGCCGGGCAGGCCAGGCAGGGCGCGGAAATCAGCCAGGACCTGGAACGCATGGCGGAGTACCTGCATAGCCTGGCAGAGCGGTTCAACCGCTGAAATCGCAGGGGCTGCTTTGCAGCCCTTTCGCAGCACAAGGCTGCTCCTACAGTGGGTCGCGTGGCCCTTGTAGGAGCAGCCTTGTGCTGCGAATGGCCTGCAAAGCGGGCCCCGGTTCTGTGGCAAACTGTTCCCGCCAAGGAGAACCCCATGCCCAGACCCCGCTGCGAGCGTTGCCAGCGCCCGCTCGACCATTGCCTCTGCCCACTGATACCCGCGCTCGACAGCCGCACCCGCGTCATCCTGCTGCAGCACCCCAGTGAAACCGCCCATGCCCTGAACACCGCCCGCCTGGCCGCCCTTGGCCTGAACAACGCCGAGTTGCGGGTAGGCGAGGTGTTCGATGACCTGAGCGAATTGCTGGCGACCCCGGGTTACCGGCCGGCCCTGCTGTTCCCGGGCGATGACGCCCAGGAATTGCTGGCCTATGGCGAGACGGACGACAAACCCTTGCTGTTGATCGTGCCCGACGGCACCTGGCGCAAGGCGCGCAAGCTGCTGTACCTGAACCCGCTGCTGGATACGTTGCCGAGGGTGACGCTGGGGGCTGTCGCGCCTTCACGCTACCGCTTGCGCAAGGCACCGGAGGCGGGGGCGTTATCGACTATCGAGGCCGTGGTGGGGGCGTTGAACGCGTTGGAGCAGCCGGCCTGTTTCGATGCGCTGCTGGCACCGTTCGAGGCGTTGATCGAGGGGCAGATCAGGGCCATGGGGGCGGAGACGTTCCAGCGCAACCATGGTGAGGGGTGAGGTGGCAGTGACGGCCCTATCGCCGGCAAGCCAGCTCCCACAGGTGCAGCGGCAGGGCTCAAGTTTGTGTTTCTACAGCTGGAACACAAAGGGTGAAGCTTGTGCTGTACGTGTGGGAGCTGGCTTGCCGGCGATGGGCCGCAAAGCGGCCCCGACATCTCGAACCTGATCAACGCATGTCAGGCAAGCGCGCCTCGGTGCGCACTTCGGTAGTAGCCAGCGCTTCCGGCGGCAGCGAAATACGCTGCTTGCTCAGCAACTCGCCCATGGTCGCCAGCACGCGGTAGCGCGAGAACTCCTCGGTATAACGCACCTCGGTGTAGCGGCGGTCGGCGTTGTACAGCTCGTTTTCACTGTCGAGCAGGTCGAGCAGGGTACGCTGGCCCAGGCCGAACTGGTCCTGGTAGGCCGCACGCACGCGCTTGGTGGTCTCGGCGTATTCACGCGCGGTCGGCAGCTGCTTGCTGGCGTTGTTCATGGCGTTCCACGCCAGGCTCAGGTTCTCGGTCAGCTCACGCAGGGCGTTGTTGCGGATGTCCAGCGCCTGGTTGACCTTGTGTGCGTCGGAGTTCAGGCGAGCCTTGTCGCTGCCGCCGCGGAACAGGTTGTAGTTCATCTCGACGCCGGCTTGCCAGTCGTTGTTGCTGTGACCTTTCTCGCCGCCGGTGTTGTTGTTGGCGCCTGTGGCCAGGATGGCATCGAAGCGAGGATAGAAGGTCGACTTGGCCACTTCGTACTGCTTCTCGGCAGCATTTACGTCAGCCTGGGCCGACTTGATATAAGGGTTGTTCTGGCGCATGCCTTCACGCGCCTGTTCGAGATCAGCCGGCATTTCAACCTTGATCGACTGCGGGCTTTCCAGCTCGTCCGGCATGCGGCCGACGACACTGAAGAAATTGGCCTCGGCGTCGGCCAGGTCGACTTCGGCGGTGTCCAGGTTGTTTTCCGCCAGGGCGCGACGGGCGCGGGACTGGTCAAGGTCGGCGGTGCTGCCGACGCCGCGCTCGTTGCGCAGGCCGATCTGGTCGTTGACGCGCAGGTGGGCTTGCAGGTTATTCCTGGCCAGGGCTACCAGCTCACGGCGCTTGAGCACTTCCAGGTACACCTCGGTTGCACGCAGGGCGACATCCTGGGCGACAGCCTGGGTGTAGTAGGCGCGGGAAGTGGAGACCGCTTCGGTGCGGCCCACCTCGTTCGAGGTGTTGAAGCCGTCAAAAATCATCTGCCGCAGGCGCAGCTCGGACTGGGTGTAGTTGAGCGTTTCCTTGTTGTGGTTGCTCGTACCATCGGGGTTTACCCCGCGCGTATTGTTATTGTCCGAACGCTGCCGGCCGTAGCCTGCGACCAGGTCTACGGAAGGGAAGTAGCCACCACGCGCAAACTTTACGTCTTCATCGGCCGAGAGCTTGCTGTTGCGGTTGGAGCTGACTTGGGGATGGTAGTCCACGGCGCTCTGGACGGCCTCTGTGATCGACATCGCCTGTACGTTGGCACTCGCCAGGGCCAACAGTAACGCACTGGTGATGGGGTTCAAAACGCGCATGGTACATCTCCCTGATCCTGGAATTTATCCTGCTGTTCGCCAAAAAAATGACGATAAACTAATCGCGTATAGTGTTGCAGGTTTTTAACAACACAGCTAAGTACATTCAATGCGATAGATAAGAAGATTTCTTCATATCAAATTGCCATATAAGACATATATTGTCTAATTGGTTTGCGCAGGACTGCACAAGTGCACCACTATGGATGGCCGTGAAAGCCCGTGAATACAAGGCTTGTGCCTGGTTCCAGAATTCTTTCGGATAAGAGAAGTATCAGTTAGGCGATATTGATATTTGGCGACAAAATATTGTCACTTTGGCCTGTGCAAGGTCTTCCGGCTGAGGATATACAGGCTTACCAGCACGGCGCTGGTCAACATGAAGGTGCGGGCCCAGAACAGCGGTACCAGATAGCACGACAGGCCGATGCTGGCCCACATCAGGCCGACAGCATAGACCTTGCCCTTGAGGGGGATGCCTTCACCACTGAGGTAGTCGCGGATCCATGGCCCGAGCTTCGGGTGATGGACCAGCCAGTGGTGAAAGCGCGGCGAGCTGCGGGCAAAGCAGGCCGCCGCCAATAGCAGGAACGGGGTGGTGGGCAACACCGGCAGGAAAATCCCCAACACCCCCAACGCGACGCTGAGCCAGCCGGTGGCCAGCAGCAGGTAGCGCACAAGCAACTTAGTGGTGGCGTGGCTTGAGCAGCGCCGGCTTTTCGTCAGGGGCGTGCAGCAGCAGGAACAGGGCAGTCAGCGCTTCCGGGATCTGCACGATCATGTCGTCCTGCAGGTTGGCGTTGCTGGCGATATCGGCGAACTCCGGCTGCTCGTCGAACAGGCCCGAGCCAACCATGATCGGCAACAGCATCTCGCTGACTTCTTCCTCGGCGTTCTCGAACCAGGCCTCTTCACGCAGGAATACGCCTTCCATGAAGCCGATGCACCAGCCGCGCAGGTCGGAATCGTCCGGCTCGTCGGTCAGGTCCAGGTCGCACGGCAGCTCGAACTCGTCGTCACTGGCCAACTGACGGGCGATATGCGCTTTGAGCGCCACCAGGGTGGCTTCGATCTCGGTGCGCTGAGCGTCGCTGGCGTAGTGCGGTTCTTCGGCGAACAAGGCGTCGATCCATTCGCGCTCGGGCACTTCCTCGGCATTGATCGACAGGGCGGTGAGGTAGCCGTGGGCGGCGACATAGTCCAGCGCTTCTTCGTGCAGCTCGTCGGCGTCGAGGAAGGCTTGCAGGCGGGTCAGTTGCTCGGCGAAGGACATTACAGGGCTACCTTGGGGAATAAACGATAACGAATTCTAGCACCTTGCGGCGACGGCGGGGCAAAGGGAACGTCTATCGTCGCGGTGCCCTGCGCGGGGCAGCGCTGCGGTATACTCCGCGATTTTTCATCCAGGGGCAGGTTTTGCCGGCTGCCTGGCAAAAACCGCTTACGCATTTGGCGTGTGCGGGGCGGGTTTTTCGTCCAGCCTGTATCCAGGATGGTACGGCGATTTGTGGAGTTGCACATGCTCGAACAGGCTCAGCGCGTTCTCAAGGACGTCTTCGGCTACGACAGTTTCCGCGGGCGCCAGGCAGCGATCATCGACTGCGTGGCCAATGGCGGCGATGCCCTGGTGCTGATGCCCACCGGCGGCGGCAAGTCGTTGTGTTTCCAGGTGCCGGGGCTGTTACGCCCGGGCCTGACGGTGGTGGTCTCGCCACTGATCGCGCTGATGGACGACCAGGTCGCTACCCTCGACGAGCTGGGGGTGCCGGCTGCCGCGCTGAACTCCACGCTGACGCCGGAGCAGCAGCGTGACCTGGCCGGGCGCCTGCGCCGTGGCGAAGTGAAGATGCTGTACCTGGCGCCGGAGCGCCTGGTGCAGCCGCGCATGCTCGACTTCCTGCGCGACCTGGATATCGCGCTGTTCGCCATCGACGAGGCCCACTGCGTGTCGCAATGGGGCCATGATTTCCGCCCCGAATACCTGCAACTGGGCCAGCTGGCCGAGCTGTTCCCGCATGTGCCGCGCATCGCGCTGACCGCCACCGCCGACATGCGCACCCGTGAAGAAATCGTCCAGCGCCTGCACCTGCAAGGCGCCGAGCGCTTCCTGTCGAGTTTCGACCGGCCCAACATCTTCTACCGCATCGTGCCCAAGGAGGCGCCGCGCAAGCAACTGATGGCCTTCCTCGGCGAGCGCCGCGGCAACGCCGGCATCGTCTATTGCCTGTCACGCAAGAAAGTCGACGAGACCGCCGCCTTCCTTTGCGACCAGGGCTTCCCGGCGCTGCCGTATCACGCCGGCCTGGCTGCCGAGACGCGCGCGGCCAACCAGCACCGCTTCCTCAACGAGGAAGGGCTGATCATGGTCGCCACCATCGCCTTCGGCATGGGTATCGACAAGCCCAACGTGCGCTTTGTCGCCCACCTTGACCTGCCCAAGTCGCTCGAGGCGTACTACCAGGAGACCGGCCGTGCCGGCCGTGACGGGCTACCGTCCGATGCCTGGATGGCCTACGGGCTGCAGGACATGGTCATGCTCAAGCAGATGCTGCAGAACTCCGAAGGTGACGAGCGCCACAAGCGCATCGAGCAGCACAAGCTCGACGCCATGCTGGCCCTGTGCGAAGAAACCCGCTGCCGCCGCCAGTCGCTGCTGGCGTATTTCGACGAAACCCTCGAGCAACCATGCGGGCACTGCGACAATTGTGTCGACCAGGTGCAGACATGGGACGCCACCGAGCCTGCCCGCCAGGCACTGTCGGCGGTGTTCCGCACCGGCCAGCGCTACGGCGTCGGGCACCTGGTCGACGTGCTGCTGGGCAAGGACACCGACAAGGTGCGCAATTTCGGCCACGAGAAGCTCTCGGTGTTTGGCGTCGGCAAAGGCCTGGCCGAGGTCGAATGGCGCTCGCTGTTCCGCCAGCTGGTGGCGCGCGGCCTGGTCGACATCGACCTGGAAGGCTACGGTGGCCTGCGCCTGTCCGACAGCTGCCGGCCGCTGCTGCGTGGCGAAGTGACCTTGCAGTTGCGCCGTGACCTCAAACCGCAAACCACTGCCAAAACCTCGTCCTCCAGTGGCGGCAGCCCGGCCAGCCAGCTGGTGCGTGCCGAAGAGCGCGAGCTGTGGGAAGCGCTGCGTACCCTGCGGCGCAAGCTGGCCGAGGAGCACAGTGTGCCGCCCTACGTCATCTTCCCCGACTCGACGTTGCTGGAGATGTTGCGCAGCCAGCCGGTCAGCCTCAGCGACATGGCCCAGGTCAGTGGCGTGGGCGCGCGCAAGCTGGAGCGTTATGGCCAGGCCTTCCTCGAGGTGCTGAACAACAGCGGTGGCACCGACGACGCACCGAAAGTGGTGCTCGACCTGCGCCACGAACTGGTCAGCCTGGCCCGCGCCGGTATGACCCCGGCGCAGATCGCTGGCCAGCTGAACTGCAGCGAGAAAAACGTCTACAGCTTGCTGGCCGAGGCGCTGGGCTGTCAGGAGCTGAGCCTGGAGCAGGCCCTGGACCTGCCGGAAGACCTGTTGATGGAAGTGCAGGATGCCTTCCTCGATGGCGAGGGCGAGCTGCCACCGGTGTCGGCGATTGCGCCGCTGTTCGGGGCACGGGTGCCGGAGGGCGTGCTGTACTGCGTGCGTGCGGCGCTGGCGGCCGAGTTTGAACTGTGAGTGGCGACAGGATCGCCCAGACCTGCCATCTGCTGACCTTCGTCATGTTTTTTCACGATTATCGAACATTCCAGGGTGCCCGAGCCTTGCCTCGTGGGACGGGCCATGGTTAGCTGCCTAATAATTAGATCTGTTCAATGAGTTGCTTATGCCCCTGACCGACAACCAACACCGCTTCGGCATGCAGCTGGCCCAGATGTCCCGGGGGTGGCGTGCCGAGCTGGACCGGCGCCTGGCCGGGCTCAACCTGTCCCAGGCGCGCTGGCTGGTGTTGCTGCACCTGGCCCGTTTCGAAGAGGCCCCGACCCAGCGTGAGCTGGCCCAGAGCGTGGGTGTTGAAGGCCCGACCCTTGCGCGCCTGCTTGATAGCCTTGAAGGGCAGGGGCTGGTGCGCCGGCAGGCGGTGCTGGAGGACCGGCGGGCGAAGAAGATCGTGCTGTGCCCTCCGGCCAAGCCGCTGATCGACCAGATCGAGACCATTGCCAATCAACTGCGGGTGGAGCTGTTCACCGGGGTGGACGAGGCGGACCTGCAGGTGTGCATGCGGGTGCATGCCAGGATCCTGGCCAACCTCGAGAAATCCTGAGGGGCCATTGGGGCTGCCTTGCAGCCCTTCGCGGGCATGCCCGCTCCCACAGGTGTATCGCTGCACTCTGAGGGAGCGGGCGTGCCCGCGAAGGGCCGCAAGGCGGCCCCAATATTCAGAAGGTATGCCCCAGGTTCAGGTACACCGCCTGCTCATGCGCACTGTTCGCCCCGTAGCTCAGGTTCAACGGCCCCAGCGGCGTCTCCAGCCCCAGGAAGATGCTCGCCGCATTGATGTAGCCACTGTCGAACTCGTTGTCGTTGTTCCACGCCCGCCCACGCTCCAGCGACCCGCCGATGTACAGCGGGAAGTCCAGCGGCACGTAGGCCCGTGGCGTCAGGCGGCGGTAGTAGACCATGCGCATCAGGCTCACGTTCTGCCCCGACACCGAGTCCTGGCGGAAGCCTGACAGCTCCCGCGCGCCGCCCATGACGAAGCTCGACGTCACCACTTCGGTATCGTCCAGCGTGCGCCCGTAGCGCCCGCCCAGCACGAAGGTGTTCGGCCCGCTGCTGATGGCCTTGTCCAGGTTGAACATCCACTGCCGGTAATCCTGGTCAGAATCCAGCGACTGGTCATACTTGCGCAAGGTCAGGCCGATATCTTCGCCGCGGTGCGGGAAGTACACGTTGTCGAGCGTGTCGAACGAGTACTTCAGCTCGTAGAAACCTTCATTGAAACTGACCTTGGGCAGGTCCTGGGCGCCGATGCGCACCTCGGCCTCGCCCCAGGCCTTGCCCACGCCCAGGCGCACTTCACCGTTGGTGCCGATCTGCCGCCCCACGTTCAGGCCAAAGCCGTAACGCTCCAGGCGGTACTCTGCCACCGGGTCGTTGTCCAGGGTGGCTTCGATGTTCTGTGAGCCGAAGGCCAGGTACGGCGCGATGAAATAACGCGAACCTACGTCCAGCGGCTGGTAGAACTCGCTGTACAACTCCTGCTGGTCGCCGATCTGGCCACGGGTCAGCCATTCGGCGCCGAGGCTGTTGATGCCGTTGACTCTGTAGCTGGCGCCCAGGTTGAAGGCGCTGTCGCCGCGCAGGTCGTCCGACAGGTTCAGGCCCAGGCGCAGGTAGTCGGTGCCGCCACGACGGCCCCGGGCGTTGATCACAAGGGTGTTGTCGTCACCCTTGTGCACCACGCGGTACTGCACCCGGTCGAAATAGTCCAGGCCATACAGCGTGCCCATATCGGTCTGCAGGCGGCCGAGCTCCAGCGGGGCATCGATCGGCTGACGGATATACGAGCGGATGACCTCGTCGCTGACCTTGGAGTCGTTCTCGATCCTGATTGCGGTGATTACCGGTGTGCGCTGGCGCGGCGAGCGGGCCACGGCCAGGCTGCTGTCGCCTTCAGACCTGCGCAGGGCGACCAGGCGCGGGTCGAGCAGGCGGGTGGCGCGGTAGCCGGCATCGATCATTTCCCGGGCGCGGCCAAAATCGGTGACGCCGAAGGCGCTCAGCGGTGGCTGGATGAGGATGTCGTCTCGGTGCAGGCTGGCCAGTTGTTCTTCCGAATTGCGCCGGGTCATCAGGGTGATCGACTGGTTGAGCACGTCAACCACCGTGGCCAGCTGCTTGCGGTCACGCAGCGGGGTGCCGATGTCGACCACGATGGCAAGGTCCACCCCCATTTCGCGGGCGACGTCCACCGGGATGTTGTCGACCATGCCGCCGTCCACCAGCAGCCGGCCGTCCAGCTCGACCGGGGCGAACACCGCCGGGATCGACATGCTGGCGCGGATCACCTGAGGCAGGTGGCCACGGCGGAACACCACCTTTTCGCCACTGGCAATGTCGGTGGCCACTGCGCGGAAGGGGATCGGCAGCTTGTCGAAGTCACGGGTGTCGGCGGTATGCGCCAGCTTGCTTTCCAGCAGCAGTGCCAGGTTCTGGCCCTGGATTACCCCCAGCGGCAGGCCCAGGCTGCCGTCGTCGCGAAAGCTGAGCTTCTGCTTGACCAGGAAATCGCGGTCATCCTGCTTGCGCCGGAACGGTACGTCCTTGCGCGGCGGGGCATCGGACAGCGCCTGTTGCCAGTCGAGGGTGGTGGCGAGCTTTTCCAGCTCTTCGACACTATAGCCCGAGGCATACAGGCCGCCGACCACCGCGCCCATGCTGGTGCCGGCGATCGCGTCGATGCGCACACCCTGTTCCTCCAGGGCCTTGAGCACACCGATGTGGGCCAGGCCGCGGGCCGCGCCGCCAGACAGCACCAGGCCAACCTTGGGCCTGGCCGGTTCGGCGGCGAATGCCGTGAGGGCGGTGAGGGTGAACAGCAAACAGAACAGCAAACGGCGCATCGTGAGTCTCAAACCGTGGGCTAAAGACCGCTAGTATAAGCGGCCCCTCACCTGGAGATGCCTCACCATGGCCGACAGCAAACCGGAAATCGTCATCACGTACTGCACCCAGTGCCAATGGCTGCTGCGTGCCGCCTGGCTGGCCCAGGAACTGCTCAGCACCTTCACCGACGACCTTGGCCGAGTGGCGCTGGAGCCTGGCACCGGCGGTATCTTCCGCATCACCTGCGATGGCGTGCAGATTTGGGAACGCAAGGCCGACGGTGGTTTCCCCGAGGCCAAGGTGCTGAAGCAGCGGGTACGCGACCAGATCGACCCACAGCGTGACCTTGGCCACAACGACCGCTGAATCAGGCGCCCTCGGCCAGTGGCCGCTGCCTGGGCGGTTGCTCGGCGGCCAGGCGGCTGGACAGCACGATGGCGAAAATGATCAGTGCGCCCCCCAGCAGCATGCGCAGGGTCGGGGTTTCGGCGAACACCGCCCAGGCCACGGCGATGCCGTAGACCGGCTCCATGCCGAATACCACGGCGGCGGTGCGCGCCTTGATCACCGACAGGCTGGCGACGAACAGGCTGTGTGCCACGCCGGTGCAGAAGATGCCGAGCAGGGCGATCCACAGCCAGTCCATGGTGGCTACGCCAGC
Organism: Pseudomonas putida; assembly: GCA_029953615.1. NCBI lineage: Bacteria > Pseudomonadati > Pseudomonadota > Gammaproteobacteria > Pseudomonadales > Pseudomonadaceae > Pseudomonas > Pseudomonas putida. Next base: position 736,455 of record CP124529.1, on the reverse strand, counting down.
CAGGCCCGGTGCCGCGAACGGCAGCAGGCACAGCCCCACCACCAGGTTCTGCCACAGCGCCGCCTGCACTGCGGGCAGGCGCCCGGAGCCGGCGCGGTTGGTGAGTGACAGCAGGGAGAACAGCAACCCCGACAGCAATGACCACAGCAGGCCACCGGTGGCTTCACTGGCCAGGTCGAAGGCCGGCGTGACCAGGACCAGGCCGATACTGACCAGCAATACCAGCAAAGCCTCGTTGCGGCGGATGCGTTCGCGGAACAGCAGGCCTTCGAGGATCACGGTAAAGGCCGGGAAGCTGGCGAAGCCGAGGGTGGCGATGGCCACGCCGGCGACCTTTACCGCAATGAAGAAGCTGACCCAGTGGCCGGCCAGCAGCACGCCGCCGAGCAGCAGACGGCGGGCGTCCTGACCGCTCAGCCGTTGCCAGCCCGGCCCGGCCAGGCTGGCGAACAGGGCCAGGGCGAGCACGGCGAAGGCGGCGCGGCCGAAGACGATGATCACCGGGCTGGCACTGGCGGCCAGTTTGCCGAAGACGCCGGTGAGGCCGAAGAACAGCGCGCCAATGTGCAGGGCGCCGAGGGCAGTGCGGTGGTTCATGGGGGGTCCTTGCTCAAGATCTCTACTGGCTGTGCCGGCCTCTTCGCGGGCATGCCCGCTCCCACAGGTACTGCACAGGTGTTGAAAACGGTGCAACACCTGTGGGAGCGGGCGCGCCCGCGAAAGGGCCGGTACAGGCTCAGTGTATAGGCTCGGGAGAATGCATTCTGTCGCCAGACTAATGTGCCTTGTCGCCAGACTCTCGTCGCAACGCAAGCGGCGTACACCCGAACGCCCGCAACATCGCCGCCGAAAACGCACTCTGCGAGCTGTACCCCACCTGCGCCGCAATCTCGCCCATCGGTAGCAAGGTCTGCACCACCAGGCGCCGCGCCTTGAGCAAGCGCCGCTGGCGAATGTAGTCCATCGGCGTCATCCCGCACTCCGCAGTAAAGCGCGCATGCAGGCGGGCACTGGACAACCCGGCGATGCGCGCCAGGTCAGCCACTTGCAGCGGATAGGCGGCATGCTGCTCGATATGCGCATCGAAGGCAGCATAGGGCAGGCGCTGGCTGGCGCTGACGCTGGCGGCCGCCGTGGGGTTGAGGCTGGCCAGCAGCAGCGCTGCCCCTTGCCGGGCAATCAATGGGTCATGCATGGGGCTGGCCGCCAGCCAGTCCACCAGCTGCTGCTGGCGCTCATCCAGGCCCAGGGGGCCGGGGCGGTCGAGCAAACGGCGGCTGGCATCGGCATGTTCGCCCAGTTGCTCGCGCAACCAGAGGTCTCCTGGTACATCCAGCACCAGGCAATCGCTACCGCCATCGCTGGCGCAGGTGTGATGGGCGCCCGCCGGTACCACGATCAACCCCTGTCGATCGATCCCGGCGCCATGCCCCTGCACCTCGAAATCCAGGCGGCCGCGCAGGCCGAACACCAGTTGCGGGTGTTCGTGGCTGTGTGCGATCAGGCTGTCGCGGTAGTGGCGCAGCGAGAGGATCGGGCCGGCGGTCATGGGTAGCGTCGTCCTCGCAGGGCAGAAGCGCATTGTGCCTGATTCCCTGCAACCCATCACTCGTAACGGTTTTGCCACCGCGCTGTCATCCGCGCCTGCCAGGCTCCAGCAAACTGCGCCGGAGCCTGCCCATGACCCATGCCGAACTGTCCCGTCCCTCGCGCAAGCAACGCGTGCGTACCCTGTGGATCTCCGATGTGCATCTGGGTACCCGCGACTGCCAGGCCGAACACCTGTCGCAGTTCCTCAAGGGTTACCAGGCCGACCGCATCTACCTGGTGGGCGATATCATCGATGGCTGGAAGCTGCGCGGTGGCATCTACTGGCCGCAAGCCCATACCAACGTGATCCGCCGGTTGCTGACCATGAGCAAGCGGGGCACCGAGGTGATCTACGTGACCGGCAACCATGACGAATTCCTGCGCCGTTATTCCAGGCTGATCCTTGGCAACATCCAGTTGGTGGACGAGGCCGAGCACCTGACCGCCGATGGCCGCCGCCTGCTGGTGATCCATGGCGACCAGTTCGATGTGATTACCCGTTACCACCGCTGGCTGGCATTTCTGGGTGACCGTGCCTACGAGTTCACCCTGGTGCTCAATCGCTGGCTCAACCATTGGCGCGCCCGCTATGGATACGGCTATTGGTCCCTGTCGGCGTACCTGAAGCACAAGGTCAAAGGCGCGGTGAACTTCATCAGCGACTTCGAGGATGCGATTGCCCACGAATGCACCCGCCGCGGTTTTCATGGGGTGGTGTGTGGGCATATCCACCATGCCGAGATTCGCCAGGTGGGGGAGGTGGAGTACCTCAATTGCGGGGATTGGGTGGAGTCGTGCACAGCGCTGATCGAGCATTGGGATGGCACGATCGAGCTTTATCGGCTGGCGGAGGCGCAGGCAGCGGCGGCGGTGCGCGAACCGGCGTAGGGTTTGAGGGCCCTGGGGGCTGCCTTGCAGCCCATCGCGACACAAGGCCGCTCCTACAACGACCGCGTGAATCTGGAATTTATGCGGACCTTGTAGATACTCTGTTGGCGGTCAAGCTTTTCTGAGGTGTTCAGAGCTGAAAAGCTTGGCCGTATCAAATGGCTCATCCCCGCGCATACATGCCCAGATGCCTGTCAGGTACTTGCGCATGACAGCAGCGATAGCCTGCATTTTCTTCTTGCCCCTGTTGACCAACGACTCGTAAAAAGCCTTCGCATAAGGGTCGCAGCGCACTGCGGTCAAGGCAGGCATGTACATGGCTGCCCGTAGATAAGCATTCCCACTTTTGCCGAGTCTGCCGGGCTTATCAATGCTCGTTCCCGATTGGGTCTGTCGAACATCGAGACCCGCGTGGCGAGCTACCTGCGAGGACTTGAGCATTTGAGGAAGGATGGTCAGTTCAGCCAATGCCGCAAGTGCAGAGACTTCTCCCATCCCAGGCCCTGCGAGCAGCTGCTTGTACTGCCGAGTAAGCGTCGGACACTGGGCGACCAGCTCGCGGCCCGCCTTACGAAAGCGCTCAATTCGATTATCCAGTGAAGCAATCGCTTCCTCCTGATCCTCGATCAGCATCGACACGGTTGTAGCGGTCGCCTGCAATGCATGCAGTTCGTTCTTCGCCCTTGTACGATGCCCCACCAAACGATTGATGTGTCGCCCCAGAGCCCTCAGTTCAAGCTGCACAAGGCTTGGAGGTGTCCACAAGCGCGGTGTCATACGCTCGCCGTACTCGGACAGCAGTTGAGCATCTATTGCATCGGTCTTGCTGTTCACCAGCATCAGTTTGGCGAAATTGTGGAAGCTCTTGGGGTTGATCACGGATACAGGGAGGTCAGCCGCATGTAGCTCAAGGGCCAAGTCCAGGTAATAGATTCCGGTCGCCTCCATCACGATCGACTTGGGTTTGAGTGCCAGCAGCTTTTTCACCGCAGCCTTACGGCCTGCAGGGGTTTGAGCGATATCCCACTGTCCGGCCGGACGCCCATCTTTACGCACCCCAACGACCGAAGTACGTGAGCCGATATCGACGCCAACCCAGACACTCATTCCTTCCTCTCCCAAGCGAGTTAGGTAACAATGGCCTCCGGTTCCCCGACCTCGAACTTCATGCTGCTGCAACCTTGTAATGCGAAGTCCGACTTGTCGGCTTCTCGATACTCTTCGCAGTGGGCAATGAGGCGGGGGGCCTCTCTACATACAAGGTCAGGGGCAATACCTGCCTTCAGGAGCGATCGGCCTCCCCGGAAGTGCTTCTTCAGCCCGACGAGAATAACCTCTCCCGCTAGGCCAGACACAACATACAAGGAGCGGCCTTGTGTCGCGATGGGCCGCAAAGCGGCCCCAAAAAATCTACAGACTGATCTTGCCCAGCAGGATATCCCTGAACATCACGAAATCCCCGATCAGGCTATACAGCGGATGGGTAAAGGTCGCTGGCCGATTCTTTTCGAAAAAGAAATGCCCGACCCAGGCAAAGCCGTAGCCGAACACGGGCAAGGCCAGTAGCAGCAACCATTTGCCACTGCCGATTGTATACGCCAGCAGGGCGATCACCAGGCTGGTGCCGACAAAGTGCAGGCGGCGGCAGGTGGGGTTGCTGTGTTCCCCCAGGTAGTAGGGATAGAACTCGGCGAAACTGCGAAATTGCGCTGTGCGGTTCATGGCAGTGCTCCGGGATTAATACTTCTGGACAAGATGCACGGCGTGGAGCCTGATTCGAGTCTAGAGTGACTGGCGAGGCCTATCAGTGACAATAGGCGCCAATTGAATATCCTTGGGGTTTACCGCAGGAGCGGTCAGCAAGATGCCTGTCATGAGCGAAAGAACCACGTCAGCGAGCTGGGCGTCAGGAATCGTGAAGGCACTCGAACTGGAAGGGCTGGACTGCCAGGCCATGTTCAAGCAGCTGGGGCTGGATTTCGCCGCCCTCGACGACCCCGACGCGCGCTTCCCCCAGGACTCCATGACCCGGTTGTGGCAACTGGCGGTGGAACTGTCGGGCAACGAGGCCATTGGCCTGAACATGGCGCGGGTGGTGCGCCCGGCGTCGTTCCATGTGGTGGGTTATGCGTTGATGTCCAGCCGCACGTTGGCCGAAGGCTTCGAGCGACTGGTGCGTTATCAGCGCATCATCGCCGAAAGCTCCGACCTCAGCTTCGTCCTCGGCCCCGAAGGCTATTCGCTGATCCTGACCGTGCACGGCGACCATCTGCCGCCCACCCGGCACAGTGCCGAGGCGTCGCTGGCGTGCGCGCTGGCGCTGTGCAGCTGGCTCAGCGGTCGGCAGCTGCAACCACGCCGGGTGCTGGTGCAGGGGCCGCAACCAAAGGACATCGAACCGTACAAGGTGGCGTTCCACTCGCCGCTGGTGTTCGGTGCGCCGCACGATGCGCTGGTATTCGAGCGCGCCGACATGGAGGCACCGCTGCCCACCGCCAACGAAGCCATGGCCATCCTGCATGACCGCTTTGCCGGCGAATACCTGGCGCGTTTCACGGGAAGCCGGGTCACCCACCGCGTGCGCCAGGTGCTGTGCCGCATCCTGCCGCAGGGCGAGCCCAAGCGCGAGGCCCTGGCCCAGGCCCTGCACTTGTCGCAGCGCACCTTGCAGCGGCGGTTGCAGGAGGAGGGCACCAGTTTCCAGACCCTGCTCGATGACACCCGCCGAGAACTGGCCGAACAATACCTGGCGCAGCCTGGCATGACGCTGCTGGAAACCGCCTACCTGCTGGGCTTTGCCGACCCCAGCAACTTCTATCGGGCGTTCCGCCGCTGGTTCGATGCCACACCCGGTGAATTCCGCGCCCGCCTGGGTGCGGAGCCAGAGCTGGTCAGTGGCGCCAGAATGCCGGCATGCACAACACGAGTACGGTGATGATTTCCAGGCGACCGAGCAGCATGCCGCTGGCGAGAATCCATTTGGCGGCATCCGGCAGCGTGGCGTAGTTGCCCGACGGGCCGATCACTTCCCCCAGGCCCGGGCCCACACCCGACACCGTGCCGGCAGCGCCGGTCAGGGCGGTCATCCAGTCCACGCCAAGCAACGACAGCAGCAGCGCCATGACACAGATGGTGATGGCGAAGAAGAACGAGAAGGTGAGGATCGACCGCACGATTTCTTCGTCAAGGCGGTGGCCGTTGTACTTCTGCTTGATCACCGCACGCGGGTGGATCAGTTGGTTGAGGCTTGCCTTGAGCAGGATGTAGGCGACCTGGAAGCGGAAGATCTTGATGCCACCTGCCGTCGAGCCGGAGCAGCCGCCGACGAAGCCCAGGTAGAAGAACAGCATCAGCGAGAAGTTGCCCCACAGGCTGTAGTCACCCAGGGCGAAACCGGTGGTGGTGACCACCGAGGTCACGTTCAGCGCCACGTGGCGCAGGGCGTCGAGCCAGTGCAGGTTGGTGGTGGCCCAGTACCAGGTGCCAAGCACTAGCCAGGTGGCCACCAGCATGCCCAGCAAACCCTGCACCTGTTGGTCGCGGAGCAGTGCCTTGCGGTTGCCGCGCAGCGTCGCCACGTAAAGGGTGAAGGGCAGGCTGCCGAGAATCATCACCACCACCGCGACCCAGTGCACGGCCGGGATGTCCCACTTGGCCAGCGACTGGTCGGAGGTGGAAAACCCGCCAGTGGAAATCGCCGACATGGCGTGGTTGATCGCATCGAACGGGCTCATGCCGGCCCACCAGAAGCCCAGCGCACCCAGGATCGAAAAGCCGACGTATACCCCCACGATCGATTTGGCGACCATGTGCGAGCGCGGCATGACCTTCTCCGAGCGGTCGGACGATTCGGTCTGGAACAGGCGCATGCCACCGATGCGCAGCAGCGGCAGGATCGCTACCGCCATGCCGATGAAGCCGATGCCGCCAAGCCAGTGCAGCATCGAACGCCACATCAGGATGCCCGGTGACATGTTGTCGAGCCCGCTGAGCACGGTGGCGCCGGTGGCGGTGATGCCTGACATGCTTTCGAAAAACGCGTCGGTATAGCTGATGTGCTGGGTCAGCAGGAACGGCAGGGCGGCAAACACGCACACTACCAGCCAGCTGCTGACGGTCAGCAGGTACATGTCGCGCGGGCGCAGGTGCACATGCTCGGGGCGGCCCTGAAGCACCAGGGTCAGGCCGGCGATGAAAGTGATCAGGCTCGACCAGAGGAACGACGGCATATCACGGGTGCGTTCGAAGATCACCAGGGTCGCCATGGGCACGGCCATGCTGACGGCGAGGGTAATCAGGAAGATGCCGATGATGAAACCAATGATCCTTAAGGTCGGCAACGCCATGTGATCTGCTCTGACTCGAAACGGAAGGGCGCCATTCTACCTATGGGTCTGGTGATGTAAACGCTAGAATGGCGGCACATTCACCTGCCAGGAGGGTAGCCATGGAGGCTCTCGACGCATTGCTCAACCGTGTTTCCGTACCACGTCTGACTGACCCGGCGCCCAATGCCGCACAGCGCGAGGCGCTGTTCCAGGCCGCCTTGCGCGCCCCGGACCACGGTCAGCTGCGGCCATGGCGCTTTCTCACCATCGAAGGCCAGGGCCGGGAGAAGCTGGGGGAGCTGTTCGCCGAAGCGCTGCAGCACAAGGGCGATGCCAGCCAGGCTGCCCTGGACAAGGCCCGCGCCGCGCCGCTGCGGGCGCCGTTGCTGATCGTGGTGATTGCCAGGCTGCAGGACCACTTCAAGGTGCCCAAGTCCGAGCAGCGGCTGGCGGCAGGCTGTGCGGCGCACGGCATCCTGATTGCTGCGCATGCGCAAGGTATCGGTGCGGTATGGCGCACCGGCGAAATGGCTTTCGATGCTCATGTGCACAAGGGCCTGGGGCTGGCCGAGAACGAGGAGCTGATCGGTTACCTGTATGTTGGTACGCCGCTGACCGAGCCGCGTACGGCGCCGATTCTGGAAACTGCCGCGTTTGTCAGCGCCTGGGGCGAGTAACGCAGCCTTGGGCTGATCGCCGTATCAAGGCATCCGGCCTCTTCGCGGGCTTGCCCGCTCCCACAGGTACAACACTGCTTCAAGGCCTGTGTAGTACCTGTGGGAGCGGGCAGGCCCGCGAAGAGGCCAGCAGCATTTACATCACATCAACTGCCTGTCGCTTCAGTCACCGGCAACTCCAGCCTGGCCACAAAGCCTCCCTGTGGATGATTGTCCAGCACCAGGCTGCCACCATGCCGCTCTGCCGCCTTGCGTGCAATCGCCAGCCCCAGCCCATGCCCCGGCGCATCCTGCCCCGGCGCACGGAAGAAGGGTTCCCCCAGCTGCGCCAGGTGTTCCGCCGCCGCTCCAGGTCCATGGTCACGCACGCGGATCACGATACGGTCCTGCTCGCGCACGGCGCTGAGCTCGATCGGCTGGCCCTGCGGGTTGAAGCGCAGGGCGTTGCGCAGCAGGTTGTCCACGGCACGCTCGATCAGTTTTGGCCAGCCCAGCATGGTCAACCCCGGCTGTGCCTCCAGGCGCACATCCTGCTCCGGTGCGCTGAGCTGGGCGTCCTTGCGCACGCTACCGAGCAGGGCATTGAGGTCGACCGGTTCGGCATGGGCCTGTTCGGCATCGACCCGCGCCAGGGCGAGGATTTCGCTGATCAGGTCTTCCAGGCGGTCGCATTCGCGGGTCAGGCGTGGCCACAGCGCCTCACGCTGCTCGGGCTCGGCGCGTTCAGCCAAGGCCAGGGCGATACGCAGCCTGGCCAGCGGCGAGCGCAGTTCATGGGACACATCGCGCAGCAACTGGCGCTGGCTGCCGATGGTGCTTTGCAGGCGCGCGCCCATCTTGTTGAAGTCCTTGGCCAGCACGCCGAACTCGTCACGCCGCGCCGCCAATTGTGCCAGGCTGTTCTGCTGGTAGGTGGTCTGGCCCAGGTCATGCACGGCGCCGCGCAGGCGGTTGAGCGGGCGGGTGATGGACAGCGTTACCAGCAGGCTGAACAGGGTCAGCACCACCAGGGCAATGCCCAGCGCACTGAGCGGCCACAACAGGCTTTCGCGGTGCCAGGCGTCCAGCGCCGGATGGGGGATGCGGTAGATCAGCAGGTACGTCTCGCCGGTGTCGGGGCTGGTGTATTCCTCGGTCAGCCGGCGCCACGGCAGGCGCCGCTGGTCGTTGTGCTGGCGTGCCTCGAAGGCCGCCGCACGGCGTGGGAAGGTGCCAGGCACCACGGCCTCGCCACTGTCGTCGAGCACCTGCACGTCGATCTTGTAGCGGTCCTTGCGCCGTTCCAGGAAGTGCTGTGCCGAAGCCAGGCCTTCCTGTTCGTAATGCTTGGCCCACTTGCTGGCCAGGGTATTCAGGCCCGGGTGGCGGCTGAGGATCCAGGCGTCCTGGTTGAGCATATGGCCCAGCAGGATCGACAGGCCCGCAACCAGGGTGATGGCCAGCCAGAAACTGGCCAGGATGCGCCAGTAACAGTGAACGCAAGTGCACCTCCTGCAAACGGGAAAAGCCCGGCTCGCACTGAGGCGGGCCGGGCATCGGGCTGACAGCTTACTGGGCCTTGTTGCCTTTTTCAGCTTTCCAGGCCTGGAACTCCTGCCACTCGGCCTTTTGTGCGGCGCGTTCCTTCTGCAGTTCGTCGAACTTCTTCTGCTGCTCAGGCTTGAGCAGGGCACGGACCGCGCTGTCGGTCTTGTCGCGGTTGGCCTGCAGTTCGTCCTTCATCGCCTTCTGGTCGGCGGCCGGCAGCTTGGACAGGTAGCGCTCGGTGATGTCGCGGCGCTGTTTCATCTGCTCGCCCATCAGCTTGCCGATCTGCTGGCGCTGGTCACGGCTCAGGTCCAGCTGGTGGAAAGGCGCATCACCACGATGATGCGGGCCGTCGTGGCGCGGGCCGCCTTCAGGCATGGCCATGGCCACGGTCGGCAGGGCGGCGGCGAACATCAGGGCGATAAGGGTCTTGCGCATGGTGTCTCTCCTTTACATGGGCCGGTGGTTACCGGATGAGCACAGTCTAGGGAGATCACCGTCAAGCGCGGTCAGTGGAGGGTAAAGGCTCGGTAAAGATGTTCAGAGGCAGTAGTAATAGCCACGGCTGCGCAGGGCAACGATGCGTGGCCGGCCATCGGCGTGCGGACCGATCTTCTTGCGCAGGTTGCTGACGTGCATGTCCAGGCTGCGGTCGTACAGGGTCAGCTTGCGGCCCAGGCCGATCTGCGCCAGTTCCTGCTTGTCCAGCGGCTCGCCGGGTTGGCGCAGCAGGGCTTCGAGAATGCGGCTTTCGGACAGGGTCAGGGTCATTTCGCGGCCATCGATGCTGGCCACGCCACGAGCAGGGCTGTAAACCAGGTCGCCCAGCTCCACCTGGCTGGTGGTGGCGGAGGGGTGGCTGCGGCGCAGCACCGCACGCAGGCGAGCGGTGAGCTCACGCGGGTCGCAGGGTTTGGCCAGGTAGTCGTCGGCGCCCAGTTCCAGGCCGAGGATGCGGTCCAGCGGCTCGCCGCGCGCCGAGAGCATCAGTACCGGCAGTTCGGCATGCTCGCTGCGCAACTGCTTGAGCAGTTCCAGGCCACTGCCGTCGGGCAGCATCACGTCCAGCACCACGGCCGCCGGGGCGTGCGCGGCCAGGGCCTGGCGTGCGCTGTGGCCATCGTGGCAGGCGCGCACGGTAAACCCTTCCTGGGTCAGCCAGCTGCCGAGCAGCTCGCACAGCTCCTGGTCATCATCAATCAGTAACAGCTCGCTCATGACTCACTCAATTCAACCATTGACGGCGGCTAAATCGGCCCGCCAGTGGCAAAGATACCGCAGACTGATGGCAATCGTATAACTGCCAGTACTGCGTGGCCTTCTTCGCGGGTAAACCCGCTCCCACAGGGACACCAAAGATCCTGAGGTTTGTGGGTTACCTGTGGGAGCGGGCAAGCCCGCGAAGAGGCCGACGCGGTCTCGGATCAGGGCAGTACTTGCTTGAACGGCTTGACCACGACCTTGTCGTACACGCCGGCCGCAATGTACGGATCGGCATCGGCCCAGGCCTGCGCCGCAGCCAGCGATTCGAACTCGGCAACGATCAGGCTACCGCTGAAACCTGCTTCGCCCGGGTCGTTGCTGTCGATGGCCGGGTGCGGGCCGGCCAGTACCACGCGGCCCTCGGCTTTCAGTTGCTGCAGGCGTTCGATGTGCGCCGGGCGGGCGGCCAGGCGCTTTTCCAGGGAGTTTGCGACGTCGCTGGCGATGATGGCGTAGAGCATGTCAATCCTTGGGTTTGGAGGTAGAAGGGTCGTCGTGCAAGTGGCGCGACAGGTACATGCCCTGCGCCACCAGGAAGATCACGGTCATGCCCAGGCTGCCGAACACTTTGAAGTCGACCCAGAAGTCCTGGAAGGTGAAGGCAACGAACAGGTTGGCCGCGCCGCAGAACAGGAAGAAGCCGATCCAGGCCAGGTTCAGGCGGGTCCAGATGGCATCGGGCAGGTTCAGGGCGTGGCCCATGATGCGTTTGATCAGCACCCGGTCGCCGACGAAGTGGCTGCCGGCGAAGCCCAGGGCGAACAGCCAGTTCACCACCGGCGCCTTCCACTTCAGGAAGGTTTCGCTGTGGAAGGTCAGCGTCAGGCCGCCGAACACCAGGCAGGCTACCAGGGTCAGCCACTGGCCCTTTTCCAGCTTGCGCTGGCGCAGGAACAGCGCGCCATAAACCACCAGCGAGCTGATGATCAGCATGGCCGTGGCGCTGTAGATACCGCCGAATTCGAAGCTGTGGCCGGCGACTTCCATGGGGCGCGGGTCGAGCTTGTAGACGATGAAGAACAGCAGCAGCGGGATGAAATCGATGAATTGTTTCACAATGGCAGCCAGAATCGGGATGTGACGGCATAATAACAAACATCGATTCCAGCGAAAGCGCTCCTCCATGAATGTTGATCTGCACTGTCACAGCACGGCCTCCGATGGCGCCCTGTCGCCCTCGACCCTGGTCGCCCGGGCCCATGAGCACGGGGTGCAAACGCTGGCACTCACCGACCATGACACCATCGAAGGCCTGCCCGAGGCGCGCCAGGCATGCCGCGACAAGGGCATGCACTGGGTCAGCGGGGTAGAGCTGTCGTGCACCTGGGGTGGTGCGACCATCCATGTGCTGGGCTATGACTTCCCGCTCGACGCGCCGCCCCTGCTGGCGGCAATCGATGCGCTGCACCGTGGCCGCTGGCTGCGCGCCGAAGAAATCGACAAAAGGCTGGCGGCCAAGGGCATGCCCGGTACCCTCGACGGCGCTCGCGCCGTGCAGCACGAACTGGGCGATAGCGGCAACGCCCCGGCACGCCCGCATTTTGCCGAATACCTGGTGCGCGCCGGGCACGTCAAGGACCGCGGCGAGGCGTTTCGCAAATGGCTGGGGGCCGGCAAGCTGGGGGACGTCAAGCAGCACTGGCCGACCCTCGATGAAACCGTCGCTACCCTGCGCCAGTCCAATGCTTGGGTGAGCCTGGCGCATCCCATGCACTACGATCTGACCCGCAGCAAGCGCAGAAGGCTGATTGCCGACTATATTCAGGCAGGCGGGCAGGCGCTTGAAGTGGTCAACGGGATGATGCCTGCCGAGCAGGTGGGCACCATGTCCATCCTCACCCGTGAGTTCGGCCTGCTGGCAAGCGCTGGCAGTGACTTCCACGGCCCCGGCACCTGGGGTGAGATCGGTGCCTACCGGCCTTTGCCCGAGGACCTGCCACCTTTGTGGCGCCGATTCAGCCATGAACAGCCTTTGGCGGTATGAACAGGACGACTACGTGAGCCAATTTTTCCAGATTCATCCGGAGAACCCGCAGCAGCGCCTGATCAAGCAGGCCGTCGAGATTATCCGCAAGGGCGGTGTGGTGGTGTACCCGACGGATTCGGCCTACGCACTAGGTTGCCAGATGGGTGACAAGGCGGCCATCGAACGGGTGCGGCGCCTGCGCGGGCTGGACAAGACGCACAACTTCACCCTGATGTGCTGCGACATGTCGCAGCTGGGGTTGTACGCCAAGGTCGACACCGGCACCTTCCGCCTGCTCAAGGCACATGTGCCGGGGCCTTACACGTTCATCCTCAACGGCACGCGCGAAGTGCCGCGCCTGCTGTTGCACGATAAACGCCGCACCATCGGGCTACGGGTGCCGGCCCATGCCATCACCCTGGCCTTGCTGGCTGAACTGGGCGAGCCGTTGATGAGTGTGAGCCTGATCCTGCCGGGCGACACCGAGCCGATGACCGACCCTTACGAGATCCGCGAGCGCCTGGAGCATCATGTCGACCTGGTGATCGATGGCGGTTTCGGTGACCTCAAGGCCTCGACCATCATCGACCTGTCCGGCGATGAGCCGGAACTGGTCCGTGAAGGCTGCGGCGACCCCACGCCGTTCCTGGTCAACGCGTGAGCCAGGTGGAAGCGCCCGAGGCGCCGGCCGAACAGGTCGACGAGCCTCGGCAGCTGCAACTGGCTCTGGTCTATGGCGAAGCCCTGACCGAGCTGCCGCTGGACCTGTACATCCCGCCGGACGCCCTGGAAGTCATCCTCGAAGCCTTCGAAGGCCCGCTGGACCTGTTGCTGTACCTGATCCGCAAACAGAACATCGACATCCTCGACATCCCGGTGGCAGAAATCACCCGCCAGTACATGGGCTACGTAGAGCTGATGAAGAGCGTGCGCCTGGAGCTGGCTGCCGAATACCTGGTGATGGCTGCCATGCTCGCCGAGATCAAGTCGCGCATGTTGCTGCCGCGCTCGGCCGACGTCGAGGAGGAGGAGGGCGACCCGCGCGCCGAACTGATCCGGCGCCTGCAGGAGTACGAGCGGTTCAAGGCCGCCGCCGAAGGCATCGATGAGTTGCCACGGGTCGGTCGCGAGGTGCTGGTGCCACGCCTGGAGGCGCCGCAGGCCAAGGTGCGCAAGCTGTTGCCCCAGGTCAGCCTGGAAGAGCTGCTGGTGTCGATGGCCGAGGTGATGCGCCGCAACGACCTGTTCGAAAGCCACCAGATCACCCGCGAGACCTTGTCCACCCGCGAGCGCATGAGCCAGGTGCTGGAACGCCTGAAGGGCGGTGGATTCGTGCCGTTCGTCGAGCTGTTCGCCGCCGAGGAGGGCAAGCTGGGCGTGGTGGTGACTTTCATGGCGATTCTCGAGCTGGTGAAGGAATCGCTGGTCGAACTGGTGCAGAATGAACCCTTCGCCGCTATCCACGTGCGGCTTCGCCCGGCGCTTGTTGAAGATCCCGATGAACCTGAATGAACCCCGCGACCTGGCGTCGCTGATCGAAGCCTTCCTGCTGGCTTCGGGCAAGCCGCAATCCCTGGAGCGCCTGTACGAACTGTTCGAGGAGGCCGAGCGACCGGAGCCCAAGGTGTTCAGGCAGGCGCTGGAGCTGCTGGGCACGTCGTGCAATGGCCGCGCCTTCGAGCTCAAGGAGGTGGCCAGCGGTTACCGCCTGCAGATTCGCGAAGACTTTGCGCCGTGGGTCGGGCGCCTTTGGGAAGAGCGGCCGCAGCGCTACTCGCGCGCGCTGCTGGAAACCCTGGCCCTGATCGCCTATCGCCAGCCCATCACCCGCGGCGAAATCGAGGATGTGCGCGGCGTGGCGGTGAACAGCAACATCATCAAGACCCTGATGGAGCGTGAGTGGATCCGCGTGGTCGGCTACCGCGAAGTGCCCGGGCGGCCGGCGATGTTCGCCACTACCAAGGCGTTTCTCGACCATTTCAACCTCAAGAGCCTGGACGAGCTGCCGGCCTTGGCCGAACTGCGGGAGATGGAGCCGGAGCCGCTGCTCGACCCGGATGATGCGCCAGTGCCGGCGCACTTGCAGGCTTTGGCTGATGCCAGCCTTGGCGACGAGGACGAGGTTGCCGAACCGAAGGAGGAGACCAGCTTCCGCAGCTTGCTGGTGGAGCTGGATGCCATGGAAGAGGGGCTGAAGACCGATTTCGATGACTTGCGCGAGGAAGAGGCTGAGGCCTCGGTGGGGGAAGAGGGCAAGTCGCTGCCCTGATTCCTTGTTGCCAGTACCGGCCTCTTCGCGGGCTCGCCCGCTCCCACAGGTACTGCGCAGCCCTCAGGACCTGTGATATCCCTGTGGGAGCGGGCAAGCCCGCGAAGAGGCCGGCACTGTCAGCACCCCACCATTAGGCAGAAACCCCTCGCAATACCCACAAAACCCACTACCCTCCAGTGCGTTCCCCCACCGAACCGCGTATGATGCGCGGCCTTTTGGCGCATTCGTCGTCAAAACCCTGATTTCATTCCTACACCGGGAGGTGCCCAGATGAGTGAGCAAGACCTGCAAGATACCGAAATCACCCCTCCATCCGGCGAAAAGCTGCAGAAAGTGCTGGCGCGCATCGGCGTTGGCTCGCGCCGTGACGTCGAGGCCTGGATCAGCCAGGGCCGCATCAAGGTCAACGGCGTCGAGGCCACCCTCGGCCAGCGCGTCGACCTGCACGACGCCATTGCCGTGGATGGCAAGCTGATCAAGCGCGAAGAGGCCGCCGAGGCCACCCGCCGGGTGATCATGTACAACAAACCCGATGGCGAAATCTGTACCCGTGACGACCCGGAAGGCCGCCCGACCGTGTTCGACCGCCTGCCGCGGCCCAAAGAAGGCCGCTGGATCAACATCGGCCGCCTCGATATCAACACCACCGGCCTGCTGCTGTTCACTACCGACGGTGAACTGGCCAACCGCCTGATGCACCCGTCCTATGAGATGGACCGTGAGTACGCGGTACGTGTGCGTGGTGAGGTCGACGACGAGATGATCGAGCGCCTGAAGGCCGGCGTGATGCTGGAAGACGGCCCAGCCAAGTTTACCGACATCCAGAAGGCGCCCGGTGGCGAAGGCTTCAACCACTGGTACCACTGCGTGGTGATGGAAGGCCGCAACCGTGAAGTGCGTCGCCTGTGGGAGTCCCAGGGCATGGTGGTCAGCCGCCTGAAGCGCGTGCGTTTCGGCCCGGTGTTCCTCAACTCCGACCTGCCGATGGGCCGCTGGCGTGAAATGACCCAGGGTGAAATCGACATCCTTGCCGCTGAGGTGGGCCTGCAGCCGGTGGCGCTGCCAGCCATGAAGCTCAAGGCCAAGGACAAGATGGAGCGCCTGCAGCGCAAATCCACTCGCCCGTTGGGCCGTGGTGAGCGCGTGCGCAGCCTGCGCCCGGCTCACGAAGGTGCTGCTGCCGGCGAACGCCCTGCACGCCAGCCGCGTGAAGAGGCCCCACGCAAGACCAGCCGTGGCAGCACGGTGGCAGAGCGCCCGAGCGAGATGCGCAAGCGCCCGGCCAAGCCTGAAGGTGACAAGCCGGCAGGGCGTGGCCGCGGCAAACCCCGTGGCTGATTGGCCTTTGCTTTAAAGAGAACCAGCCTTCGGGCTGGTTTTTTTATGCCTGTGAGAATTTGGGGCCGCAAAGCGGCCCCAAGATATTGAATAAAAAGAATTTTCGGACGACTGGCAAGTTTCCGAACCACCTTGTAAAGAAAATTGTACGAATGTGGTCGGTTTCAGCCCTGATTTCAGATTAGGTCGAATCGTGTAAACAAACCTTGCCGCCGGCTCCCCGCCAAAACAGCCGGCCAAGCCCCGCCCACCCTTGCCCAAACCCCCGCCTCACGGTGTTATAGCCGCCATTGCCGTGTGCAAAAGCCTGTCCACAGAGCCAGGCTGACAAAACAACAAATGGAGGCGCCATGTACGCCGATCACTCCGCCTTTCAAGGCCCACACCACAGGATCGCTGCGTTTTTTCCCGAGGAAACGACGCAACGCGTTGACGCCTGCGCGTTTGCAGGGGTATACAGTGCGCCGCGTTTTACCTGTGACTCCTTTGCGTACCGCGCACTCCTGATCACGCCTGGTTGAACCGCTCCGGCGGCACCTGAGGTCAGGAAACCCAAGGTAACCACCTTGCCCATTCCGCTGCGCCACGAGCGCGGTGGGTCCGATTCCGTCACAGATAAAAACAATGCAGGTGACTTCGTTCATGAGTGGACAAAACATGCATTCAGGCGAGCTCAAGCGGGGCCTGAAGAACCGCCATATCCAGTTGATCGCCCTCGGCGGTGCAATTGGTACCGGCCTGTTCCTCGGCTCGGCAGGCGTGATGAAATCCGCCGGCCCGTCGATGATCCTTGGCTACGCCATCTGCGGCTTCATCGCCTTCATGATCATGCGCCAACTCGGTGAAATGATCGTCGAAGAACCGGTGGCCGGCTCCTTCAGCCATTTCGCCCACACCTACTGGGGTGGTTTCGCCGGCTTCCTGTCAGGCTGGAATTGCTGGGTGCTGTACATCCTGGTGGGCATGTCGGAGCTTTCGGCGGTCGGCAAGTATGTTCACTACTGGTGGCCGGAGATCCCCACCTGGGTCACGGCGGCAGCGTTCTTCGTGCTGATCAACGCCATCAACCTTATGAACGTGAAGTTCTTCGGTGAGGCCGAATTCTGGTTTGCCATCATCAAGGTGGTGGCCATCGTCAGCATGATCGGCCTGGGTGCCTACCTGCTGACCAGCGGCAGCGGCGGCCCTGAAGCCACCGTGGCCAACCTGTGGTCGCATGGCGGCTTCTTCCCGAACGGTGTCAGCGGGCTGGTGATGGCCCTGGCCTTCATCATGTTCTCCTTCGGTGGCCTGGAAATGCTCGGCTTCACCGCCGCCGAGGCCGACAAGCCGAAGACCGTGATCCCCAAGGCGATCAACCAGGTCATCTACCGCATCCTGATCTTCTATGTCGGTGCCCTGGTGGTGCTGCTGTCGCTGACCCCATGGGACAACCTGGTCGCCAGCATCGATGCGTCCGGTGGCAGCTATGGCAGCAGCCCGTTCGTGCAGGTGTTCTCGCTGCTGGGCAGTGACGTGGCCGCGCACCTGTTGAACTTCGTGGTCCTGACTGCGGCACTGTCGGTGTACAACAGCGGTACCTACTGCAACGCCCGCATGCTGCTGGGCATGGCCGAACAAGGTGACGCCCCGGCGGCGCTGGCCAAGGTCGACAGCCGCGGTGTACCGGTGCGCTCGATCCTGGTGTCGGCAGCCGTGACCCTGATTGCGGTGCTGCTCAACTACCTGATGCCGTCGAACGCGCTGGAACTGCTGATGTCGCTGGTGGTGGCTACCCTGGTGATCAACTGGGCGATGATCAGCTACTCGCACCTGAAGTTCCGCCAGCACCTGGACCGCACCGGCCAGAAGCCGCTGTTCAAGGCCCTGTGGTACCCCTATGGCAACTACATCTGCCTGGCGTTCGTGGTGCTGATCCTGGGCATCATGCTGATGATCCCGGGTATCCAGGTTTCGGTGTATGCGATCCCGGTGTGGCTGTTCGCCATGTTCGTAGCCTACATGATCAAGCCGCGTCGCAAGGCGCAGGCCCTTGAGGCTGCCGGTAGCGTGGCCAAGTAAGGCGCGACAGGCAGACTGCAGAAACCCGAAGTCAGGTGACTGGCTTCGGGTTTTTTGTTGCCTGTGCTGCCCCTTTCGCGGGCACGCCCGCTCCCACAGCGCAGCACTCAGGACCTGTGATACCTCTGTGGGAGCGGGCGTGCCCGCGAAAGGGCCGGTACAGGCAACCCAGACATTCAGATCTGCTCCAGCAACCAGCTGCGAAACGCCCGCAGCGACGGCAGCGCCTCATTGCGCGGGGGATAGATCAGGTAATAACTGCGCTGGCTGGCAAAGGCCTCCCCGGGGCTGTACAGCTCACCCTTGGCCAGTTCCTCTTCCACCAGTATGCGCGGCACCAGGCCGATGCCGATCCCGGCCCGTACCGCCTGGATCAGGTGTGAGGTCAGTTCGAAGCTCGGCCCCAGGCGCATTGCCCGGTGCGCCAGGCCATGGTGCGAGAACCACTCGCCCCAGGCATGCGGGTTGTTGGCCACATTCAGCAGCACCTCTTCACTGATGCGCGTCGGGCACCAGCCCTGGCTGTCCGCGCCAGCCTCCGGCGGCAATATCACCACCAGTTCCTCGGCATGCAGGCGATGGCAGATCAGCCCGGGCAGGTCGTGGCTGGCCACGCCGATGGCCGCATCGATCTCGCTGGTGTCGAAGTTGATGGCTTCGATGCGGGAATGGATGTGCACCAGCATGCCCGGATGGGCGCTGTAGAAGGCATGCAACCGCGGCAGCAGCCATTTCGAGCCAAAGGTGGGCAGGGTGGCCAGGCGCAAGGTGCCCACCCCCGACTGGTAGGCCAATGCCTGCAAGGTGGCGCTGCGGATGCGCCCCAGTGCCTCGCTGAGCTCGCGCTGGTACAGGCGGCCGACATCGGTCAGCTGCACCTGGCGCCCCTCGCGGCGGAACAGGGTGAGGCCCAGTTGCTGTTCCAGCGCCTGCACCTGGCGGCTGACCGCGCTCTGGGTGAGCGACAGCTCGGCGGCGGCACGGGTGTAGCTTTCATGTCGGGCGGCGGCCTCGAATGCCAGCAGCAGCGACATGGACGGGGTCAGATGGCGGTAATTCATTCATGAAAGTCATCAATAGCGGCAGGATTATCCGTTTGCCCCTGGAGCGAAACTACAGGAACATTGGCCTGTACGTCATCCCCGCATGCCACCACCCATGCCGGTACGACAGGAATCCCGTGAATTTGCCAATATCAAGAGGCCATCCTTCGATGATCGCCCAGCTACCGACCGTTGCCCCGAGCGCCAACTACCCCGAATTCCTCGAAGCGCTGCGCAACAGCGGCTTCCGTGGCCAGATCAGTGCCGACTACGCAACCCGTACGGTGCTGGCCAC
The DNA here is from genome assembly GCA_029953615.1 of Pseudomonas putida. Classification (NCBI taxonomy): domain Bacteria; kingdom Pseudomonadati; phylum Pseudomonadota; class Gammaproteobacteria; order Pseudomonadales; family Pseudomonadaceae; genus Pseudomonas; species Pseudomonas putida. Next base: position 717,207 of record CP124529.1, on the reverse strand, counting down.
CGACAACTCGATCTACCAGCGCTTGCCACAGGCGGCGGTGTTCCCGCTGGATGCCGACGATGTGGCGCGGGTCGCCACGCTGATGGCCGAGGAGCGCTTCCAGCAGGTGAAGCTGACCCCGCGCGGCGGCGGTACGGGCACCAATGGCCAGTCGCTGACCGACGGTATCGTCGTCGACCTGTCGCGGCACATGAACAAGATCCTCGAAATCAACGTCGAGGAGCGCTGGGTGCGGGTGCAGGCCGGTACCGTCAAGGACCAGCTCAACGCCGCCCTCAAGCCGCACGGGCTGTTCTTCGCTCCCGAGCTGTCCACCTCCAACCGCGCCACAGTCGGCGGCATGATCAACACCGATGCCAGTGGCCAGGGCAGCTGCACCTATGGCAAGACCCGCGACCACGTACTGGAACTGCATAGCGTGCTGCTCGGTGGCGAGCGCCTGCACAGCCTGCCGATCGACGATGCCGCGCTGGAGCAGGCCTGTGCCGCGCCCGGCCGGGTCGGCGAGGTGTACCGCATGGCGCGCCAGATCCACGAAACCCAGGCTGATCTCATCGAAGCTACCTTCCCCAAGCTCAACCGTTGCCTGACCGGCTACGACCTGGCCCACCTGCGCGACGAGCAGGGTCGCTTCAACCTCAACAGCGTGCTGTGCGGCGCCGAGGGCTCGCTGGGCTATGTGGTCGAAGCCAAGCTCAATGTGCTGCCGATCCCCAAGTATGCCGTGCTGGTCAACGTGCGCTACACCAGCTTCATGGATGCCCTGCGTGATGCAAACGCGCTGATGGCACACAAGCCGCTGTCGATCGAGACCGTCGACTCCAAGGTGCTGATGCTGGCGATGAAGGACATCGTCTGGCACAGCGTCGCCGAGTACTTCCCGGCCGACCCCGAGCGACCGACCCTCGGCATCAACCTGGTGGAGTTCTGCGGCGACGAGCCGGCCGAGGTCAATGCCAGGGTGCAAGCGTTCATCCAGCACCTGCAGAACGACACCAGCGTCGAGCGCCTGGGCCACACCCTGGCCGAGGGGGCCGAAGCGGTGACCCGCGTCTATGCCATGCGTAAACGTTCGGTGGGCTTGCTGGGCAACGTCGAAGGCGAAGTACGCCCGCAACCGTTCGTTGAAGACACCGCGGTACCGCCGGAGCAACTGGCCGACTACATCGCCGAGTTCCGCGCACTGCTCGATGGCTACGGCCTGGCCTATGGCATGTTCGGCCACGTCGATGCCGGCGTGCTGCACGTGCGCCCGGCACTGGACATGAAGGACCCGGCCCAGGCCGCACTGGTCAAGCCGATTTCCGATGCCGTGGCGGCACTGACCAAAAGCTATGGCGGTTTGCTGTGGGGCGAGCACGGCAAGGGCCTGCGTTCGGAATACGTGCCGGAGTACTTTGGCGAGCTGTACCCGGCGCTGCAGCGCCTGAAGGGCGCTTTCGACCCGCACAACCAGCTCAACCCGGGCAAGATCTGCACCCCGTTGGGCAGCGCCGAGGGCCTGACCCCGGTCGATGGCGTAACCCTGCGCGGTGACCTCGACCGCACCATCGACGAACGCGTGTGGCAGGACTTCCCCAGCGCCGTGCACTGCAACGGCAACGGCGCGTGCTACAACTACGACCCCAACGACGCCATGTGCCCATCGTGGAAGGCCACCCGTGAACGCCAGCATTCGCCCAAGGGCCGTGCCTCGTTGATGCGCGAGTGGCTGCGCCTGCAGGGCGAGGCCGACATCGATGTGCTGGCTGCCGCGCGCAACAAGGTCTCGTGGCTCAAGGGCCTGCCGGCGCGCCTGCGCAACAACCGTGCGCGTAGCCAGGGCCAGGAAGACTTCTCCCATGAGGTGTACGATGCCATGGCCGGCTGCCTGGCGTGCAAGTCGTGCGCCGGGCAGTGCCCGATCAAGGTCAACGTGCCGGATTTCCGTTCGCGCTTCCTCGAGCTGTACCACGGCCGCTACCAGCGCCCGCTGCGTGACTACCTGATTGGCTCGCTGGAATTCACCATCCCGTACCTGGCCCATGCGCCCGGGCTGTATAACGCAGTGATGGGCTCGAAGTGGGTGAGCAAGCTGCTGGCCGACAAGGTCGGCATGGTCGACAGCCCACTGATCAGCCGCTTCAACTTCCAGGCCACCCTGACCCGCTGCCGCGTCGGCGTGGCCACGGTACCGGCCCTGCGTGAGCTGACCCCGGCCCAGCGCGAGCGCAGCATCGTGCTGGTGCAGGACGCCTTTACCCGTTATTTCGAAACGCCGCTGCTGTCGGCCTTCATCGACCTGGCCCACCGTTTGGGCCACCGGGTGTTCCTGGCGCCGTACAGCGCCAACGGCAAGCCGCTGCACGTGCAGGGCTTCCTCGGTGCGTTCGCCAAGGCAGCGATTCGCAATGCCACCCAGCTCAAGGCCCTGGCCGACTGTGGTGTGCCGCTGGTGGGCCTGGACCCGGCGATGACCCTGGTGTATCGCCAGGAGTACCAGAAGGTACCGGGCCTGGATGGTTGCCCGCAGGTGCTGTTGCCGCAGGAGTGGCTGATGGATGTGCTGCCTGAGCAGGCGCCGACCGCGCCGGGCAATTTCCGCCTGATGGCGCATTGCACCGAGAAGACCAACGTGCCGGCCAGCACCAGGCAGTGGGAGCAGGTGTTCGCTCGCCTGGGCCTGAAGCTGGTGACCGAGGCGACTGGCTGCTGCGGTATGTCCGGTACCTATGGGCACGAGGCGCGCAACCAGGATACCTCGCGGACCATCTTCGAGCAGTCGTGGGCGACCAAGCTGGACAAGGAAGGCGAGCCGTTGGCAACGGGCTACTCGTGCCGTAGCCAGGTCAAGCGCATGACCGAGCGGCAGATGCGCCACCCGCTGGAAGTGGTGCTGCAGTACGCCAAGCGCTAGGTCTCAGGGCGTCGGGGGCTGCCTCGCAGCCCATCGCCGGCAAGCCAGCTCCCACACCGACCGCATTGATCTCAGGTCATGTGCTACCCCTGTGGGAGCTGGCTTGCCGGCGATAGGGCCAGTGCAGGCACTACGAATTCAGGCTTCTTGCGCTCTGTTTCGTCCCCGTCGCGCCTGGCGGTACAGATACAGGCTCAACGCCAGCCCGCAAGCCGCTGCTGCTGCCGCAAACAAAAACATCGAAGCAAACCCGAACCCCGCCGCCACCGCGCCTACCAGCGGCCCGGTCACTCCCAGCGACAAATCGATGAACAGCGAATACGCCCCCACCGCCGCCCCGCGGTTGGCCGCCGACACCTGGTTCACCGCCTCCACGCCCAATGCCGGGAACACCAGCGAGAAGCCGAACCCGCTCAACGCCGCCCCTGCCAATGCCATCTCGGCGCTGGGCGCCAGCCACAGCATCAGCAGCCCAAGCGTTTCCACCGACAGGCAGGCGATTGCCACCCGGAACCCGCCAATCCGGTTGATCAGGTTGCCGAACAACAGCCGTGCACTTATGAAGGCGGCGCCGAACAGGCTCAGGGTCAGCGCCGCATTGGCCCAGCCGCGGCTGGCGTAATACAGGGTAATGAAGGTGGCAATGGTGCCAAAGCCGATCGAGCCCAGCGCTAGCCCCGAGCCATGCGGGAACACCTTGCCCAGCACACGCAGGAACGGCAGGCGCACGCCGCTGACGATCGGTGCGGCCCGCTTGGGCCAGGCCAGCAGCAGCCCGAGCGCACACAGCAGGATGATGCTCACGCCCATGCTCCACAGGCCTAGGGCCTTGACCATCAGCACGCCCAGCGGGGCGCCAATGGCCAGCGCGCCATAGCTGGCGATGCCGTTCCAGGAGATGACCTTGGCCGTGTTTGTGGCACCCACCCGGCCAATGCCCCAGCCAATCGCACCGGAGCCCACCAGGCTTTCGGCGCTGCCGAGCACCAGGCGGCCGAGCAGCAGGCAGGCCAGGCTCAGCCACGGCAGGTGGCTGAGAAAGGCGCAGGCCAGCATGAAGACCCCGCTGAGCCCGCAGCCGGCCAGGCCATACATGACGGCTTTCTTGCTGCCGTGGTTGTCGATGATGCGGCTGGCGGTGGGGCGGCTGAGCAGGGTGGCCAGGTACTGCACGCTGATCACCAGGCCCGCGACCACGGCACTGAAGCCCAGGTCGTTGTGCACGTAGCCGGGCAATACGGCCAACGGGATGCCGATGTTCAGGTAGCCGATGAAGGTGAAGAGGACGATGGAGACGACTTGCAGGGTGACCGCAAGGGGGCGCGGTGAGTGGGGCATGAGGGCCTACGTGGGTTCTGGACGGTGTGAAAACGTGATGACGGGGGTGGCCCGCAGGTCAGCCGTTTTCACACAGTCGGGGGGACGCGCGGTTATTCCTGGTCAGCGCTGGATTGATCGTCACCATCCTGCTCGACGGCGGTTGCCGGTTCGGCGTGAACGGTCACGGTTGGCTCTTCTGGGTTCAGGCTTGGGAAGGGAAGATTCGGGATTTCATGCATCTCGTCGTTCCTCGCAAGTGTGAGTGAAAAGTCTGCGCCAGGCGCGTTTAAGCTTCGCGAAGCAGGGGCAGGATACACAAGTCTGAATGACAGTTTGGATTTTTTGCCGATCGTTTGTCGGTTTTGCGGGCGAACAGCGGACAGTTATCCTGCAAAAAACTGGGGCCGCTTCGCGCCCCTTCGCGGGCTTGCCCGCTCCCACAGGAAGTCACGAAAGCCAGGGGCGACGCGGTCACTGTGGGAGCGGGCCGGCCCGCGAAGGGGCGCGAAGCGGCCCCATTTTCTCAGTGCTTACTTGCGGCCTTCTGCCGTTTTCGCAACTTCGTCAGTACGCGCACACATGATGAAGTCGTTGCGGTGCAGGCCTTTGATCGAGTGGCTCCACCAGGTCACGGTGACCTTGCCCCACTCGGTCAGCAGGCCCGGGTGATGGCCTTCGGCTTCGGCGATCTCGCCTACGGCATTGGTGAACGCCAGGGCGTGCTTGAAGTTCTTGAACAGGAACACGCGCTCCAGCTCCATGTGGCCGTCACGTACTTCGATGTTCCAGTCCGGGATTTCGCGAATCAGCTCGGCCAGTTCTTCGTCGGTGACCTTCGGTGCGTCGGCGCGGCAGGCTTCGCAATGGGCTTGGTTCAAGGCATTCATGTGGTGTTTTCCGGTTCGAGTTGTTATCGGCAAAGTCGCTCAGGCAGCGACCTTGGGTGGAAATTTCGGTGCGTGCAGGCCCAGCTGCATGGCTTTGTGAACCATGCCCATGATGTCTTCGTGGGCCAGGTCGAACAGACGCTTCATGTTCGGTAGCACGAAATACAGCGGCTGCAGAATGTCGATGCGGTACGGTGTACGCATCGCCTCGATCGGGTCGAAGGCCTGGTGCTCGGGCTCGTCAGACAGACAGTAGACGGTCTCTTTGGGTGACGAGAGGATGCCGCCGCCATAAATCTTGCGGCCCTGCGCGGTTTCCATCAGGCCGAACTCGATGGTCATCCAGTACAGGCGCGCCAGGTACACCCGTTGTTCCTTGGTCGCGGCCAGGCCGAGCTTGCCATAGGTGTGGGTGAATTCGGCGAACCAAGGGTTGGTCAGTAGCGGGCAGTGGCCGAAGATCTCATGGAAGATATCGGGCTCCTGCAGGTAGTCCAGCTCTTCCGGGGTGCGGATGAAGGTAGCTACCGGGAAGCGCTTGCTGGCCAGCAGTTCGAAGAAGGTCTGGAAGGGGATCAGCGCCGGGACCCGGGCAACCTGCCAACCGGTGGTGGCGCCCAGCACCTTGTTGATCTCTCCCAGCTGCGGAATGCGGTCATGGGGCAGCTTGAGCTGGTCGATGCCGTCCAGGTATTCCTGGCACGCACGGCCTTCGATCACTTTCAGCTGGCGGGTGATCAGGGTGTTCCATACCGCATGCTCTTGCTGCGGGTAATCGATAAAACCATGCGCATCGGGCTCGCGTGCCACGTATTGCGTCTGTTTCATGTGGCTCTCCTGGTGAGGGCTTTTCTTGTTATGTACAGGACATGCCTAAGGAATATCCCTTCGCTGGCCGCTTTGCACGGGGTGGGTCAACGGCCGGTGCTGGCTTTGGGCGGTATTTTCGTAACGATAATTTTACAAAAATGCGCAGGTGTCGGAAAATCCGAGGCATCTGGCTGAAGCTTCGGCTGTTTTTGTCAGCTTATCTTTACGACTTTTCCGCGCGGTGTTGAAAAACATTGGCGCTTCGAGAGCCCTCATGCGTATCAAAGTGCATTGCCAGAACCGTATTGGCATCCTGCGCGACATCCTCAACCTGCTGGTGGAGTACGGCATCAACGTGCTGCGCGGCGAGGTGGGCGGTGACCATGGCAACGCCATCTACCTGCATTGCCCGAACCTGATCAATTTGCAGTTCCAGGCGCTGCGGCCGAAGTTCGAGGCCATCGCCGGGGTGTTTGGCGTCAAGCGCGTGGGGCTGATGCCCAGCGAGCGCCGGCACATGGAGCTGAATGCGCTGCTCGGGGCGCTGGACTTCCCGGTGCTGTCGATCGACATGGGCGGCAGTATCGTCGCCGCCAACCGTGCCGCTGCGCAGTTGCTGGGGGTGCGGGTAGACGAGGTGCCGGGCATGCCGCTGGCACGCTATGTGGAGGACTTCGACCTGCCAGAGCTGGTGCGGGCCAACAAGTCGCGCATAAACGGCCTGCGCATCAAGGTCAAGGGCGATGTGTTCCTCGCCGACATCGCGCCGCTGCAGTCCGAGCATGACGACAGCGAGGCGCTGGCCGGGGCAGTGTTGACCCTGCACCGCGCCGACCGTATCGGTGAGCGCATCTACAACGTGCGCAAGCAGGAGCTGCGCGGTTTCGACAGCATCTTCCAGAGCTCGCGGGTGATGGCGGCGGTGGTACGCGAGGCGCGGCGCATGGCGCCGCTGGATGCGCCATTGCTGATCGAGGGCGAGACTGGCACCGGCAAGGAGCTGCTGGCGCGTGCCTGCCACCTGGCCAGCCCGCGCGGCCAGTCGCCATTGATGGCGCTCAATTGCGCCGGGTTGCCCGAGTCGATGGCCGAAACCGAGCTGTTCGGCTACGGCCCCGGGGCATTCGAAGGGGCGCGAGCCGAGGGCAAGCTGGGGCTGCTGGAGCTGACCGCCGGTGGCACGCTGTTCCTTGACGGGGTAGGGGAGATGAGCCCGCGTCTTCAGGTGAAGCTGCTGCGTTTTCTGCAGGATGGCTGCTTCCGCCGCGTAGGCAGTGATGAAGAGGTGTATCTGGATGTGCGGGTGATCTGCGCGACCCAGGTGGATCTGTCCGAATTGTGTGCCCGTGGCGAGTTTCGCCAGGACCTGTATCACCGGCTCAATGTGTTGTCGCTGCACATTCCACCCTTGCGCGAATGCATGGATGGCCTGGAAGGGCTGGTGCAGCACTTTCTCGACCAGGCCAGCCGGCAGATCGGCTGCGCCATGCCACGCCTGGCGCCGGCGGCGATGGACAAACTTGGGCAGTACCATTGGCCGGGTAATGTCAGGCAGTTGGAAAACGTATTGTTCCAGGCGGTTTCGTTATGCGAAGGCGGCGTAGTCAAAAGTGAACATATCCGTTTGCCGGATTATGGTGTGCGCCAGCCGTTGGGTGAGTTTTCGCTGGATGGAGATCTTTCGCAAATTGTCGGGCGCTTTGAAAAAGCGGTGCTGGAAAGTTTGATGGGGGAGTTTCCGAGTAGCCGGGCTTTAGGTAAAAGACTGGGTGTTTCGCATACGACCATTGCCAACAAGTTGAGGGATTACTCGCTTGGCAAGTCTGCAGATTAACAAGCGGTCAATAACCTGTTAATCAGGTGCAATATTCTTCGCGGGCTTGCCCGCTCCCACAGGTACCGCGCCAGATTCAAGGCAGGCGCTGTACCTGTGGGAGCGGGCAAGCCCGCGAATGGGGCCCGCAGGGCCCCCAATCCACAAGGTATCAGCCGTTCGAGCAGCCGTTCCCCATCACGCGGTATTCGAGAATGTGCTTCTGGCCCTTGGAGTCCTCGTAGGTCATGCGGGCTGGCACGACTTCGCACACATTGGGCACTTCGCTCATGGAAATGACGCGGGCAATGTCCAGGTGCTGCGAGTAACTGTACTGTTCAACCGGAATCTGCTCGGCATCTTTGGCTTCGCCGGCCATCGCCGCGCCGCAAAGACTGCCAAGTACCAATACCAGTAAAGCTTTCATTTTCAATTTACCTGTCTAAGGTCGTGAGGGGGCACGCGGCGCTTATGGCGCCGCGAGTATTGCTGGTTTTAACTATCGGGTTTGGATGGGGATTAACGCTTGCCTTCGTGGGGGCTGTTACCAGTTGTTAATCGCCTTGCCGTTGCTGGCGAAGTGAATTTTATGGCTGGGGCGAAGGCCGAAACAGTGGGTCTTTTGATAAAGTGTTTTGGCAAAATCTGTAACAATCTTCTGCTAAAGCCCCCGTTTTTTCGTGGTCAGGGCTGTAATCCGCATGCCAGAGCGCTTTGCCGGGACGGGCGTACCAAATTACTACCAACGTCGAATGGCTTTTGTTGCTCTGGTACAGTTACAAACGGTTCCATACAAAAACAACTATTACACCGAGGTAACACAGATGAGTGCGGCTCCACTGTATCCCGTTCGTCCCGAGGTTGCGGCCACTACCCTGACCGACGAGGCCACCTACAAGGCCATGTACCAGCAGTCGGTGATCAACCCGGACGGCTTCTGGCGCGAGCAGGCCCAGCGCATCGACTGGATCAAGCCATTCACCAAGGTCAAGCAGACCTCTTTCGACGACCACCACGTCGATATCAAATGGTTCGCCGACGGCACTCTGAACGTTTCCTCCAACTGCCTGGACCGCCACCTCGAAGAGCGCGGCGACCAGTTGGCCATCATCTGGGAGGGTGACGACCCTTCCGAGCACCGCAACATCACCTACCGCGAACTGCACGAGCAAGTCTGCAAGTTCGCCAACGCCCTGCGTGGCCAGGATGTGCACCGCGGTGACGTGGTCACCATCTACATGCCGATGATCCCCGAAGCCGTGGTCGCCATGCTGGCCTGTGCCCGTATCGGTGCGATCCACTCGGTGGTGTTCGGTGGCTTCTCGCCCGAGGCGCTGGCCGGCCGTATCATCGACTGCAAGTCCAAGATCGTGATTACCGCCGACGAAGGCGTGCGCGGCGGTCGCCGTACCCCGCTCAAGGCCAACGTCGACCTGGCGCTGACCAACCCGGAAACCAGCAGCGTGCAGAAGATCATCGTGTGCAAGCGCACCGGTGGCGACATAGCCTGGCACCAGCACCGCGACATCTGGTACGAAGACCTGATGAAAGTGGCTTCCAGCCACTGCGCGCCGAAGGAGATGGGCGCCGAGGAAGCGCTGTTCATCCTTTATACCTCCGGCTCCACTGGCAAGCCCAAGGGTGTACTGCACACTACCGGCGGCTACCTGGTGTACGCCGCGCTGACCCATGAACGCGTGTTCGACTATCGCCCGGGCGAGGTGTACTGGTGCACCGCCGACGTGGGTTGGGTCACTGGCCACAGCTACATCGTCTACGGCCCGCTGGCCAATGGCGCCACCACCCTGCTGTTCGAAGGCGTGCCGAACTACCCGGACATCACCCGTGTGTCGAAGATCATCGACAAGCACAAGGTCAACATCCTGTACACCGCGCCAACCGCCATCCGCGCGATGATGGCCGAAGGCGAGGCCGCGGTTGCCGGTGCCGATGGCTCCAGCCTGCGTCTGCTTGGCTCGGTGGGTGAGCCGATCAACCCGGAAGCCTGGAACTGGTACTACAAGGCTGTGGGCAAGGAGCGTTGCCCGATCGTCGACACCTGGTGGCAGACCGAGACCGGCGGCATCCTGATCAGCCCGCTGCCGGGCGCTACCGGCCTCAAGCCGGGTTCGGCAACCCGTCCGTTCTTCGGCGTGGTGCCGGCACTGGTGGACAACCTGGGCAACCTGATCGAGGGCGCCGCCGAGGGCAACCTGGTGATCCTCGATTCCTGGCCGGGGCAGTCGCGCTCGCTGTACGGCGACCACGACCGTTTCGTCGACACCTACTTCAAGACCTTCCGTGGCATGTACTTCACCGGCGACGGTGCGCGCCGCGACGAGGATGGCTACTACTGGATCACCGGTCGCGTGGATGACGTGCTGAACGTGTCCGGTCACCGCATGGGCACTGCCGAGATCGAAAGCGCCATGGTGGCCCATGCGAAAGTGGCCGAGGCGGCGGTGGTGGGTGTGCCGCACGACATCAAGGGGCAGGGCATTTATGTGTATGTCACCCTTAATGCCGGTATCGAGGCCAGCGAGCAGTTGCGCCTGGAGCTGAAGAACTGGGTGCGCAAGGAGATCGGCCCGATCGCCTCGCCGGATGTGATCCAGTGGGCGCCGGGGCTGCCGAAGACCCGTTCGGGCAAGATCATGCGCCGTATCCTGCGCAAGATTGCCACGGGTGAGTACGATGCCCTGGGCGATATCTCGACCTTGGCCGACCCGAGCGTGGTGCAGCACCTGATCGATACCCACAAGGCCATGAGCCTGGCTTCGGCATAACAGCCGCGTGTGGGAGCGGGCGCGCCCGCGAACACCGGCGCAGCCGGTGCCATCCACCGCGCCGCCTGCTTCGCGGGCACGCCCGCTCCCACACAAGAACCCCGCCCGGGCAACCGGCGGGGTTTTTGCTTTACTGTTACCCGACATTCATCGGTAACTGTTCTGTCACCGTTGGCGCACGTCATCGGGGCGCCAGGAAACAATTCCGCTTCGTTTCGGTGCATTTCGCTGGCATTTTTCCCCGCGCAACACGCTACACTTGCCGTACTACAAGGCTTTGCCAATAATAGGCCCGGGAATTGCTAGGTCTATAGGTTCTATTTCTTGCGCTTTTGCATATTTTGCACTGGCTGTCAACATCGCCCGCAGCGGTTTCAGGCGCTTCTGTAAGTAGTTGTCGCTTTGAAGAAATATCGACTACCGGGCTGTCGCTAGAATGCCACTCACACGCTCGTGGTCTGCGACCTTGGTCGATACCCTGCGCGGCTCGCGTTGTACCCATTCGCATATCGGGCAGCCGTTACCTGCCTTGTATTGCCCCGTACCGATGGAGTTACCTGATGAAGAAGCTCGCACTGCTTGGCGCCCTGGCGCTGTCCGTGTTTTCCCTGGTATCGCAGGCCGATGAAAAACCGTTGAAAATCGGTATCGAGGCCGCCTACCCACCCTTTGCCTTCAAGCAACCTGATGGCAGCATCGCCGGTTTTGACTACGACATCGGCAACGCGCTGTGCGAAGAGATGAAAGCCAAGTGCACCTGGGTCGAGCAGGAATTCGACGGCCTGATCCCGGCGCTGAAGGTGCGCAAGATCGACGCCATCCTGTCGTCCATGTCGATCACCGACGACCGCAAGAAATCGGTCGACTTCACCAAGCGCTACTACCTGACCCCGGCGCGCCTGGTGATGAAGGAAGGCACCGCCGTCAGCGACAGCCTGGATGAACTCAAGGGCAAGAAGATTGGTGTGCAGCGCGGCTCGATCCACGACCGCTTCGCCAAGGAAGTGCTGGGCGCCAAAGGTGCCACCGTGGTTCCTTACGGCACCCAGAACGAAATCTACCTGGACGTGGCAGCTGGCCGCCTCGATGGCACCGTGGCTGACGCCACCCTGCTGGAAGACGGCTTCCTCAAGACCGACGCCGGCAAGGGCTTCGCCTTCGTAGGCCCGTCCTTCACCGACGCCAAGTACTTCGGTGACGGCATCGGCATTGCCGTGCGCAAGGGTGACAAGGCCAACGTCGACCGCATCAACGCGGCCATCGATGCCATCCGTGCCAACGGCAAGTACAAAGAAATCGAGAAGAAGTACTTCAACTTCGATATCTACGGTCCAGACTCGAACTAAGACGTCGGGTTTCACCTGTGCAATGGTGCAAACAGCAGAGGCTCTGAGGTTTGCACCATTTTTCATTCTCTAGGTCGAGGACCTCATCATGTTGAAAGGCTACGGGGCAGTCATCCTCGACGGGGCGTGGCTGACGCTTCAGCTCGCCCTGTCGTCGATGGCCCTGGCCATCGTGCTCGGCCTGATCGGTGTGGCGCTGCGCTTGTCGCCGGTGCGCTGGCTGGCTTGGCTGGGCGATCTGTATTCCACGGTGATTCGTGGCATTCCGGACCTGGTCCTGATCCTGCTGATCTTCTACGGCGGGCAGGACATCATCAACCGGGTAGCGCCGCTGCTCGGCTATGAAGACTACATCGACCTGAATCCGCTGATCGCCGGTATCGGTACCCTGGGCTTCATCTTTGGCGCCTACCTCTCGGAAACCTTCCGCGGTGCATTCCTCGGTATTCCGAAGGGCCAGGCCGAAGCGGGTGTGGCATATGGCATGAGCAACCGCCAGGTGTTCTTCCGCATCCAGGTGCCGCAAATGATTCGCCTGGCGATCCCGGGCTTCACCAACAACTGGCTGGTGCTGACCAAGGCCACTGCACTGATTTCGGTCGTGGGCCTGCAGGACATGATGTTCAAGGCCAAGCAGGCGGCCGACGCCACCCGCGAGCCTTTCACCTTCTTCCTGGCAGTGGCGGCCCTGTACCTGGTGCTGACCAGCATCTCGCTGCTGGCCCTGAAGTATCTCGAGCGCCGCTACTCGGTGGGCGTCAAGGTGGCTGAACTATGATCTTCGACTACAACGTCGTCTGGGAGGCGTTGCCGATGTACTTCGGCGGCCTGCTGACCACCCTCAAGCTGCTGGCGATCTCGCTGTTCTTCGGCCTGCTGGCGGCCATTCCGCTGGGCCTGATGCGGGTTTCCAGACAGCCAGCGGTCAATCTCGTGGCGTGGCTGTACACCTACGTGATCCGTGGCACGCCGATGCTGGTGCAGCTGTTCCTGATCTACTACGGCCTGGCGCAGTTCGAGGCGGTGCGCGAAAGCTTTCTGTGGCCGCTGCTGTCCAGCGCTACCTTCTGCGCCTGCCTGGCGTTCGGCATCAACACCAGTGCCTACACCGCCGAAATCATCGCCGGCAGCCTCAAGGCCACGCCCCATGGCGAAATCGAGGCGGCCAAGGCCATGGGCATGTCGCGCATGAAGATGTACCGGCGCATCCTGCTGCCGTCGGCCCTGCGCCGCGCGCTGCCGCAGTACAGCAACGAAGTGATCATGATGCTGCAGACCACCAGTCTGGCGTCGATCGTCACCCTGATCGACATCACTGGCGCTGCGCGTACGGTCAATGCCCAGTACTACCTGCCTTTCGAGGCCTACATCACGGCGGGCGTGTTCTACCTGTGCCTGACCTTCATCCTGGTGCGCCTGTTCAAGATGGCCGAACGCCGCTGGCTCGGCTACCTGGCGCCGCGCAAGCACTGACCGCTTTGTGAGAATCGACAGCATGTACAAACTCGAAGTCCAAGACCTGCACAAGCGCTACGGCAGCCATGAAGTGCTCAAGGGCGTGTCCCTGTCGGCCAAGGCAGGCGATGTCATCAGCATCATCGGCTCCAGCGGTTCGGGCAAGTCGACCTTCCTGCGCTGCATCAACCTGCTGGAGCAGCCGCACGCCGGCAAGATCCTGCTCAACAACGAAGAGTTGAAGCTGGTACCAGGCAAGGATGGCGCACTCAAGGCCGCCGATCCGCGTCAGTTGCAGCGCATGCGCTCGCGCCTGTCGATGGTGTTCCAGCACTTCAACCTGTGGTCGCACATGACTGCGCTGGAAAACATCATCGAAGCGCCGGTGCACGTGCTGGGCGTGAACCGCAAGGAGGCCCTGGAAAAGGCCGAGCACTACCTGGCCAAGGTGGGTGTCGCCCATCGCAAGGACGCCTTCCCTGGGCATATGTCCGGCGGCGAGCAGCAGCGTGTGGCAATTGCCCGGGCGCTGGCCATGGAGCCGGAGGTCATGCTGTTCGACGAGCCGACCTCGGCGCTGGACCCGGAACTGGTCGGCGATGTGCTCAAGGTAATGCAGGCGCTGGCCCAGGAAGGCCGCACCATGGTGGTGGTGACCCACGAAATGGGCTTTGCCCGCGAGGTGTCCAACCAGCTGGTGTTCCTGCACAAGGGCCTGGTCGAGGAAACCGGCTGCCCGCGCGAAGTGCTGGCCAACCCGCAGTCGGAGCGTCTGAAGCAGTTCCTCTCCGGCAGCCTGAAGTAAAAACTGCAATTTTGCACCAGAATAGGGCATGCTGCGCGGCGAGCGCAGCCTGACCCGGCGCACAGACTCGAACGACCTCAGGTTTCGGACCGTACCCTATGACCACCCAGCGAATCGGTTTTCTCATCTGGCCCAGCACCAGGCCTTTGACCCTGGCGCTGGCCGAGGAAGTGTTGCAGGTGGCGCAGCGGGTGCACCCCGAGGTGGTCTACGAGCTGCTCTTCCTGCAGGCGGAGCCGGCGCAGGAGGGCAACTGGCGTTTGCCGGGCGAGCCGTGGAACGGCCGTCTCGAAGGGTGCCACAAGCTGTTCCTGCTGGCTGACGAGCAGCCGCCGGCGGTGGGGGCGGCGTTGTCGGCGGCGCTCAAGCACCTGGCGCGCAGTGGCTGCGTGATCGGCGGCCTGTCAGCCGGGGTCTACCCCTTGGCGATGCTGGGACTGCTTGACGGTTACCGGGCTGCAGTGCACTGGCGCTGGCAGGATGATTTTGCCGAGCGCTTTCCCAAAGTCATCGCTACCAGCCACCTGTTCGACTGGGACCGCGATCGCCTGACTGCCTGTGGTGGTATGGCCGTGACCGACCTGTTGCTGGCGGTGCTGGCCCGTGACCACGGGGCGGAGCTGGCCGGGGCGGTGTCGGAGGAACTGGTGGTCGAGCGCATCCGCGAGGGTGGCGAGCGCCAGCGCATTCCGCTGCAGAACCGCCTGGGCTCGAGCCATCCCAAGCTGACCCAGGCGGTGCTGCTGATGGAAGCCAACATCGAAGAGCCGCTGACCACTGACGAAATTGCCCAGCACGTGTGCGTGTCGCGCCGGCAACTGGAGCGAATTTTCAAGCAGTACCTGAACCGCGTGCCGAGCCAGTATTACCTGGAGCTGCGGCTGAACAAGGCGCGGCAGATGCTGATGCAGACCAGCAAGTCGATTATCCAGATCGGGCTGTCCTGTGGCTTCTCGTCGGGGCCGCATTTTTCCAGTGCCTACCGCAACTTCTTTGGCGCAACGCCACGGGAAGATCGTAACCAGCGGCGTAGCAGCAGCCCGTTCGAACTGAGCTCGGCGCCTGCCGAAAAAGGCTGATATTTCCTTCTCCTATGCCGGCCCTTTCGCGGGCGTGTCCGCGAAGAGGCCAGTGCAGGCAGCGCCTTTCTTAATGTGAACACCCGTTCACCCAGCCCCCTCTCTCCCGTACACTGCGCGATTGCGACAGTGTTTGTCGCATTGCCGAAAGCCTTGTCAAAACTGGGTTTTGCGCTGTAACAAGTTGTCGCTTGGCCGCAAGGACAGGCGCGGATCAGTCCTTACAATCCCCCCATCGCTCGCCACTTCCAGGCCAGCGTTCCTCTTCAGGAGACTCAGATGTCCGTTGAGCAAGCCCCGGTGCAACGTGCCGATTTCGACCAGGTCATGGTTCCCAACTATTCTCCGGCGGCCTTCATTCCTGTGCGAGGCGAGGGTTCCCGTGTCTGGGACCAGTCAGGTCGTGAGCTGATCGACTTTGCCGGCGGCATCGCGGTCAACGCCCTGGGCCACTGCCACCCGGCACTGGTCAAGGCCCTGACCGAGCAGGCCAACACCCTCTGGCACGTATCCAACGTGTTCACCAACGAGCCGGCGCTGCGCCTGGCCCACAAGCTGGTGGACGCCACCTTTGCCGACCGTGCGTTCTTCTGCAACTCCGGCGCCGAGGCCAACGAGGCCGCGTTCAAGCTGGCCCGGCGCGTTGCTCATGACCGCTTCGGCCCGGAAAAACACGAAATCATTTCCACCGTGAACAGCTTCCACGGCCGTACCCTGTTTACCGTCAGCGTCGGTGGCCAGCCGAAGTATTCCGACGGCTTCGGTCCGAAGATCACCGGCATCAGCCACGTGCCGTACAACGACCTGGAAGCGCTGAGGGCACAGATTTCCGACAAGACCTGCGCCGTGGTGATCGAGCCGATTCAAGGCGAGAGCGGCGTGGTACCGGCTGACAAGGCCTACCTGGAAGGCGCGCGCAAACTGTGTGACGAACACAACGCCCTGCTGATCTTCGACGAAGTGCAGACCGGCGTGGGCCGTACCGGTTCGCTGTATGCCTACCAGCACTACGGTGTGACGCCGGATATCCTGACCAGCGCCAAGAGCCTGGGCGGCGGCTTCCCGATCGGCGCCATGCTGACCACCACCGAGCTGGCCAAGCACCTGGCCGTCGGCACCCACGGCACCACCTATGGCGGCAACCCGCTGGGTTGCGCCGTCGCCTGCGCAGTGCTGGACGTGGTCAACACCCCGGAAACCCTGGCTGGCATCAAGGCCAAGCACGAGCGTTTCAAGGTGCGCCTGGAGCAGATCGGCCAGAAATACCAGCTATTCACCCAGGTGCGTGGCGTTGGCCTGTTGCTGGGCTGCGTGCTCGCCGACGCCTGGAAAGGCAAGGCCAAGGACGTGCTCAACGCCGCCGAGAAGGAAGGTGTGATGGTGCTGCAGGCCGGCCCGGATGTGGTCCGCTTTGCCCCAAGCCTGGTGGTTGAAGACGCCGATATCGATGAAGGCCTGGATCGCTTCGAGCGCGCCGTGGCCACCCTGACCCAGGCCTGAACGGCCTGAGGTCCCTTCGCCGGCTCCCGCGCTGCCTGCGGGCCGGCGATACCCGATTCCCGTGCAGGTGCCGGTGCACCTGCCGTTTTTTCGTGCCGCCGTGAGCGGCCCGTATTCCAAAGGAGTGACACCATGCTGGTGATGCGCCCCGCGCAAATGGCTGATCTGAACGAAGTGCAGCGCATGGCTGCAGACAGCCCCATTGGTGTCACCTCGCTGCCGGACGACGCTGCTCGCCTGGGCGACAAGATCGCCGCTTCCGAGACTTCCTTCGCCGCCGAGGTCAGCTTCAATGGCGAGGAAAGCTACTTCTTCGTCCTTGAAGACAGCGAAACCGGCAAGCTGGCAGGCTGCTCGGCGATCGTCGCCTCGGCCGGCTACTCCGAGCCGTTCTACAGCTTTCGTAACGAAACCTTCGTGCACGCCTCGCGCGAGCTGAAGATCCACAACAAGATCCACGTGCTTTCGCTGTGCCACGACCTGACCGGCAACAGCCTGCTGACCAGCTTTTATGTACTGCCGGAGCTGGTGAACAGTGGCTGGGCCGAGCTCAATTCACGTGGTCGCCTGTTGTTCATGGCTTCGCACCCGGAGCGCTTCGCCGATTCGGTGGTGACCGAGATCGTCGGCTACAGCGACGAGCAGAGTGAATCACCGTTCTGGGATGCCATCGGTCGCAACTTCTTCGACCTCAACTACGCCGATGCCGAACGCCTGTGCGGCCTCAAGAGCCGCACCTTCCTCGCCGAGCTGATGCCGCACTACCCGATCTATGTGCCGCTGCTGCCTGACCTGGCGCAGGAAGCCATGGGCCAGGTGCACCCGCGGGCGCAGATTACCTTCGACATCCTCATGCGCGAAGGCTTCGAGACCGAGCACTACATCGACATCTTCGACGGCGGCCCGACCCTGCATGCGCGTACCTCGGGTATCCGCTCGATCGCCCAGAGCCGGGTGGTGCCGGTGAAGCTCGAGGACGCCCCGGTCAAGGGCGGGCGCCCATACCTGGTGTGCAATGGCCAGTTGCAGGACTACCGCGCAGTGCTGCTGGACCTGGACTGGGTGCCCGGCAAGCCGGTCAGCCTGAGCCTGGCGGCCGCCGATGCGCTGGGGGTGGGCGAGGGCGCCAGCGTGCGCCTGGTCGCGGTCTGAGGTCTGGCAACAGACGTTTGCGGATTGATGCGTTAGCAGAGTTTCGCGCCGGCCGCCGCCGTCGCACAAGGAGATAGCATGATCGTTCGTCCTGTACGCAGCAGCGATTTGCCTGCGTTGATCGAATTGGCACGCAGCACCGGGACCACCGGGCTGACCACGCTGCCGGCCAACGAAGAGCGCCTGGGGCATCGCGTTGGCTGGGCGGAAAAAAGCTTCCGTGGCGAAGCCGAGCGCGCCGACACCGACTACCTGTTCGTGCTGGAAAACGACGAAGGCATGGTCGTGGGCATCAGTGCCATCGCCGGTGCCGTCGGCCTGCGCGAGCCCTGGTACAACTACCGGGTCGGCCTGACCGTCAGCGCCTCGCAGGAGCTGAAGATCTACCGCGAAATCCCCACCCTGTTCCTGGCCAACGACCTGACCGGCAACTCCGAGCTGTGCTCGCTGTTCCTGCGCAGCGACTACCGCTCCGGCCTCAACGGCCGTCTGCTGTCGCGGGCGCGCATGCTGTTCATCGCCGAGTTCCCCGAGCTGTTCGGCAAGAAGATCATCGCCGAAATGCGGGGCATGTCCGACGAGCAGGGGCGTTCGCCATTCTGGGAAAGCCTGGGCCGGCACTTCTTCAAGATGGAGTTCAGCCAGGCCGACTACCTCACCGGCGTGGGCAACAAGTCGTTCATTGCCGAACTGATGCCGAAGTTTCCGCTGTACACCTGCTTCCTGTCCGAGGCAGCGCGCAACGTGATCGGCCGCGTGCACAAGGACACCGAGCCGGCGCTGGCCATGCTCAAGCAGGAAGGCTTCAACTACCAGGGCTACGTCGATATTTTCGACGCCGGCCCCGCCATCGAGTGCGACACCGACAAGATCCGCGCCGTACGCGAAAGCCAGACCCTGGTGCTGGCCGTGGGCACGCCGGGCGATGACGCCACCCCTTACATCATTCACAACCGCAAGCGCGACGACTGCCGCATCACGGCTGCACCTGCGCGGTTGGCCGCCGGTACCCTGGTGGTCGACCCCTTGACGGCCAAGCGCCTGCGCATGGGTGCCGGCGACAACGTGCGCGCGGTGCCGCTGTCGGCAAGCCGGGAGGCCAAATAAATGACCACGCATTACATCGCAGGCAACTGGCATGCCGGCCAGGGCGAAACCCTGCAGTCGCTCAACCCGGTGACGCAAGCCGTCGTCTGGGAGGGGCAGGGCGCCGACGCCAGCCAGGTGGATGCCGCCGTACAGGCTGCGCGTCACGCCTTCCCGGCCTGGGCGCAATTGAGCCTGGAAGCACGTATCGATGTGCTGGAGAAGTTCGCCACGCAACTGAAAGCGCATGCCGAAGCCATGGCCCAGTGCATCGGTGAGGAAACCGGCAAGCCCCTGTGGGAATCGGCGACCGAAGTCACCAGCATGATCAACAAGGTGGCGATCTCGGTGCAAAGCTACCGCGAGCGCACCGGCGAAAAGAGCGGCCCGCTGGCCGATGCCACGGCCGTGCTGCGGCACAAACCCCACGGTGTGGTGGCGGTTTTCGGCCCGTACAACTTCCCCGGCCACCTGCCCAACGGCCATATCGTGCCGGCGCTGCTGGCGGGCAACTGCGTGGTGTTCAAGCCCAGCGAGCTGACACCCAAGGTCGCCGAACTGACGGTCAATTGCTGGATCGCCGCCGGTTTGCCGGCGGGTGTGTTGAACCTGGTGCAGGGCGCGCGTGAAACCGGCGTGGCGCTGGCCGCCAATCCGGGTATCGATGGCTTGTTCTTCACCGGCTCCAGCCGCACCGGCAACCTGCTGCACCAGCAATTCGCCGGTCGCCCGGACAAGATCCTGGCCCTGGAGATGGGCGGTAACAACCCGCTGCTGGTGGACGAGGTCCAGGACCTCGACGCCGCGGTGTACACCATCATCCAGTCGGCGTTCATTTCCGCTGGCCAGCGCTGCACCTGCGCCCGTCGTCTGCTGGTGCCGCAAGGCGCCTGGGGCGATGCGCTGATCGCGCGGCTGGTCGAAGTGAGCAGAACCATAACGGTTGGCGCGTTCGACCAGCAGCCCGCGCCGTTCATGGGCTCGGTGATTTCGCTGGAGGCGGCGCGGGCGCTGATTGCGGCACAGGCCGAACTGGTCGCCAAGGGTGCCGTGAAACTGCTGGAAATGACCCAGCCGCAGGCCGATGCGGCACTGCTGACCCCGGGCATTGTCGATGTCACCGCCGTGGCCGAGCGCCCGGACGAAGAGTTCTTCGGCCCGCTGCTGCAGGTAATCCGCTATGCCGACTTCGATGCTGCCATCGACGAGGCCAACAACACCCAGTACGGCCTGGCCGCCGGCTTGCTGTCCGACTCCCGTGCCCGCTACCAGTACTTCTGGCTGCGCAGCCGCGCCGGCATCGTCAACTGGAACAAGCAACTGACCGGCGCCGCCAGCAGCGCGCCGTTCGGTGGTGTCGGCGCCAGTGGCAACCACCGCGCCAGTGCCTATTACGCAGCCGATTACTGCGCTTACCCCGTGGCTTCGCTGGAGACCGCCAGCCTTGCCTTGCCGGCGACCTTGACGCCGGGCGTCACCCTATAACAACAGGTCACGGAGCCTAGCCGATGAAATCCTACGAAGTGAATTTTGATGGCCTGGTGGGGCCTACCCACAACTATGGCGGCCTGTCCTACGGCAACGTGGCTTCGCAGAGCAACAGCCAGCAGGGTTCCAACCCGCGCGAAGCCGCGCGCCAGGGCCTGGCGAAGATGAAAGCGCTGGCCGACATGGGCTTCAAGCAGGGCGTGCTGGCGCCGCAGGAGCGCCCGGATGTGGCCGCACTGCGCCGCCTTGGCTTCAGCGGCAGCGATGCCGAAGTGATCCAGCGTGCTGCCAGGGAAGCCATGCCATTGCTGGTGGCCAGCTGCTCGGCCTCGAGCATGTGGGTGGCCAACGCCGCCACCGTCAGCCCCAGTGCCGACACGGCCGATGGCCGCGTGCACTTCACCGCTGCCAACCTCAACTGCAAGTACCACCGCAGCATCGAGCACCCGACCACCAGCCGCGTGCTCGGGGCCATGTTCAGCAATGAGCAGCATTTTGCCCACCATGCGGCACTGCCTGCCGTGGCCCAGTTCGGTGACGAGGGCGCGGCCAACCACACGCGCTTCTGCCGTAGCTACGGCGAGGCTGGCGTGGAGTTCTTCGTCTATGGCCGCAGTGCGTTCGACAGCCGCTACCCGGCGCCGCAGAAATACCCGGCCCGGCAAACCCTGGAAGACTCGCAGGCGGTGGCCAGGCTGCATGGCCTGAGCGACGATGGCGTGGTCTACGCTCAACAGAACCCGGCCGTGATCGACCAGGGCGTGTTCCACAACGATGTAATCTCGGTGGGCAACGGCGAGGTGCTGTTCTACCACGAGGACGCTTTCCTCGAGACCGACGCGGTACTTGGCCAGCTGCGAGCTAAACTGGCCAGCAAGGGTGGCAACTTCCAGGCCATCTGCGTGCCGCGGGCAGCGGTTACGGTGGAGGACGCGGTGCGCTCCTACCTGTTCAACAGCCAGCTGCTCAGCCGCGACGACGGTTCGATGCTGCTGGTGGTGCCGGAAGAGTGCCGCAACAACGAGCGGGTCTGGGCCTATCTGGGTCAGTTGACCAGCCAGGGCGGCCCGGTGAAGGAGGTCAAGGTATTCGACCTCAAGCAGAGCATGCAGAACGGCGGTGGCCCGGCGTGCCTGCGTTTGCGCGTGGCGTTGAAGGAAACGGAACTGGCAGCGGTCAACCAAGGCGTTATCATGACCGCCCCGCTGTACGACACCCTGCTGCAATGGGTTGACAAGCATTACCGCGATCGCCTTGGCGAAGCGGACCTGGCCGACCCGCAATTGCTGGTGGAATGCCGTACGGCACTGGACGAATTGACCCAGATCCTGAAGTTGGGCTCGGTGTACCCGTTCCAACGCCAACCTTGAAGAGAGACTTTGCAATGACCGACGCCCTGCGCCTTATCCTGGAAGATGAAGACGGCACCCAGCTGGAAACTTCCTGCACCCGCTTTGCCGTGGTCTGGCAAGGCAAGGAAGTGTGGATTCAGCAGGATGGCCGTGGCCAGTTGCTGATTGGCGTGGATGTCGAGGAAGACGACACCGAATACGCCAACCTGCTGCTGCGCCCGATGGCCACCAACCTGGTCAGCCTGCAGCTGGAAATGGAACCCGCGGAGGTCGGCGAAGACGACGATCACGTCCATGGCCCCGACTGCGGCCACCACCACTAAGGAAGTACCTATGCTCGCCCTTGGAAAATTGCTTGAGCTGACCCTCACCGATCACGAACCGGCCGAGAAGACCCAAGTGACACCCAAGGGCGCGCGTTTGGGCGCTGGCTGGGGGAGGGCGCGCTCGAAGTGCGCCCTGCCGAAAGCGAGGATTGCGGGTTGGACCTGCTGTTGTCCGCCGGCATCCACGGCAACGAAACGGCACCGATCGAATTGCTCGAGCGGCTGCTGCATGGTGTGGCCAACGGCAAGATCAAACCCAAGGCACGGGTGCTGTTCCTGTTCGGCAACCCGGCAGCGATCCGCAAGGGCGAGCGTTTCATCGAGCAGGACATCAACCGCCTGTTCAACGGCCGCCACGAGCTGTCCAGTGGCTTCGAGGCATTGCGTGCCGCCGAGCTGGAACAGTTCGCCCGGGTGTTCTTCAGCAAGCCGGGGCGCAGCCGCCTGCATTACGACTTGCATACTGCCATTCGTGGCTCGAAGATCGAGCAGTTCGCCTTGTACCCTTATAAAGAGGGGCGCAAGCATTCCCGCCGCGAACTGGCACGCCTGGCGGCGGCGGGCATGGAGGCGGTGTTGTTGCAAAGCAAGTCTTCCATTCACCTTCAGCGCCTTCACCTACGAGCAGCTCGAGGCCGAAGCCTTCACCCTGGAGCTGGGCAAGGCCCGCCCGTTCGGTCAGAACGAGGAGGTGAACCTCGACAGGCTGGAAGAGCGGCTGATCCGCATCATCGAAAATACCGAGCCTGAAGGCGAAAGCTCGCTGGATGGCCTGCAGCTGTTCAGCGTTTCTCGCGAGATCATCAAGCACAGCGACAGCTTCCACCTGCACCTGCCGGCGGACATCGAGAATTTCTCCGAGCTGAGCAAGGGCTACCTGCTGGCCGAAGACCTGGCCGAGACGCGCTGGGTGGTCGAGGAGGAGGGCGCGCGCATCATCTTCCCCAACCCCAAGGTCAAGAACGGCTTGCGCGCAGGGATCCTCATCGTGCCCGATTCGGGGCAGCGCCTGGGCTGATTGCCCGTCAGCCTGTAATGGCCCCATCGCCGGCAAGCCGGCTCCCACAGGTACAGCGCAGGGCCTGAAGCTGATGCGCTCGATGTGGGAGCCGGCTTGCCGGCGATGGGGCCGGTACAGGTTGAAATGGATCCTGTTTTCCCATGAAACTCTTTTAATTCACCGTCTGTTCCATTTTCCCTCCCCATGAGCGGTAATTGGCTTGCCAGTGGCGAAAGGCTGGATTTAGCATCCAGTGATGTCGTTTTCGTTTGCATAGCCCGAAAAACCGTCCAAACGATGGTTTCTATCGTATAAACACACTGCATCGAGACCGCAGGACCGATATAATGCGGCCCTTTGCCGTCGTTTCGTCGACGCGTTTGCCCAACAGGGCCGCCGTTTCCGTGGAAGAACCTATGAAAAGCGCAGAAATCCGTGAAGCCTTCCTTCGCTTCTTCGAAGAGCAGGGCCATACCCGAGTCGCCTCCAGTTCGCTGATCCCGAACAACGACCCGACCCTGCTGTTCACCAACGCAGGCATGAACCAGTTCAAGGACTGCTTCCTCGGTGCAGAGAAGCGTGCCTACACCCGTGCGGTCAGCAGCCAGAAGTGCGTGCGCGCCGGTGGCAAGCACAATGACCTGGAAAACGTCGGTTACACCGCGCGTCACCACACCTTCTTCGAAATGCTGGGCAACTTCAGCTTCGGCGACTATTTCAAGCGCGACGCGATTACCTTCGCCTGGACCTTCCTGACGTCGGAAAAGTGGCTGAACCTGCCCAAGGAAAAGCTCTGGGTCACCGTCTACGCCACTGACGACGAAGCCTACGATATCTGGACCAAGGAAGTCGGCGTGCCGGCCGAGCGCATGGTGCGCATCGGTGACAACAAGGGCGCCCCGTACGCCTCCGACAACTTCTGGACCATGGGCGACACCGGCCCGTGCGGCCCGTGCACCGAGATCTTCTACGACCACGGCCCGGACATCTGGGGCGGCCCACCCGGCTCGCCGGAAGAAGACGGCGACCGCTACATCGAGATCTGGAACAACGTCTTCATGCAGTTCAACCGCACCGCCGACGGCGTGCTGCACCCGCTGCCAGCGCCGTCGGTGGACACCGGCATGGGCCTGGAGCGCGTCAGCGCCGTGCTGCAGCACGTGCACTCGAACTACGAGATCGACCTGTTCCAGAACCTGCTGGCGGCCGCGGCCAAGGCCATCGGTTGCAGCAATGACGGCCAGGCCTCGCTGAAAGTGGTCGCCGACCACATCCGTTCGTGCGGCTTCCTGATCGCAGACGGTGTGCTGCCTTCCAACGAAGGTCGTGGCTACGTGCTGCGCCGCATCATTCGTCGTGCCTGCCGCCACGGTAACAAGCTGGGCGCCAAGGGCAGCTTCTTCTACCAGATCGTTGCCGCGCTGGTAGCGGAAATGGGCGAGGCCTTCCCGGAGCTGAACAGCCAGCAGGCGCACATCGAGCGCGTGCTCAAGGCTGAAGAAGAGCAGTTCGCCAAGACCCTGGAGCAGGGCCTGCGCATCCTCGAGCAGGACCTGGCCCAGCTCGAAGGCGACGTGGTGCCGGGCGACGTGGTGTTCAAGCTGTACGACACCTACGGTTTCCCGATGGACCTGACCGCCGACATCGCCCGCGAGCGCGAGCTGACCATCGACGAAGCCGGTTTCGAGCGCGAGATGGACGCCCAGCGTGAACGTGCCCGCTCCGCCAGCGCCTTCGGCATGGACTACAACAGCCTGGTCAAGGTCGACAGCGCCACCGAATTCCTAGGCTACGAAGCCACCGAAGGCCAGGGCAAGATCATCGCCCTGTACAAGGACGGCCAGGCCGTCGACCAGCTGGGTGAGGGCGAGCAGGGCGTGGTCGTGCTCGACCGCACGCCGTTCTACGCCGAATCCGGTGGCCAGGTGGGTGACACCGGCTACCTGCAGGCTGGCGCTGCGCGCTTCGACGTGCGCGACACCACCAAGACCGGCGGTGCCTTCCTGCACCACGGCGTGGTTGCCAGCGGTGCGCTGGTGATCGGTTCGCCGGTCGAGGCCAAGGTCGATGCCGAGGTGCAGCACGCCACCTCGCTGAACCACTCCGCCACCCACCTGCTGCACGAAGCGCTGCGCCAGGTACTGGGCGAGCACGTACAGCAGAAAGGCTCGCTGGTCGACAGCCAGCGCCTGCGTTTCGACTTCAGCCACTTCGAGGCGGTCAAACCGGAGCAGATCAAGGCCCTGGAAGACATCGTCAACCGCGAAGTGCGCAAGAACACTGCGGTAGAAACCGAACTGACCGACATCGAAACCGCCAAGGCCAAGGGCGCCATGGCGCTGTTCGGCGAGAAGTACGGCGACACCGTGCGTGTGCTGAGCATGGGCGGCGATTTCTCGGTGGAGCTGTGCGGCGGTATCCACGCCAAGCGCACCGGTGACATCAGCCTGTTCAAGATCATCAGCGAAGGCGGCGTGGCTTCGGGCGTGCGCCGAATCGAAGCGGTCACCGGCGCTGCTGCGCTGGCCTACCTGAACGCTGCCGAAGAGCAGGTCAAGGAAGCCGCGCAACTGGTGAAGGGTAACCGCGACAACCTGATCGACAAGCTGTCGGCTGTGCTCGAGCGCAACCGCCAGCTGGAGAAGCAGCTGGAACAGCTGCAGGCCAAGGCCGCCAGCGCCGCCGGGGACGATCTCTCCAACGCGGCCGTTGAGGTCAAGGGCGCCAAGGTGCTCGCCGCCCGCCTGGATGGGCAGGACGGCAAGGCCTTGCTGGCGCTGGTCGATCAACTGAAGAACAAGCTCGGCCACGCAGTGATCCTGCTGGGCAGCGAGCATGAGGGCAAGGTCGTGCTGGTGGCCGGCGTGACCAAGGACCTCTCCAGCCAACTCAAGGCTGGCGATCTGATGAAGCAAGCCGCTGCGGCAGTGGGTGGCAAGGGCGGTGGCCGTCCGGACATGGCCCAGGGTGGTGGCGTCGACGTCGCTGCGCTGGACCAGGCCTTGGCGCTGGCCGTGCCATTCGCAGAGCAGGGACTTTGAGATGAAGGGGGGATGGTCTAGTCGTCCCCCCCTCATGTTGGATTGTTTTTTGGGGCCCTGTATGGGCTGAGGCACCATTGAAATGGCGTTGATCGTACAGAAATTTGGCGGCACCTCTGTCGGTTCCATCGAGCGGATCGAGCAGGTAGCCGATAAGGTCAAGAAACACCGTGAGGCGGGCGACGACCTGGTGGTTGTATTGTCGGCCATGAGCGGTGAAACCAATCGCCTGATCGACCTGGCCAAGCAGATCACCGATCAGCCGGTTCCGCGTGAACTGGACGTGATCGTGTCGACCGGCGAGCAGGTCACCATTGCCTTGCTGACCATGGCCTTGATCAAGCGTGGTGTGCCAGCGGTGTCCTACACCGGCAACCAGGTGCGCATTCTCACCGACAGCGCGCATAACAAGGCGCGCATCCTGCAGATCGACGACCAGAAGATTCGTGCCGACCTCAAGGAGGGCCGCGTGGTCGTGGTGGCGGGCTTCCAGGGCGTCGACGAGCACGGCAGCATCACCACCCTGGGCCGTGGCGGTTCCGACACCACCGGTGTGGCCCTGGCGGCGGCTCTGAAGGCTGACGAGTGCCAGATCTACACCGACGTCGATGGCGTCTACACCACCGACCCGCGCGTTGTGCCACAGGCCCGGCGCCTGGAGAAGATCACCTTCGAAGAGATGCTGGAAATGGCCAGCCTCGGTTCCAAGGTGCTGCAGATCCGTTCGGTGGAGTTCGCCGGCAAGTACAACGTTCCGCTGCGCGTGCTGCACAGCTTCAAGGAGGGTCCGGGTACCCTCATTACCATTGATGAAGAGGAATCCATGGAACAGCCGATCATTTCCGGTATCGCCTTCAACCGTGATGAAGCCAAGCTGACCATTCGCGGCGTGCCGGACACCCCGGGCGTGGCCTTCAAGATCCTCGGCCCGATCAGCGCCTCGAACATCGAGGTCGACATGATCGTGCAGAACGTTGCCCACGATAACACCACCGACTTCACCTTCACCGTACACCGCAACGAGTACGAGAAGGCGCAGAGCGTGTTGGAAAATACCCTGCCCGCGAAATCGGCGCCCGTGAAGTGATCGGCGACACCAAGATCGCCAAGGTCTCGATCGTTGGCGTCGGCATGCGTTCGCACGCCGGTGTGGCCAGCCGCATGTTCGAAGCCCTGGCCAAGGAGAGCATCAACATTCAGATGATCTCCACCTCCGAGATCAAGGTTTCGGTGGTGATCGAGGAGAAGTACCTGGAGCTGGCCGTGCGCGCGCTGCACACCGCGTTCGAGCTTGACGCTCCGGCACGACAGAGCGAGTAATACGCTGCCTGGAAGGGCGCGGCTTGCCGCGCCCTTCGCGTTTCTGCTCGCCACGCAGGCCTGTCCTGCCCTGCGTGGTGAGTAACCGGGCCCCGAGTCGTCGTCCACGACCAGGCCGCAACACCCATGACTGTTACCCCTGAATGTTTTGCGTAAGGAGAAAGCTATGTTGATTCTGACTCGTCGGTGCGCCGAGAGCCTGATCATTGGAGACGGCGAGATCACCGTGACGGTGCTCGGCGTCAAAGGCAACCAGGTGCGTATTGGCGTCAGCGCCCCGAAAGAAGTGGCTGTGCACCGCGAAGAAATCTACCTGCGGATCAAGAAAGAGAAGGACGAGGAGCCAAGCCTTTAATTTTTTTGAAGTTTTTTTCAAAAAAAGGGTTGCAAACGAGGAAGAGCCTGTTTAATATTCGCCTCGTGTTGCGGTGAGGTGGCCGAGTGGCCGAAGGCGCTCCCCTGCTAAGGGAGTATACCTCATAAGGGTATCGGGGGTTCGAATCCCCCCTTCACCGCCATTATTCGCTTAGGGCGCTGTAAACGGTAAGAACGCTAAGTAGTTGATTTTAAACGAAAAAGTTCTTGCAAAAATGTTTCAGCGACCTATAATGCGCGGCAAGACACGGACTCATAGCTCAGCTGGATAGAGTACTCGGCTACGAACCGAGCGGTCGGAGGTTCGAATCCTCCTGAGTCCGCCACTTTTGAAGTGGCTTTGCATGCAAGGCTGCTTCAAGAAACCAGTGGTAACCTGGTCTAAAAATACCATCGCGGACTCATAGCTCAGCTGGATAGAGTACTCGGCTACGAACCGAGCGGTCGCAGGTTCGAATCCTGCTGAGTCCGCCACTTTTTGAAGTGGCTCTGCTTGCAAAGGCGCTTCAACCAACCAGTGGTAACCTGGTCTAAAACTACCACCACGGACTCATAGCTCAGCTGGATAGAGTACTCGGCTACGAACCGAGCGGTCGGAGGTTCGAATCCTCCTGAGTCCGCCACACCCAATCAAGAAGCCCGCTCATTTGAGCGGGCTTTTTGTTTTTCTGCGCCAATGAATTGTTGCTGATGTCGATCTAAGCTCATCTGTAGATTGAGCGTGTGCCTTTGGGGCCGCTGCGCGACCCTTTCGCGACACAAGGCCGCTCCTACAGAAGTACGCGATCCCTTGTAGGAGCGGCCTTGTGTCGCGATGGGCTGCAAAGCAGCCCCAGAATCGATCAGGCACCACAAACACATCCTGGCACATATCAAATGTGCTTTAACTGCCAGATCCACCGTCGCACTGATAGCTTCGAGCGTTGTCCCAGCTTTATCACGCAAACGATTGTTCTGGCCAAAATTTTAAGCGATCTGACAGCTTTAGCAGTGTATGATTGCGCCCGTCAGCCCCGCCGGGGCTTGTGGAAAACCACCATGGACTTACCCAGTAGTTACTCGCTAACAAGATTCATACAGAAAGATCTGACCGATTGATTCTCCCGGCGTGCTCCGCTGCTGGGAGTGGAGTTCGCCTATGACTGAAGTAGAAGTAAAAAAAGCGCAGGAAAGCCTGCAGGACCGCCTGGCCCAGGTGGTCGAACTGCTGCAGCGCCAGCGCGTGGTCGAAGACCTGACCCACCGTCAGGAAGGCGCCCACCACGACCTGGTGGAAAACCTGGTCCACCGGCAGAACCTCGTCGAGCTGCAGCGCAAGCTCGATGACCTGCACCCCGCCGACATCGCCTATATCCTCGAAGCCTTGCCACTGGAAGACCGCCTGACGGTCTGGCAGCTGGTGCGCTCGGATCGCGATGGCGACATCCTGCTGGAAGTCTCCGATGCTGTGCGGCAATCGCTGATCGCCGACATGGACGATCACGAGCTGCTCGCCGCCGCCAAGGAAATGGACGCCGACGAGCTGGCCGACCTGGCCCCTGAGCTGCCGCGTGACGTTGTTCACGAGCTGATGGAAACCCTCGATGCCCAGCAACGCGAGCGCGTGCGTTCGGCGCTGAGCTACGACGAGGAGCAGGTTGGTGCGCTGATGGACTTCGAGATGGTCACCATCCGCGAAGACGTCAGCCTGGAAGTGGTGTTGCGCTACCTGCGCCGCCTGAAAGAGCTGCCGAACCACACTGACAAACTGTTCGTGGTCGACTATGACGGCATTCTCAAGGGCGTATTGCCGATCAAGCGCCTGCTGGTCAACGACCCGGAGAAAATGGTGGCGGAGGTCATGGCGACCGACCCGGTCTCCTTCCACCCCGAGGAAGATGCCTATGATGCGGCGCAGGCCTTCGAGCGTTATGACCTGGTATCGGCGCCGGTGGTGGACAAGAACGAACGCCTGATCGGCCGTTTGACCATCGACGAAATGGTCGATCTGATTCGTGAAGAAAGCGAAAGCGAAGTGCTGAACATGGCCGGTTTGCGCGAGGAAGAAGATATCTTCGCCTCGGTCTGGCGTTCGCTGCGCAACCGCTGGGCCTGGTTGGCCATCAACCTGATCACTGCTTTCGTTGCGTCGCGTGTGATCGGCCTGTTCGAAGGTTCGATCGAGAAACTGGTAGCCCTGGCGGCGTTGATGCCGATCGTGGCGGGTATTGGCGGCAACTCCGGTAACCAGACCATCACCATGATCGTACGCGCCATGGCGCTGGACCAGGTGTCGCCGGGCAACACCAGCCGCCTGATGCGCAAGGAGCTGGCGGTATCGCTGCTCAACGGCCTGATCTGGGGCGGGGTGATCGGTGCGGTGGCATTCTGGCTGTATGGCAGCTGGTCGTTGGGCCTGGTGATGACCGCGGCGATGACCTTGAACCTGCTGTTGGCGGCCTTGATGGGGGTGTTGATCCCGATGACCCTGACTCGCCTGGGGCGCGACCCGGCGATGGGCTCCAGCGTGATGATTACCGCGGTGACCGACAGTGGCGGGTTCTTCATCTTCCTTGGGCTGGCCACGCTGTTCCTGCTCTAACCCGGTCTTTCCGGCCTACGCGATCCCTGTAGGAGCAGCCTTGTGTCGCGATGGGCCGCAAGGCGGCCCCAGGATTTCAACGGTGCGGCATGAATTTTTGGGGCCGCCTGGCGGCCCATCGCGACACAAGGCCGCTCCTACAAAGGACCGCGTCTCCTGCAGGACCGTCCGCCCATAAAAAAAGCCAGCTTACGCTGGCTTTTTCATGTGCACTGCAAACCTCAGGAAGCGTCGGCAGCCATTTCCACATCGTGAGCGATGAGGGCGACCAGCGCGTTCTGCTGGCGGTGGGACAGTTGGCGGAAGCGTTGCAGCAACTCGCGTTCATGCAGGGACAGTTCGGGGCTGTCCAGGCGCATGCTCAACTCGTCACCCAGCGCACCTTCCTGGATAAGGCTCTGTTCCAGGCGCGCGATGATCTCGGAGTTCATGCTGCGGTGATGGTTGCGCGCTACCTCGGCAATGCGCTCACGCATTCCGTCTGGCAGGCGGACGACGAACTTGTCAGCGGTGCGGCTCGAATAAATAGCCTGTTTCATTGGGCGCATATAAATTGACCGGATTTTGGTTCAGGGGAAGCGGTTCTCAAATTGGCCGCACGGGGTGGTAGTACGACCGTGGCGACGACAGAATGTTCAACCGTCGGTGAAAAATGGATGCTCATCTTGCCTCATGGTCGCCGTTTCCTTGGCGTCAATTCTGTGACAAATAGTGAGCCGAATAAAGGCTTTATGCCAGTACCAATTATCAGAAATGAGTACTGGTTTGAAAAGTTTTACATGCGCCGGCTTGCCCAACTGTCAGACTTTTGCCGTCAAAAACTGGTAAAAAGCAGCAAAAGGACTGGAAAACCACTAGAATGCGCCGGTTCCCTCTCATAGAGCATAGTGGCTATGCAACATGACGCAAGCGACCGCCAATCAGGGACAGGCCGGTTGATATTTCTTATAGGACCGTCGGGTTCAGGGAAAGATTCCCTGATCGACGCGTCACGTGAGCGGCTGACTGCCGCCGGGGTGGAAATCGCCCGTCGCGTCATAACCCGTTCGGCCGAAGCCAGGGGCGAAGCCGCCCACGGGGTCACGGCCGAACAGTTCGAAACACTGCGGGCTCAGGGGGCGTTCGCCATGCATTGGCGAGCCAATGGCCTGGATTACGGTATTCCACAGCAGCTTGACCAGTGGCTGGCGGCGGGCAGGGCGGTGCTGGTGAATGGTTCGCGGGCTTATCTGACCGAGGCGCGCCAGCGCTACCCGAACCTGCTGGCAGTGCGTGTCGAGGTCAGGCCCGAGGTGCTGCGCGAGCGCTTGCTGGCGCGCGGTCGGGAAACCGCAGATGAGGTCGAGCAGCGGCTGGCCCGTAACGCCCGCTTGCAGGCGCTGAACGATCCGTCGGTGCATGTGCTGGACAATTCCACCAGCCTGGAAGCAGCGGTCGCGGCGTTGTTCGCGCTGCTGCGTGATGAAGGTGTGTTGCCGCAGGTGTAGCATTGGCAGAAAAGGATTACGCGAAAAAGCCCGCTTGAAGCATGACAAACGCCGGCATGCTGGTTAACATGCTGGCCGTCCCGCTGTGCAGCGCTCGTTGCCGGCACTTGCGTCTCAGTAGCTCAATTGGATAGAGCATCCCCCTCCTAAGGGGAAGGTTGCAGGTTCAATTCCTGCCTGGGACGCCATTTATCCCTCGTACCCCTGTTACATTCCCGTGCGTGTTGTCAGGTGCTGCCCATCCTCAGTGGTTTCCCGCGCAGTGGCTTGGGCGTCGATCTTTGCCTGGGTCTTTATTTCCACATCTTCCTGCATGCGTTGGGCAAGCTGCTGGGCGACCTTTTCCTTCTGCTCGGGCGGCAAGGCGTTGTATTCGTCCTCGGTCATGCCCAGTTCATGCAACAGCTTCTCCTTGATCATCTCGCCCGGGGTCTTGTTCATGTAGTCGTCAAAGGCCTGGCGGGCGCTGCTGGTTTCCGCAGTCGCCCTGTCCCCCGGTGGGCTGCCGGCGGCCTCGGGGTTGTGCAGCATTACCTTGAGCCTGGCAAAGGCTTCTTCGCGGGCGTCCTCGGCATTCTGCTGCGCAGTATTGCCTCGGCTGCCGTGTTGCGCGGTGGCATTGCTGGCGACCATCAGCGGGCTGAGCTGCGGGCCATTGGCCGGCGTTTGCTCGTTGCTGGTGCGCTGCTGCTGATGTACTACGGCCTGCCAGCCGAGGCCGTTGATGGCAATCGACATGGGGTCCTCCTCGGAAAGGTGATTGGCCAGTGTGGAATGGCAAATGCCATGCCAGCCGCCAACGCCGAGAAAATAAGGGGTTGGGGTATTCCGATGGTGGCACGCTGGGCATATGCTTGCCCGTCAGAGGCATGACCTTGCCGCCTGCGGCAATGACCACCACTGTCGGCAGCCCCTTGATCGGAGCGAAGTTGCTGGGCATCAGGGAGAGCATTCATGAGTCAGGAAACCCGGCCGGTACCTGCCGGCTTCAGCGAGCAGCAGTTGCATACGTTGTTCGATTTGATCAGCGATGGCATTTGGGACTGGAATGCCAATACCGGCTACGTCTATCGCAACCCGGGCTGGTACGCCATGCTCGGCTACCCCAGCCATTCCATGGCCAATTCAGTGCTCACCTGGGAAAGCGTGATCCACCCGGAGGACTACCCTCGGGTGATGGCGCATTTCGAGGCGTACATAAACCAGCGCAACGAGCACTACCTGGTCGAATACCGCTGTCGTTGCCAGGACGGTAGCTACCTGTGGGTCGAGGACAGCGGCTACATCATCGACCGTAATCCGGATGGCTCGGTGGCGCGCATGCTTGGTGCCCACCGCAACATCGATGCCGGCAAACGCCTGGTGGCGCAGCTGCAGCAGAAGAACCAGTCGCTGGAAAGCCAGGTCGCCGAACGCACCCGCGAGCTGTCGTGGGTGAACCAGCAGTTGCAGCGGCAACTGGATGAGAACCGCGAGTTGGCCGAACGCGATGCCTTGACCCGGGTCGCCAACCGCTACCGGCTGGAAAACGTGCTGCAGCGGGAATGTCAGCGCGCCCAGCGCTTTCGCCAGCCGTTGTCGCTGATTGCCATGGACCTGGATGACTTCAAGCCGATCAATGACCGTTATGGCCATGCCCAGGGTGATGCGGCGCTGGTGCGGGTGGTCGACAGCCTGCGAACCTGCCTGCGAGAGCCGGACCTGCTGGCCCGTTGGGGTGGTGACGAGTTCGCCATCGTGCTGCCACAGACCTCGCTGGGCGAAGCGCTGGAGGTGGCGTGGCGATTGCGCCAGGTGATGGAGCGGCTGGGGCCGGTGGGCGATTGCCGGCTGACCATGAGCTACGGCGTGGTGCAATGGCAGGAAGAAGATGACCCGTATACGCTGCTGGCGCGTGCCGACCAGGCGCTGTACCGGGCCAAGGATGCTGGCAAGAACGCCATTTCGGAGTAAACCGAGCGGGCCTCTTCGCGGGTGGACCCGCTCCCACAGGTATTGCACAAGGCTCAAAGGCAGCACAAATCCTGTGGGCGGGTTTACCCGCGAAGAGGCCGGCACCGATCAGGCATGAAAAAAGACCCGCGGCGCCTGGGGCGCAGCGGGCCAAATCGGCCTCAGCCGCTTCAGTGTCAGATATGCAGAGCGTGGCCCAGGGCGCGCAGTGCCGCTTCCTGTACCGCCTCACCCAGTGTCGGGTGGGCATGGATGGTGCCGGCTACGTCCTCCAGGCACGCGCCCATCTCCA
Source organism: Pseudomonas putida (assembly GCA_029953615.1). Taxonomy (NCBI): domain Bacteria; kingdom Pseudomonadati; phylum Pseudomonadota; class Gammaproteobacteria; order Pseudomonadales; family Pseudomonadaceae; genus Pseudomonas; species Pseudomonas putida. The sequence continues at coordinate 683,057 of CP124529.1, read as the reverse complement.
GCGACTGGGCAAACGCCGTCGACAACTCGGAAACAGCCACGCCAACCGCCTGCCAACCAAGGATAAGGTGGTTGTCACGGCGCGCCACCACGCGCACGAAACCGCTTTTGGATTCCAGGCTCATGGCCCGGCCATTGGCGGCGAACGGGAACTGCGCGACGATGCAGTCCAGCCCTTGCTGGCTGGCTTGCTCCGGGGTCTTGCCGACCACCACCACTTCCGGGTCGGTGAAACATACCGCGGCGATCGCGCTGGGTTCGAAACGGCGTGCCTTGCCGGCGATGATCTCCGCGACCATCTCGCCCTGGGCCATGGCCCGGTGCGCAAGCATCGGTTCGCCGGCCACGTCGCCGATGGCCCAGACGTTGCGCATGCTGGTCTGGCAGCGCTCGTCGATGGCGACGGCGGCGCCGTTCATCTTCAGGTCCAGGCACTCCAGGTTGAAACCTTGCGTGCGTGGCCGACGGCCTACGGCCACCAGCACCTGGTCGGCTTCCAGGCGCAGTTGCCCGCCCTGGCCATCACGGGCCAGCAGGCAGCCGCCTTCGTAACCTTCGACGCTATGGCCCAGGTGCAGGGCGATGCCCAGCTTCTTCAGCGATTCGGCCACCGGGGCGGTCAGCTCGCTGTCGTAGGTCGGCAGGATGCGCTCGCGCGCTTCCACCACACTGACCTGCGCGCCCAGCTTGCGGTAGGCAATGCCCAGTTCCAGGCCGATATAGCCGCCGCCCACCACCACAAGGTGCTGCGGCAGGGTTTTCGGCGCCAGGGCTTCGGTCGAGGAAATGATCGGCCCGCCCAGCGGCAGCATCGGCAGTTCGACGCTGCTGGAGCCCGTGGCCAGCAACAGGTGTTCGCACTGGATACGCTGGCCATCGACCTCGACCTGCTTGCCGTCGAGGACCTTCGCCCAGCCATGGATCACTTTAACCCCGTGCTTTTTCAGCAGCGCGGCGACGCCGGTGGTCAGCCGGTCGACGATGCCGTCCTTCCAGGCCACGCTCTGGCCGATGTCCAGGCGTGGCGAGGCGACACTGATACCCAGCGGCGATGGCTCGGTAAAGCGCGAGGTCTGGTGGAACTGCTCGGCCACGTGGATCAGCGCCTTGGACGGGATGCAGCCGATGTTCAGGCAGGTACCGCCCAGTGCCTGGCCTTCTACCAGCACGGTGGGGATGCCCAGTTGCCCGGCGCGGATGGCAGCTACGTAGCCGCCAGGGCCGCCGCCGATGATCAACAGGGTAGTCTGGATAGTCTGTTGCATGCTCACTCCACGAACAGGCAGGCGGGTTGTTCGAGCAGGCCGCGCACGGCCTGGATGAACAGCGCGGCGTCCATGCCATCGACCACGCGGTGGTCGAACGAGCTGGACAGGTTCATCATCTTGCGCACGACGATCTGGCCGTCGATTACCACCGGCCGCTCGACCATGCGGTTGACGCCGACGATCGCCACTTCAGGGGTGTTGACCACCGGTGTGCTGACGATACCGCCCAAGGCGCCCAGGCTGGTCAGGGTAATGGTCGAACCGGACAGCTCATCGCGGCTGGCCTTGTTGTTGCGGGCAGCGTTGGCCAGGCGCGAAATCTCGCCGGCATTGCTCCACAGGCTGCCCGCTTCGGCATGGCGCAGCACCGGCACCATCAGGCCGTTGTCACCTTGGGTGGCGATGCCCACATGCACCGCGCCATGGCGGGTGATGACCTGGGCTTCGTCGTCATAGGTGGCGTTGATCTGCGGGAAGTCGCGCAGCGCCACGACCAGGGCACGGACCAGGAACGGCAGCAGGGTCAGTTTGCCACGGCTGTCACCGTGCTTGCTGTTGAGTTGCTGGCGCAGGGCTTCCAGCGCGGTGACGTCGATTTCTTCTACATAGCTGAAGTGCGCGACCCGGCGCTTGGCGTCCTGCATGCGTTGGGCGATCTTGCGGCGCAGGCCGATCACCTGCACCTGTTCGCTGTCGGTGCGTTTGGCATAGCCACTGGACGCTTGCCCGCCAGCGCTGTGCGGCTTGCTCATGAACGCGTCGAGGTCTTCGTGCAGGATGCGGCCGGCCGGGCCGCTGCCATGTACGTAACGCAGTTCGATACCGGCATCCAGGGCACGCTTGCGCACCGCCGGCGAGGCCAGTGGCTTGTCGCCCGGCTGGCGCGGCACGATCGGGGCTGCCTCATGGTTGAGCGGCGCCTGGCATGCAGCCGGCTTTACTTCCTTCTGCGGTTCCGGCCTGGCGGCCACGGGGGCTGGCGGGGCTTCGGCCGGCTTGGCCTGCGGCACGTCCACATGGTTGCCGCTGCCTTCCACTTCGATGCGGATCAGCTCGCTGCCAACCGCCATCACCTCACCCGGCTGGCCACCCAGGGCCAGCACCTTGCCGCTGACCGGCGACGGGATTTCCACGGTGGCCTTGTCGGTCATGACATCGGCCACCACCTGGTCTTCGGCGATCATGTCGCCGACCTTGACGAACCACTCGACCAATTCGACCTGCGCGATGCCTTCGCCAATGTCCGGCATCTTGATGACGTGCGTGCCCATTCAGACCTCCATGACCTTTTTCAATGCCGCACCTACCCGCGAAGGCCCTGGGAAGTAAGCCCATTCCTGTGCGTGGGGGTAGGGGGTGTCCCAGCCGGTGACGCGCTCGATCGGCGCCTCCAGGTGGTGGAAGCAGTGTTCCTGCACCAGCGACACCAGTTCGGCGCCGAAGCCACAGGTGCGGGTGGCCTCGTGTACCACCACGCAGCGGCCGGTCTTTTTCACCGACTCGACGATGGTGTCCAGGTCCAGCGGCCACAAGCTACGCAGGTCGATCACTTCGGCGTCGACGCCGGTCTCTTCGGCGGCCACCTGGGCCACGTACACCGTGGTGCCGTAGGTCAGTACGGTGACATCATTGCCGGGGCGGGTAATGGCCGCCTTGTCCAGTGGTACGCTGTAGTAGCCGTCTGGCACGGCACTTTGCGGGTGCTTCGACCACGGGGTAACGGGGCGGTCGTGGTGGCCATCGAACGGGCCGTTGTACAGGCGCTTGGGTTCGAGGAAGATCACCGGGTCATCGCATTCGATTGAGGCGATCAGCAGGCCTTTGGCGTCATACGGGTTGGACGGCATGACGGTGCGCAGGCCGCACACCTGGGTGAACATCGCTTCCGGGCTCTGGCTGTGAGTCTGGCCGCCATAGATGCCGCCACCGCAGGGCATGCGCAGGGTCAGCGGGGCGATGAATTCGCCGGCCGAACGGTAACGCAGGCGCGCCATCTCGGAAACGATCTGGTCGGAGGCCGGGTAGAAGTAGTCGGCGAACTGGATTTCCACCACCGGGCGCAGGCCGTAGGCACCCATGCCCACGGCGGTACCGACGATGCCGCTCTCGGAGATCGGCGCGTCGAACACGCGGGACTTGCCGTACTTGTTCTGCAGGCCTTCGGTGCAGCGGAACACGCCACCGAAGTAGCCGACGTCCTGGCCGTAGATCACCACATTGTCGTCGCGCTCGAGCATGACATCCATGGCCGAGCGCAGGGCCTGGATCATGGTCATGGTAGTTGGTGGCCATGGCGGTTTCCGGGTTGATGCTGTTGTTATGGTCGTTCATCTCAAACCCCCAGTTCCTGGCGCTGACGGCGCAGGTGGTCGGGCATTTCCTTGTACACGTCCTCGAACATCGAGGCGGCGCTCGGGATGTGACCGTTGGCCAGGGTGCCGTACTGCTCGGCCTCTTTCTGCGCGGCGATCACCGCGGCTTCGAACTCGGCAGTGGTGGCCTGGTGTTCTTCCTCGGACCAGTGGCCGATCTTGATCAGGTGCTGCTTCAGGCGGGCGATCGGGTCGCCCAGCGGGAAGTGGCTCCAGTCATCGGCCGGGCGGTACTTGGACGGGTCGTCCGAGGTCGAGTGCGGGCCGGCACGGTAGGTGACCCACTCGATCAGGCAGGGGCCCAGGCCGCGCCGGGCGCGTTCGGCGGCCCAGCGCGAGGCAGCGTACACGGCGACGAAGTCGTTGCCGTCAACCCGCAGCGAGGCGATGCCGCAACCCACGCCACGGCCGGCGAAGGTGGTCGACTCGCCACCGGCAATGGCCTGGAAGGTGGAGATCGCCCACTGGTTGTTGACCACGTTGAGGATCACCGGGGCACGGTAAACGTGGGCGAAGGTGAGGGCGGTATGGAAGTCCGACTCGGCGGTGGCGCCATCGCCGATCCATGCCGAGGCGATCTTGGTATCGCCCTTGATCGCCGAGGCCATGGCCCAGCCGACCGCCTGTACGAACTGGGTCGCCAGGTTGCCGCTGATAGTGAAGAAACCGGCCTCGCGTACCGAATACATGATTGGCAGCTGGCGGCCCTTGAGCGGATCGCGCTCGTTGGACAGCAGCTGGCAGATCATATCGACCAGCGAAACGTCGCGGGCCATCAGGATGCTTTGCTGGCGGTAGGTGGGGAAGCACATGTCGCTGCGGTTCAGCGCCAGCGCCTGGCCGCTGCCGATGGCTTCTTCACCCAGGCTCTGCATGTAGAAGGACATCTTCTTCTGGCGCTGGGCGACCACCATGCGGCTGTCGAAAATCCGCGTCTTGAGCATGGCACGCATGCCTTGGCGGAGAATTTGCGGGTCGATGTCCTCGGCCCATGGGCCTTGGGCGTTGCCTTGCTCGTCGAGCACGCGGACCAGGCTGTAGGCGAGGTCGGCGGTGTCGGCAGCATCGACATCGACAGGGGGTTTACGGGTTTGACCTGCATCGTTCAGGCGCAGGTAGGAGAAATCGGTCTGGCAGCCTGGCCGGCCGGTAGGCTCGGGCACATGCAAACGCAGGGGGGCGTACTCGTTCATGCTTTTTACGCTCGCTCGGGTATTTGTTTTTGTGAGCTCTGAAGCGGCCGCCGCTGAATACCGGCTTGTGACTGGTAAGTCAGCGTCCCCTACATCTTAGTGGCCCGGCAGGAGAATTTTTCTCTCAAGTTGATTGCCTTTACTGCGCAGGGAAGATAAACATTCCGCATAAACATAAAAAACCGGTGAATTTGTCTCATGCGCAAACTCGATCGTACCGATATCGGCATTCTCAACAGCCTGCAGGAAAACGCCCGCATCACCAACGCCGAGCTGGCGCGCTCGGTAAACCTGTCGCCCACGCCCTGCTTCAACCGGGTGCGGGCCATGGAGGAACTGGGGGTGATCCGTCAGCAGGTGACCTTGCTGTCGCCTGAGGCGTTGGGGCTGGATGTGAACGTGTTCATTCACGTGAGCCTGGAGAAGCAGGTTGAGCAGTCGCTGCACCGCTTCGAGGAAGAGATAGCAGAACGGCCTGAGGTGATGGAGTGCTATTTGATGACCGGCGACCCGGATTACCTGCTGCGGGTGTTGTTGCCGAGCATCCAGGCGCTGGAGCGTTTTCTCGATTACCTGACGCGGTTGCCGGGGGTGGCCAACATACGTTCGAGTTTCGCCCTCAAGCAGGTGCGCTACAAGACCGCCTTGCCGTTGCCGGCCAATGGCATGACGTTGCGGGAATAGCAGCCTCCTGTGCCGGCCTCTTCGCGGGCCCGCTCGCTCCCACAGTGTCCCTGCTATTCAATGAGTCATGCGCAGGAACTGTTCGGCAGCGAGTTCATCGAAGGCTACGTCGCCAGCAAGGCCCAGGAGCTGAGTGATTTCTTCGACGAGATCACGCCATGGGAGCGTCGGGTGCTGGCGGCACAGGCCTGATCGCGACACGGCCGACACCGGATACGCCCCCGCTGCGCAAAATCATTACCGGGGGCCTGCGCCGGGCGGTTTTTGCCCTTATGCTTCTAGCACCCCCGCCACCTGACCAGGGAGCCTTACGGGACGTATGCGAAATATATGGAAGCCGTTTCAGTCGTTGTATTTCGCCGCGCTGATGATGTTGATCGGCTCGGGCCTGCTCAGTACCTATCTGGCCCTGCGCCTGGCGGCCGACCATGTCGACAGCCTGTGGGTAGGTGCGTTGATGGCCGCCAACTACTTTGGCCTGGCGGTCGGCGGCAAAGTCGGCCATCGGTTGATTGGCCGGGTCGGGCACATACGCGCCTATGCCACCTGCGCCGGTATCGTCGGCGCGGCGGTACTCGGCCATGGCCTGACCAGCTGGCTACCGGCCTGGGTCGGGCTGCGGATGATCGTCGGCCTGGGCATGATGTGCCAGTACATGGTCATCGAGAGCTGGCTCAACGAGCAGGCCGATGTGAAGCACCGCGGCGCAGTGTTCAGCGGCTACATGATCGCCTCGTACCTGGGCTTGGTGCTTGGCCAACTGATACTGGTGGTGCACCCTCAGCTAGGCCTGGAGCTGCTGATGCTGGTGGCCATGTGTTTCACCCTGTGCCTGGTACCGGTCGCGATGACCCGGCGCATCCACCCGGCGCCGCTGCGACCGGCACCGATGGAGCCCAAGTTCTTCATCAAGCGTGTACCGCAGTCGCTCAGCACGGTGCTGGGCTCGGGGCTGATCGTCGGTTCGTTCTATGGCCTGGCGCCATTGTATGCCGCTGGCCAGGGCATGAGTACCGAGCAGGTCGGCCTGTTCATGGGTAGCTGCATCTTTGCCGGCCTGCTGGTGCAGTGGCCGCTGGGCTGGTTGTCCGACCGCTACGACCGGGCCGTGCTGATCCGCAGCGTGGCGGTGGGGCTGGCGCTGGCCTCGGCGCCGCTGGCGGTACTGCCCAGTGTGCCGCTGGAATTGCTGTTCGGCATAGGATTTGTGATTTCGTTGCTGCAGTTCTGCCTGTACCCGCTGGCGGTGGCGTTTTCCAACGACCATGTGGAAAGCGAGCGGCGGGTGTCGCTGACCGCGATGCTGCTGGTGACCTATGGCGTGGGGGCGTGCATCGGGCCGTTGGCCGCTGGCGTGCTGATGAAGGTGCTGGGCCCGCAGATGCTGTATGCCTTCTTCGTATTCTTTGCCCTGGTGCTGGTGTGGCGCATTCGTCCGAAGGCGGTCACCGGGCTGCACCAGGTGCAGGATGCGCCGTTGGGCCACGTGGCGATGCCGGCGGCCGGTTCGCCGTTGTCGGCGGCGCTGGACCCGCGGGTTGATGAGCAGACCGTGCAGGATGTGATGCAGGCGCCGGTGGCCGCAGAGGACACCGAGGCGGAAGAGAAGGGGACCGGGCAACCGGCGTCTGAGCCGCAGGAGGTCAGCAAGTCGGTGTAAGCCTGTGCCCGCCTGTTCGCGGGCATGCCCGCTCCCACCGGGACCGCATCAAGCCTGAGGGCTGCGCCGTCCCTGTGGGAGCTGGCGCACCCGCGAAGAGGCCGGCACTATAAGGACACAAATGAAAACGCCACCTTGGCAGGTGGCGTTTTTGCATTCGGCCGACGATCAGTAGTCGTCCTTGTCGAACCGGCGCGCCTCACGCTGCAGCTGGTACACAAAGCTCTCGATCTTGCGCTGCGCCTGCCCGGTGAGGTTGTGGAAGCGCACACCGGCGAAGGTGGTGTTGATCCGCTCTTCATAGTGCAGGTGGCGCAGTTCGACCATGGTGTCCACCAGCCCCAGCGGGTTACCCGCCTTGAAGCGCTCATACACCTGGCCCAGTTGCAGGCGATCTTCGACATTGCCGTCGAAACGCAATTTGCAGCCGGTGGCAGAGATGTCCAGCAACTTGCCACGCAGGGCACCGTTGCCCTTCAGGTGGGCACCATCGAGGATGATATCGACCAGTTGCGACAGCTTCAGCGCGGCGCGGAAGGCGTTGCGGCGCTGGTGATAGGTCACCTCCTGGGGCATGGCGCCGCGGTAGCAGCGGTGACCGTCGACTTCACTGATCTTCAACGCGTGGTTGCAGTCCCAGGCGATACGCACGCCATCGTGGAAGCCTTCGACACGGAAGTGTTCGCCGTTCTCGATGAACTTCTCGCCGTCGCGCGGGATCATTTCGTCCAGCGCCAGGGTGTTGCTTTCACGGTCCACGTGCACCACATAGCTCTGGAAGCGCTGGCTGCGGTCATGGAAGGTGATGATCAGGGGGTCGTGGCTTTCCTGCAGCTGCCGTAAGTTGGCCGCAATCTCCAAAGGGGTGTTCAGCACCTTTGGCGGCTGCGGGGCATCGGATTCATTGAACACGGCTTATCGTTCTCCAGGCAAAAGCGACACACGCAATTAACGGCATTTTGCCAGTATGTTCCGTGCCTTGACAGAAAAAATCACACTTGACTGAGGGCCCGTGGCTTGGCCAGCGGCGAGGTGCTGCCACGACTGTCATAGAGCGACGGCGAATCGCCGCCCATGAGGATGCGGATCTGGTTGTTGGTGGCGTGTTGCTGCACCTGAATGATCCGGCCATTGGTCTGGTTGACCTGCTGGCAGTTGTCCATCAACTGCGAAAGCATGTCGAGCCGCTGCAGCATCACTTCGCCATGGGGCGATTGCGCGGCCACCGCTTGTACACCGGCCCGATCGGCACTCAGGCCCAGGCTGCCGAGCAACTGGCTGCGGCGCTGGCCGTGCTGCTCGAGCAAGATGATCAACGACTGCTTGCGCGCCAGGATCTGCTCCAGCAGCGGCATGTCGCGGCCATGCAGGGCGATCGCTTCTTTTTGCAGAAGGTCCAGCAGTTCCTGCATCGGGGCAATGTCATCTTCGATCAGTTGCAGCAAGGTGGTGTCGTGCATGGCTAACTCTTGGCTTTTCTGGCGTCCGTGAAGTCAGCGCGCCGAACGGTCAGCGCTGGGCTTCGAAATCGAGCAGTTTGCTGGCGACCCGGCCGGCATCGACCTGGTAGCTGCCGTCGGCGATTGCCTGTTTCAACTGGGCCACACGGGCACTGTTGACCACCGGCTCGTCGCGCAGCTTGTCGCTGATCTTCTGCAACTGCTGGGCCTCCTGGCTGAGGTGTACCGCTTCTCCGCTGGCGCTGGTGGCGGTTGCCGCTTCCTGGCTGGCTGCCGGTTTTTCGGCGCTGCCGGGCGCGGTGTTGCCGCGCACGCCGCCCGTGACGGACGGAGAGTTATTCAAACGACTGAAGTCGATGACCATGATCAGAAACCTCTGGGTATTTGGACGCTTGCCTTGTTTTCGGCCAACCCGAAAGAAACTTTAGGCACAAATGCATAGCCGCCTGTCAGCAAGCTCGCGAACCCGTTTTCTGACACAGTTTAGGAAAAGCGGTTCCTCACCGCCAGCGCAAATCAATGGGCTGGCTACATACTGACCTCGACCTGGCCGGGGCCGGTCACCCTGGCCTTGACCACCCGTTTGGAATTGAGGTTGCGCACCCGGATCTGTTCACTCAGGCTGCCTTTGCTCAGGGCTTCGCCGGGCATGCGCACGCTCAGGCTGCCACTGCGGGCGATGATCACCACGTGGTCGCCCTTGCGCACCACCTCGGCCTGTTCCAGGTGTTGCGGGGTGAGGACCTGGTCGATCACCGTCGGGCGCAGCATTTTCATGCCCAGCGCCTGATCCAGTTCGGTCAGGAAGCCTTGGCCCAGGGTACCGACATCGCGCTCGCGCAGGGCAACGTCGCCTTCGCCCACCACGTTGTCGCGCTTGAGCGGGCGGGTCACCACCACTACGTCGCGGAACAGCCGCACGGTGGCCGGCACGAACACGGTCCACGGTGCCATGCCTTCGCAGCGCACCTTTACCGTGACGCGGCCCAGCGGCTGGGCCGGGCTTTCCAGCGAGGCGTCAAGTTGCTGGCTGCACAACGGCATGCGCAGGCGCGGGTCCAGCGGGTTGACCTGGATTTCGTAGCGGCCGGCGGTCTGGGTGGTCGCCAGGTAATCTTCGACGCTGAATTCAAGAAACCCTTGGGTGACACCGATAAGTTGTTCAGGCAAGGTAAACGCGTCCGCTACCGTGCGAACGCCGGGCAGCAACAGGCACAGCATGGCCAGCGAGCCAGTCAGCAGGCGCGTCAATCGTCGGGAAAATGTCGTTTTCGTGTACATGGCGCTCAAAAAAGCAAAGCCCGTGCCGACTCTCTACCTGAGTTGCAACGAAAGGCTGAAACATAAAGGAGTCTGGCATGGCAGGTGTGATGGATTCGGTCAACCAGCGCACACAGCTGGTGGGGCAGAATCGCCTGGAATTGCTGCTGTTTCGCCTCAATGGTGAACAGCTTTACGGCATCAACGTATTCAAGGTCAGGGAAGTGCTGCAATGCCCTGCGCTGACGCTGCTGCCCAAGGCGCACCCGGTGGTGCGCGGCGTCGCCAATATTCGCGGGGCGACCATCCCGATCCTCGACTTGTCGATGGCCACCGGGTTGCGGCCGCTGCAGGAAGACACGCGCAACAGCTTCGTGATCATCACCGAATACAACACCAAGACCCAGGGTTTCCTGGTGCACTCGGTGGAGCGCATCGTCAACATGAACTGGGAGGCAATCCATCCGCCACCCAAGGGCACCGGACGCGACCACTACCTGACTGCGGTCACCCGGGTAGATAACCGCATGGTCGAGATCATCGACGTGGAGAAGGTGCTGGCCGAAGTGGCGCCTTCGTCGGAGTCGGTGTCGGACGGGGTGATCGATGCCGAGGTGCAGGACAAGGCCGTGCTGCTGCGGGTGCTCACCGTCGACGATTCCTCGGTGGCGCGCAAGCAGGTCAGCCGTTGCCTGCAGACCGTGGGGGTGGAGGTGGTGGCGCTCAATGACGGCCGCCAGGCCCTGAACTACCTGCGCCAGCTGGTGGACGAGGGCAAGAAGCCGGAAGAAGAGTTCCTGATGATGATCTCGGACATTGAAATGCCGGAAATGGACGGCTATACGCTAACGGCAGAGATCCGCAGCGATCCGCGCATGCAAAAATTGCATATCTGCCTGCATACTTCGCTGTCCGGGGTGTTCAACCAGGCGATGGTCAAGAAGGTCGGTGCCGATGACTTCCTGGCCAAGTTCAAACCGGACGACCTGGCCCAGCGGGTGGTCGACCGGATCAAGGCAACGCATTGACGCGGCCGGGGGCAGGCCCCCGGCTCCAGTGATTGAAAAGAGGCGGCAGTAGTGTCTACGGGTAATTTGGATTTCGAACAGTTCCGGGTATTCCTGGAGAAAGCCTGTGGCATCCTGCTGGGCGAGAATAAGCAGTACCTGGTTTCCAGCCGTCTCAACAAGCTGATGGAGCAACAGGGTATCAAGAGCCTGGGCGAGCTGGTGCAGCGCATTCAGGCCCAGCCGCGTGGCGGTTTGCGCGAACAGGTGGTCGATGCCATGACCACCAACGAGACCCTGTGGTTTCGCGACACCTACCCGTTCGAGGTGCTGAAGAACAAGGTCATTCCCGAGTTCATTCGCAACAACCCCGGCCAGCGCCTGCGCATGTGGTCGGCGGCGTGTTCGTCGGGGCAGGAGCCGTATTCCATCTCGATGGCCATCGACGAGTTCGAGCGCAGCAACCTCGGCCAGTTGAAGATGGGCGCGCAGATCGTTGCCACCGACTTGTCCGGCACCATGCTGACCAACTGCAAGACCGGTGAGTACGACAGCCTGGCGATTGCCCGTGGCTTGTCCCAGGAGCGCCTGCAGCGCTACTTCGACACCAAGGGGCCGGGGCGCTGGGCAGTCAAGCCGGCGATTCGCAGTCGCGTCGAGTTCCGCGCCTTCAACCTGCTCGACAGCTATGCCAGCCTGGGCAAGTTCGATGTGGTGTTCTGCCGCAACGTGCTGATCTACTTCTCGGCGCAGGTGAAAAAGGACATCCTGTTGCGCATTCACAGTACCTTGAAGCCGGGTGGGTACCTGTTCCTCGGCGCTTCCGAGGCGCTGAACGGGCTACCGGACCATTACCAGATGGTGCAGTGCAGCCCGGGGATCATCTACCAGGCCAAGTAAGCAAGGGGGCCGGCAGCTAAGCTGCCGGCCTTTTTGTTTGCCTGTGCCGGCCTCTTCGCGGGCATGCCCGCTCCCACAGGATCCATGCAAACCTTGGGGTGGCGCCCTACCAGTGGGAGCGGGCGCGCCCGCGAAGAGGTCGGCACAGGCAAAACACTGACGTCAATTTTTTGTTTTGCCGCTTTTGCCGCCCGGCAATTGCCGCTTTCGCCACCCAAGGCGGAAGGCCTTTGCCGCTTTTCTGGCATCACTCTGACAGCACTGCGCCCTGCAAGCCCGTATTTCCGGGCTTTTCGTTGGTTGGCACAGCCCTTGCTATACCTTGCCCAACGATATTCCGGTCAACCTCCGAAGGTTTCCCCGACATGAGCATCAGCTTCGACAAGGCGCTTGGTATTCACGAAAAGGCCCTGGGCTTCCGCGCCCAGCGCGCCGAAGTGCTGGCCAACAACATCGCCAACGCCGACACGCCCAACTACAAGGCGCGTGACATGGACTTCGCCTCGGTGCTCGCCGCCGAAAGCGATAAACAGCAGAGCGGTGGCCGCTTCAGCCTCGATCGTACCAACAGCCGCCATATCGAGGCCGAGGGCTTGGCCATGGCCGACGATACCCTCAAGTACCGCACGCCAACGCAGCCGTCGATCGATCAGAACACCGTGGACGCGCAGATCGAGCAATCGAACTACACCGAGAACGCCGTCGGCTTCCAGGCCAGCTTCACCTTGCTCAACAGTAAATTCAAAGGGCTGGTTTCGGCCCTGCGGGGAGAATGACCATGTCCCTTTCCAGTGTTTTCAATATTGCCGGTAGCGGCATGAGTGCGCAGAACACGCGCCTGAACACCGTTGCGTCGAACATCGCCAACGCCGAGACCGTGTCCTCGAGCATCGACCAGACCTACCGCGCTCGCCACCCGGTGTTCGCCACTACCTTCCAGGACGCACAGGCCGGCAGCAGCCAGTCGCTGTTCGAGGACCAGGGTGAGGCAGGGCAGGGCGTGCAGGTAAAGGGCATCGTCGAGGACCAGAGCAACCTGGAGGCCCGTTACGAGCCCAACCACCCGGCGGCGAACAAGGACGGCTACGTCTACTACCCGAACGTCAACGTGGTCGAGGAGATGGCTGACATGATCTCCGCCAGCCGCGCGTTCCAGACCAATGCCGAGCTGATGAACACGGCCAAGAGCATGATGCAGAAAGTCCTGACCCTGGGGCAGTGATAGGAAGCCGACATGACCACTACCAATTCCACCACCGACGTCGGTAGCGCATACCTGACCTCGCTGCAAAAGCAGCAGAGCAAGAACAGCAGCAGCACCGGCGCCGCCGGCAGTGCCCTGGGCAAGGATGCGTTCCTGCAGCTGCTGGTTACCCAGATGAAGAACCAGAACCCGCTCGATCCGCAGGAAAACGGCGAGTTCGTGGCACAGTTGGCCCAGTTCAGCAGCCTTGAGAGCATGCAGTCGCTGAATGACTCGGTGCTCTATATCGCCGCCGGGCTGCAGTCTTCCCAGGCCCTGCAGGCCTCGTCTCTGGTCGGGCGCAACGTGATCGTCGAGACCGACAAGGCCGTGGTCGATACCAGCAAGGGCATCAAGGGCTCGATCAACCTGACGTCGTCCAGTACCGCCACCTCGGTGGGTATCTACGACAAGGACGACAAGCTGGTGCGCACCATCGACCTGGAAACCCAGAAAGCCGGCAAGATCGACTTTACCTGGGATGGCCTGGACGACGACGGCGTAAGTAGCGGCCGCGGGTACCTACACCTTCAAGGCCACCGCTTCGATCGAGGGCAAGGCCACGGCCATGACTACCAACCTGCCGGCCACGGTAACCAGTGTGACTATGGGAACCAATGGTTCGGAGATGACGCTCAACCTTGCGGGGCTGGGCAGCATTGCGCTTTCCAAAATTCAGAGCATTGGCATCTAGGGCCTAAGCACACCGACAGGAGTTAGCACATGTCTTTCAATATCGGCCTTAGCGGCCTCTATGCAGCAAACAAGGCCCTGAACGTTACCGGCAACAACATTGCCAACGTTGCCACCACCGGCTTCAAGTCGTCGCGTGCCGAGTTCGCCGACCAGTATTCCAACTCCATTCGTGGTACCAGTGCCGGCAAGAACGTTGTGGGTACTGGCGTCAAGACTGCTGCTGTGTCGCAGATGTTCACTCCGGGCAACATCAATGGCACTGGCCAGGCGCTGGATATGGCCATCGACGGCAATGGCTTCTTCGTGATGAACGACAACGGCTCGAAAATCTACACCCGTGCCGGTGCCTTCTACAGCGACAAGGAAGGTTATGTGGTGAACGCTTCCGGCTCCAACCTGCAGGGTTACGCAGTGGGTCCGGATGGCAAGATCATCCAGGGTGTGCTGACCAACCTGCAGATCGATACCTCGAACCTGACGCCGAATCCGACCGGCAAGATCTCCGAGAATGTCAACCTGAACTCCAGCGCCACCGCACCGGCCGTGACGCCGTTCGACCCCGCCAATACCGGCAGCTACAACTACACGTTCAACACCGATGTGTATGACAGCCAGGGCAACGCGCATCAGTTGAACCAGTACTTCGTCAAGGATGCGGCCAGCAATTCGTGGACCATGTACACCACCATCGATGGTCGCAACCCTGCAGACCCGACCTCGACCACGCCGCTGGCCAACAAGCTGCCGTTCAAGTCTGACGGCACTCTGGACACTGCGGCCATGACCGCGGGCCCGGTAGCCGGTGGCATGACCATCGCCGCCGACAAGACCTTCACCCTCGATAACTGGATTCCGGCGCAGAAGAACGCTGCCGGTGTATGGAGCCCGAACGGCGCCACTGCCAACCTGGCCGGGGTGAACCTGGACATGCTGGGCACCACTCAGTACAACGCAGCGAGCGCTACCACGGCCAAAAGCCAGGACGGCTTTGCCACTGGTGAGCTGTCGGGGCTGACCATCGACCAGAGTGGCTTGATGTTCGCCAACTTCACCAATGGCCAGGACAAGGTGATTGGCCAGGTGGCCATCGCCAACTTCGCCAACCTGCAGGGCCTGACCCCGGTGGGTGGTACCTCCTGGAAAGAGTCCTACGCCTCGGGCGTACCGGTGATCGGTGCTCCGGATACCGGCACCCTGGGTCAGATCAGCGGCGGGGCGCTGGAGGATTCCAACGTCGACCTGACCGGCGAGCTGGTCAACCTGATCAAGGCGCAGAGCAACTACCAGGCCAACGCCAAGACCATCTCTACCGAAAGCACCATCATGCAGACCATCATCCAGATGACCTGATGGTTATTGGGGCTGCTGTGCAACCCGTCGCGACACAAGGCCGCTCCTGCATGCTCACGCGGTCTCTGTAGGAGCGGCCTTGTGTCGCGATGGGCCGCAAAGCGGCCCCAAATTCTCGAGGTCACAACGCATGAAACGGCTAATGCTCACAGCCCTGTTGGCCATGGCCCTGCCGCTCGCGGCCGCTCCCGCCCCGTTCTACCAGTGGCAAAGCTTGGCCACCGGTCGCTACATGTGTTCGGCCAGCAACCCTGGTGAGGGCTGGGTGCGCCATTCCGGCCCCTACAACAACGCCGCTTGCCGCACCTTCTGAGCAAACCCTTGCCGCAAGTGGCAAACATCCGCCGACAAACTGACGTTTATTGCCCATCGCCACGCTGAAGCCCCCGTAATCAAGGGCTTTCAGACTTGGTTCGATTATTGCTTTGAACCTGCGCAGTGACAGCGCGGCCGCTACGCGCAGAGGAGATACTGTGGACAAGTTGCTTTATGTGGCCATGACCGGCGCCAGCCAGAACGCGCTGGCGCAGAAGGCCCACGCCAACAACCTGGCGAACATTTCCACCAACGGTTTCCAGCGTGACCTGGAGCAAGCGCGCTCGATGCCGGTGTTCGGCGACAGCTTTCCGTCGCGTGCCTTTGCCATGACCGAGCGCCCGGCCACCGACTTCAGTGAAGGGCCGATGGTCGAGACCGGTCGTGACCTGGATGTGGCGGTGACCGGAAAGGGGTTCATTGCCGTGCAGGCACCCGACGGCAGCGAAGCCTATGTGCGTACCGGCAGCCTGAACATCGATGCCTTGGGCGTGCTGCGTGCCGGCAACGGCATGCCGGTGATCGGTAACGGTGGCCCGATTGCCATTCCGCCGGAGCAGAAGGTAGAGGTGGGGGCTGACGGCACCATCAGCATTCGCTCCATGGGTGAAGACCCGCGGGTAATGGCCGAGGTCGACCGCATCAAGCTGGTCAATCCGGACACCCAAGGGCTGACCAAGGGCCTGGATGGCCTGATCCATACCCGCGACGGCCAGCCGGCCGCCGCCGACGTCAATGTGCGGGTGGTGTCGGGTTTCCTGGAGGGCAGTAACGTCAATGCCGTGGAAGAAATGACCTCGGTGCTGGCGCTGTCCCGCCAGTTCGAACTGCACGTCAAGATGATGAACGCGGCCAAGGAAGGCGACGAAGCCATGGCTCGGGTTTTGCAAATCGGCTAATCACTTTTGAACGGGTGCCGTAAAACAGGCGCACGAGGAGAATCAACATGCTTCCGGCTCTTTGGGTCGCTAAAACCGGCCTGTCCGCCCAGGACACCAACCTGACGGTCATTTCCAACAACCTGGCCAACGTTTCGACCACCGGCTTCAAGCGTGATCGCGCCGAATTCGCGGACCTGCTCTATCAGATCAAGCGTCAGCCTGGCGCTCAGTCGACCCAGGACAGCGAACTGCCTTCGGGCCTGCAGGTCGGTACCGGTGTGCGTATTGTCGGCACCCAGAAAAGCTTCGTCGCCGGCAGCCTGCAAACCACCGAGAACCCGCTGGACATGGCGGTCAACGGCCGTGGTTTCTTCCAGATCCTGCAGCCGGACGGTACCGTTTCGTACACCCGTGACGGCACCTTCCACCTGAACTCCGACGGCCAGATCGTCACCGCCAATGGCTATGCCCTGGAGCCTGCCATCGTCGTGCCGAACGACGCGCAGACCTTCACCGTCGGCCAGGACGGCACCGTGTCGATCACCACCGCCGGCAACCCGGCTGCACAGGTGATCGGCAACATCCAGACCGCCGACTTCATTAACCCTGCCGGCCTGCAGGCGATCGGTGACAACCTGTTCCTCGAGACCGCTGCCAGTGGTGCGCCGCAAGTCGGCACCCCGGGCCTGAACGGTTTCGGCACCACCCTGCAGCAGACCCTGGAAAACTCCAACGTCAGCACCGTGGAAGAGTTGGTGAACATGATCACCACCCAACGTGCCTATGAGATGAACTCCAAGGTCATTTCCACCGCTGACCAGATGCTGTCGTTCGTTACTCAGCAGCTCTGAAGCAGGTAGCTCCAACCCCGTCACTCTGTTGCACCCGTGAGGTAAGCGTCATGAATCGTCTGTTGTCCGTTTTCGCCCTGGGGGGGGCGGTGTTGCTGGCAGGTTGCGTCGCGCCGACGCCCAAGCCCAACGACCCGTACTACGCGCCGGTACTGCCGCGCACCCCGTTGCCGGCAGCGGCCAACAACGGTTCGATCTACCAGGCCGGTTTCGAGCAGAACCTGTACAGCGACCGCAAGGCGTTCCGGGTGGGTGACATCATCACCATCACCCTCAACGAGCGCACCTCGGCCAGCAAGAACGCCGGCTCGCAGATCCAGAAGAACAGCAACGCCAATATCGGCCTGACCTCGTTGTTCGGCAGCACGCCGAGCACCAACAACCCGTTCGGCGGCGGTGACCTGTCGCTGGAGGCCGGCTACAGCGGCGAGCGTGCCACCAAGGGCGACAGCAAGGCCACCCAGGGCAACACCCTGACCGGCTCCATCACCGTGACCGTGGCCGAAGTGCTGCCCAACGGCATCATCGCCGTGCGCGGCGAGAAGTGGCTGACCCTGAACACTGGCGAAGAGCTGGTGCGCATTGCCGGCATGATCCGCGCCGACGACATCGCCACCGACAACACCGTGCCGTCCACCCGTGTGGCCGACGCGCGCATCACCTATTCCGGTACCGGCTCGTTCGCCGATGCCAGCCAGCCCGGGTGGCTGGACCGCTTCTTCATCAGCCCGCTTTGGCCTTTCTGAGTACGGATGACCATGTTCAACGTGAGGCAGCTGATTGCCGCAACCCTGCTCCTGTCCTGTGCCTTCGGCGCCCAGGCCGAGCGCCTGAAGGACATTGCCAGCATTTCTGGCGTGCGCTCCAACCAGCTGATCGGTTACGGCCTGGTGGTGGGGCTCAATGGTACCGGTGACCAGACCACCCAGACGCCGTTTACCCTGCAAACCTTCAACAACATGCTGTCGCAGTTCGGCATCAAGGTGCCGGCCGGCTCCGGCAACGTGCAGCTGAAAAACGTCGCGGCCGTGTCGGTGCATGCCGACCTGCCGGCGTTCGCCAAGCCAGGCCAGGTGGTGGACATTACCGTGTCCTCGATCGGTAACTCCAAGAGCCTGCGCGGCGGCAGCCTGCTGATGACCCCGCTCAAAGGTATCGACGGCAACGTCTATGCCGTGGCCCAGGGCAACCTGGTGGTGGGCGGCTTCGATGCCGAGGGCCGTGATGGTTCGAAGATCACCGTCAACGTTCCGTCGGCCGGTCGTATCCCTGGTGGTGCAACCGTCGAACGTGCAGTACCAAGCGGCTTCAACCAGGGCAACAGCCTGACCCTGAACCTGAACCGCCCCGACTTCACCACCGCCAAGCGCATCGTCGACAAGGTCAACGACCTGCTCGGCCCAGGCGTGGCCCAGGCCGTGGACGGCGGTTCGGTGCGGGTTACTGCGCCGATGGACCCGAGCCAGCGGGTGGACTACCTGTCGATCCTCGAGAACCTCGAGATTGACCCGGGCCAGGCGGTGGCCAAGGTCATCATCAACTCGCGTACCGGCACCATCGTCATCGGCCAGAACGTCAAGGTGTCGCCGGCCGCGGTGACTCACGGCAGCCTGACCGTGACCATTACCGAAGACCCGATCGTCAGCCAGCCGGGGCCGTTCTCCAACGGCCAGACCGCCGTTGTACCGCGCTCGCGGGTCAACGCCGAGCAGGAGGCCAAGCCGATGTTCAAGTTTGGCCCGGGCACCACCCTGGATGAAATCGTCCGTGCGGTGAACCAGGTGGGCGCAGCGCCCAGCGACCTGATGGCCATCCTCGAAGCCCTGAAACAGGCCGGCGCCTTGCAGGCCGACCTGATCGTGATCTGAGGACGGCGCGGATGAACAGCAAAAGCCTGGTTTCCAGTAGCGTCGACAGCGGCGCCTACACCGACCTCAACCGCCTGAGCGCGCTCAAGCATGGCGACCGCGACAGCGATGCCAACGTGCGCAAGGTAGCCCAGGAGTTCGAATCGCTGTTCATCAGCGAAATGCTCAAGGCCTCGCGCAAGGCCAGCGACGTGCTGGCCGACGACAACCCGATGAACACCGAAACGGTGAAGCAGTACCGTGACATGTACGACCAGCAGCTGGCCGTTAGCATGTCCCGCGAAGGTGGCGGTATCGGCCTGCAGGACGTGCTGGTGCGCCAGCTGACCAAGGGTCGCAGCACATCCATCAACACCAGCCCGTTCCCGCGGGCCGAGGGCAGTGGCCCGGCGTTGTGGGGCAACAAGGTGGCCGAGCCGGTGCATGCCGCCGATTCGGCATCTGCCCGCAACGACGTTGCCGCGCTCAACGCGCGGCGCCTGGCGTTGCCGAGCAAGCTCACCGACCGCCTGCTTGCCGGCATCGTGCCGTCTGCGGCCAGTACCAACAGCGCTGCCGTACCGGCCCGTGACGGCCAGCAGGTAGCCCAGGCGTTCGCCGTGCCGGACAACGGTCTGCGCATCCTCGGCCGCGCCGTGGCCCAGCCGCCACTGGCACCGAACAAGGCGTTCGCCGACAGTGACGAATTCGTCGCCACCATGCTGCCGATGGCCGAACAGGCCGCCAAACGCATTGGTATCGATCCGCGCTACCTGGTAGCCCAGGCCGCGCTGGAAACCGGCTGGGGCAAATCGGTCATGCGCAACACCGATGGCAGCAGCAGCCACAACCTGTTCGGCATCAAGGCCACCGGTAACTGGCAGGGCGAGCAGGCGCGAGCGATCACCAGCGAGTTCCGTGATGGCCAGTTCGTCAAGGAAACGGCGGCGTTCCGCAGCTACGACTCGTACCAGGACAGCTTCCACGACCTGGTAAGCCTGTTGCAGAGCAATTCCCGCTATCAAGATGCACTGGCTTCGGCCGATAACCCTGAGCAGTTTGCAAGAGAGCTGCAAAAGGCAGGTTATGCGACCGACCCGGGCTATGCGAAGAAAATCATCAGCATCGCCCGGCAAATGCAAGCAACCCCGCAATACGCCATGGCTGGCAGAACCACGAATCTATAAAAGGACTAAATCATGTCGAGCCTGATTTCGATCGGCCTGAGTGGCCTGAGTGCCAGCCAGGCGGCATTGTCGGTTACCAGTAACAACATCGCCAACGCCGCAACCAGTGGCTATTCGCGCCAGCAGACAATCCAGGCCGCGGGCCCGTCGCACAATATCGGCGCGGGCTTCCTGGGTACCGGTACCACGCTGTCGGACGTGCGCCGCATCTACAGCGCCTACCTGGACAACCAGCTGCAGACGGCCACCTCGCTGCAGGCCGACTCGGTCGCCTTCCAGGACCAGATCACCAGCGTCGACAAGCTGCTGGCCGACCGTGATACCGGCATCAGCTCGGTCCTTACCGCATTCTTCTCGGCCCTGCAGACCGCAGCGGCCAAACCCGGTGATGTTGCCTCGCGGCAGCTGCTGCTGACCCAGGCGCAGACCTTGAGCAACCGCTTCAACGCGGTGTCTACCCAGCTGAACCAGCAGAACGAGGTGATCAACTCCCAGCTCGATACGCTGGCCGGGCAGGTCAACAAGCTCAGCGGCAGCATCGCCGAGTACAACAAGCAGATCGCCGCGGCCAGTGCCACCGGCAACACCCCCAACAGCCTGCTGGATGCGCGCAACGAAGCCGTGCGTCAGCTCAACGAGCTGGTTGGTGTGACGGTGCAGGAGCGTGATGGCAACTACGACGTCTACCTGGGCAGTGGCCAGTCGCTGGTCACCGGCAACAAGGCCAACACCCTGTCGGTGCAGCCGGGTGTTGCCGACAAGAGCCAGGCCAGCCTGCGCATCAACTACGAGTCGTTCAGTTCCGACGTGACCTCGGTGATTACCGGTGGCGCCATCGGTGGCCTGTTGCGCTATCGCCAGGACGTGCTGACGCCGTCGATGAACGAGCTTGGCCGTGTCGCCCTGGTGGTGGCCGACAGCATCAACAGCCAGCTGGGCCAGGGCCTGGATGCCAATGGCCAGTTCGGCAGCTCGCTGTTCTCCAGCATCAATAGCGCTACCGCCATTGCTCAGCGCAGCCTGGCCTCGTCGAACAACAGCTCCGGCTCTGGCAACCTCGACGTGACCATTGCCGACAGTGGCAAGCTCACCACGTACGACTACGAGGTGAAGTTCACCAGCGCCAACCAGTACAGCGTGCGCCGCTCCGACGGCACCGACATGGGCACCTTCGACCTCAGCGCCGACCCGGCGCCGGTGATCGACGGCTTCAGCCTGTCGCTCAATGGTGGTGGCCTGGCGGCGGGGGACAGCTTCAAGGTGATCCCCACGCGCGCCGCAGCAGGCAGCATCACCACCACCCTCACCGATGCCAACAAGCTGGCGTTCGCCGGGCCGATCAGTGCCGCGGCGGGTAGTGGCAACAGTGGTACTGGCACCATCACCCAGCCGACCCTGGGCGAGTCGCTGGACATCTACGGTGGCGCCGATACTGCGTTGATCCAGCAATCGATTCGCGACTCGATGCCGGTGCGCGTGGTGTTCGACGCAGCCAGTGGCGGCTCCCAGGGCTACAAGCTGTACGATGCCAAGGGAACCCCGATCGGCACCGGCAGCGTGGTGCCAGGTACCGACAACAAGCTGTCGGTGGCCGTGCCGATGCTCGATGCCGCTGGCAACCCGATTCTCGATGGCAGTGGCAACCCGCGTTCCTTTACGGTCGAGACCACCATCGGTGGCAGCCCGGCGGCCAACGACAGCTTCACCCTGTCGTTCAATGCCGACGGCAAGGCCGACAACCGCAATGCCACGGCGCTGCTGGGCCTGCAGACCAAATCTACAGTGAACACCGGCTCCGGCGGCGGTACCAGCTTCACTTCGGCCTATGCCTCGCTGGTCGAGCGCGTTGGGGCCAAGGCCAACCAGGCCACCATCGACACCACGGCGACCCAGGCGGTGCTCAAGTCCGCCACCGAAAGCCGCAGCGCGGTGTCCGGGGTGAACCTGGATGACGAGGCGGCCAGCCTGGTGAAGTTCCAGCATTACTACACGGCGTCGTCGCAGATCATCAAGGCGGCGCAAGAAACCTTCAGCACCCTGATCAATGCCTTGTAAGGAGTAGACTCTCGTGCGTATTTCCACCGCTCAGTTCTATGAGTCCAGCGCCAACAGCTACTCCAAGAACTTCTCCAGCATGAACAAGACCAACGATCAGGTGACGTCGGGTATCCGCATCCAGACTGCGGCCGATGACCCGGTCGGCGCCGCGCGCCTGTTGCTGCTGCAACAGCAGCAGTCGCTGCTGGACCAGTACAGCGGCAACATCAATACGGTGAGCAATGCCCTGCTGCAGGAAGAGAGCGTGCTCGCCACCATCAACGATGCCATGCAGCGTGCCAGTGAACTGGCAATCCGCGCCGGTGGCGCCGGGGTTACCGACTCCGACCGCGTGGCCATCAGCACCGAGCTGAAAGAGATCGAGGCGAACATTTTCGGCCTGCTCAACTCACGCGATGCCAATGGCGACTACATGTTCGGCGGCTCCAAGAGCACCTCGCCACCCTATGTGCGCAACTCCGATGGCACCTACAGTTACCACGGTGACCAGACCCAGTTGAGCCTGCAGGTGTCCGACACCCTGAACCTGGCAACCAACGACACCGGCTTCACCATCTTCGATTCGGCCAGCAACAAGAGCCGCACCCAGTCGACCCTGCTGGTGCCGGCCACCGACGATGGCGTGGTCGGGGTATCGCCAGGCCTGCTGACCTCGAGCAGCAGCTACAACAACAGCTTCACTGCGGGCCAGCCGTACAAGCTGACCTTCACCAGCGCGACCCAGTACGTCATTACCGACGCCAATGGCAATGACGTCACCGCTGAAACCCCCACCAACGGTACCTTCGACAGCAAGACCGAAGGCGCCAACCGCATAGCCTTGCGTGGCGTGGAGTTCGAAATCACCGTCACCCTGGAGGAGGGCGCCGATGCCGACGCCGCCGTGGCGGGGCGTGAGTTCTCCTTGGCAGCGCGCCCGGACACGTTCAACACCACCCGCAGCGCTGGCAATACCTCCAGCGCCCAGGTCACCAGCAGCACCGTGACCGACCAGGCCGCGTATCGCAGCACTTTCCCCAGCAATGGTGCGGTGATCAAGTTTACCGGGCCGGGCAGCTACGAGTTCTACGCCCAGCCAATGACCGCCGACAGCAAGCCGGTGGCCACGGGCACCTTCACTGCGCCGGCCTTGACGGTGGCTGGTGTGACCTACCAGGTCTCTGGCGCGCCGCAGGCGGGTGACCAGTTCGCGGTCACGGCCAACACCCACCAGAACCAGAACGTGCTGGAAACCCTCAGCCAGTTGCGCGCGGCGCTGGATACGCCGGTGACCGGTACTGGCCAGGCCAACGCCTTGAAGGATTCTGTGGCGTCGGCAATCGCCAACCTAGCCAGCGCCCGTGAGCAAGTTGATATCACTCGCGGTTCGATCGGTGCCCGTGGCAACTCGCTGGAGATCCAGCGCCAGGAGAACACCAGCCTGGGCCTGGCCAACAAGACCACCCAGAACGCCATCGGCAACACCGACATGTCTCAGGCGGCCATCACCCTGACCCTGCAGCAGGCCATGCTGGAGGCCTCGCAGCTGGCCTTCTCGCGTATTTCGCAGCTGAGCCTGTTCAACAAGCTCTGATCGGCCGTTTAAAAAGACGGGGCTGCTTTGCAGCCCTTCGCGGGCGCCCGCTCCCACAGGAACTGCATGGGCCTCAAGCTCATGCCAAACCTGTGGGAGCGGGCGTGCCCGCGAAGGGGCGCAAAGCGGCCCCGCCTTTCTCCTGCCTGCGAAACGCCCAGTCCGCACACCCTCGCCACGGCTTTCGTAGCATTTCAATGTGACCAATGAGTCAAAACGGTCATCTTCCCTGTATTCTATGCAGCAGCTGTTGCAGCATTTTGTTACCGGTGCGCAGGCGAGCACTGCCTTCAGCCCACAGCGGTGACGTTCCGGTATTTGGCGCCCTCAATTCATCGAGTGGTGGTCTTTGGCTGTTTTCATTGGGAAGCCAGAATGATTGGCATCAAAAGCATCGCGAGTTACGTGCCCACCGCTGGCCTGGACAACTACGTCCAGGGTGCGAAATTCGGCAAGGACGAAGCGTTCATGTTCGGCAAGATCGGCGCCTCGTTCCTGCCACGCAAGGCCGCCGAGCAGGAAACCTCCGACCTGTGCGTGGAAGCCGCCCAGGCGCTGTTCGCCAGCAACCCCGACCTCGACCCGCAATCGATCGATGCGCTGATCGTGGTCACCCAGAACGGTGACGAAGAAGGCCTGCCGCACACCGCCGCCATCGTCCAGAGCAAGCTCGGCCTGTCTACCCGCGTGGCGGCGTTCGACGTGTCGCTGGGCTGCTCCGGTTACGTGTACGGCTTGTACGCCATCAAGGGCTTCATGGAAGCGGCGGGGCTGAAGAACGGCCTGCTGATCACCGCCGACCCGTATTCGAAGATCGTCGACCCGGAAGACCGCAACACCACCATGTTGTTCGGTGATGCCGCCACGGCTACCTGGATGGGTGAAAACGCGGTCTGGAACCTGGGCCAGGCGCGCTTCGGTACCGACGGTTCCGGTGCCGAGCACCTCAAGGTGAGCGATGGCAAGTTCTTCATGAACGGCCGCCAGGTGTTCAACTTCGCCCTGGTCAAGGTGCCGGCGCACCTGCACGAGCTGCTGGAGGCCAGCGGCCTGAACTCTTCGGATATCGATGCGTTCTGCATCCACCAGGGCAGTGCGGCGATTGTCGATGCCGTGGCCCGTCGCTTTGAAGAAGAGCATCCGGAGAAGTTCGTCAAGGATATGCTGGAAACCGGCAATACAGTGTCCTCCAGCGTGCCGTTGCTGTTGCAGAAGCACATGCTCGACGGCAGTTGGAAGCGCGTGGCGATCAGCGGCTTTGGCGTAGGCCTGTCGTGGGGTTCGGCCATCCTCTATCGCGACTGATCCCCAGCAGTCCCAAAAAAAGCGCCCGGCGACCACCGCCCGGCGCTTTTTTCATGCCCGAAAGAAAATCGTGGCTGGCACGCAGTTTCTGTGGGAGCGGGCATGCCCGCGAACACCGTCGAAGCTGGTGCCATCCATCGCGTTGCCTTCTTCGCGGGCGCGCCCGCTCCCACAGGGGAGGGTGATGCTCCTGATATGGCATTTCGCCTGTTCACGCACGGTTTTTGACGCCAATAAACTGCCCTTAAGCCCTTGATTTCTCAGGGCTGGCCCCATGCCAGCATTTTTTTTTCAAAAAGGCCCTCAAGCAACCCGCGCACCCGACGATAACTATTACGAAGGTTCTCTAGGCCAATCCGGCGGTTGCCAAGGCCGGAAGCCGCAGTACCCATCCAACGAGGATTTCGTCATGCCGTTAACCGTTAACACCAACATTGCGTCGATCACTACTCAGGGCAACCTGACCAAGGCCAGCAACGCTCAGACCACTTCGATGCAGCGTCTGTCCTCGGGTCTGCGCATCAACAGCGCCAAAGACGACGCCGCCGGCCTGCAGATCGCCAACCGCCTGACCAGCCAGATCAACGGCCTGGGCCAGGCTGTGAAGAACGCCAACGACGGTATCTCGATCGCTCAGACCGCTGAAGGTGCAATGCAGGCTTCGACCGACATCCTGCAGAAAATGCGTACCCTGGCCCTGTCCTCGGCTACTGGCTCGCTGAGCGCCGACGACCGTAAGTCGAACAACGACGAATACCAGGCTCTGACCGCTGAGCTGAACCGTATCTCGGAAACCACCACCTTCGGTGGCCAAAAGCTGCTGGACGGCTCGTACGGCACCAAGGCCATCCAGGTCGGCGCCAACGCCAACGAAACCATCAACCTGACTCTGGACAACGTTTCTGCCAAGAACATTGGTTCCCAGCAGATCAAGAGCACATGCTATTACCCCGGGCACTGGCGTGGCTGGTGGCTTGATCACTGTCACTGGTAATGGTCAGACCAAAGACGTCACGATCGGACTTGCGGCTTCGGCTAAAACCATGGCAGCTCAGCTGAATGGTGCTGTTGGCGGTCTCTCCGCTACCGCCAGCACAGAAGTGGCTCTGACTGTCGACAAGGCTGCCATTGCAGCTGCTACCCCGGCGTCGGCCAACTTCACTCTGGATGTCGGTGGTCAGTCGGTCAATTTCGTGGGTGTTACCGACACCGCAGGTCTGGCTGATCAACTCAAATCCAACGCTGCCAAGCTGGGCATTAGCGTTAACTACGACGAGTCGAGCGGTGCGCTGTCGGTTAAGTCCGATACGGGTGAAAACCTCAAGTTCAGCGCCAGCGATGCCGGTGCTCAGGCTGGTATTGAAATCAACACTCGTGATGGTTCCGGCAACTATGCTGCCACTGGTACTGCCTTGACTGCTGCCGACATGATCGCCACTGGCGCTGTGTCGCTGGATTCGGCCAAAGGCTACGCGTTGACGGGTGCTGGTGTTACTGGCGTCTTTGGTGCAGGTACTGCTGCCAGCTCCGCAAAGACAACCATCTCCCAAACCGACGTGACTGATGCAACCAACGCTCAGAACGCCCTGGCCGTTATCGATAAGGCCATCGGTTCGATCGACAGCGTCCGTTCGGGCCTGGGTGCTACTCAGAACCGTCTGCAAACCACCGTCGACAACCTGCAGAACATCCAGAAGAACTCCACCGCTGCCCGCTCCACCGTGCAGGACGTGGACTTCGCTTCGGAAACTGCCGAGCTGACCAAGCAGCAGACTCTGCAGCAGGCTTCCACCGCGATCCTGTCGCAG
The DNA here is from genome assembly GCA_029953615.1 of Pseudomonas putida. Classification (NCBI taxonomy): domain Bacteria; kingdom Pseudomonadati; phylum Pseudomonadota; class Gammaproteobacteria; order Pseudomonadales; family Pseudomonadaceae; genus Pseudomonas; species Pseudomonas putida. Next base: position 656,140 of record CP124529.1, on the reverse strand, counting down.
GCCAACCAGCTGCCATCCTCGGTCCTGAAACTGCTCCAGTAATTCAGGCGCCTGAGTAAAGGGTGAAAGGGTGCGTTTACGTGCCCTTTCACCCTTTTTGACTTGAGGAGTTCGAAACATGGACATGAGTGTGCAAGCTGAGCCAGGTGTACCCCTCTGCGTTGCCCCCGGCGCCAGTCGCTGATCGGGACCCGGTGCAGCCTGCCAAGGTGCAGGAGGCAGCAGCCCCCGATAATCAGCCACACTCGCGTGAAGAGCTGGAAAAAGCGGTTGGCGAAATCCGCGATTTTGTCCAGTCGAGCCAGCGTCAGCTGGATTTTTCCATTGATGATTCCACCGGTCGGGTCGTGGTCAAAGTGATCGCTACCGAATCGGGTGAGGTCATTCGCCAGCTTCCGTCGGAAACCGCACTGAAGCTTGCACAAAGCCTCAGTGAAGCCGGCAGCCTGCTGTTCGACGGTCAGGCATAGGCTGGCATGATTTTTGTTGCTGTCGACTTTTTGATGGATTTATTCGCCAAGGATCCGGCAGCTACTGAACAAGGAGAGCAATGATGGCAGGTACAACAGTCAGCGGTATTGGCTCGGGCATCGATACCCAGGCGATCGTGGATTCCCTGGTGGCCGCGCAGAAGGCGCCGAAGCAGGCGCAGATCAATACCCAAACGCTGAAGGCAACCACCACGTTGTCCTCGATCGGCAAGATTCAGGCAGCCCTGGATGCCTTCCGCGGCGCCTTGACCAACATGACCGATACCAACAGTTTCGGTGGTCTTAGCCTGAAGTCCTCGGATGAGAAGGTTGCGACCGTGACCATGGGCACGGGTGCGGCCAACGGTTCGTTCTCGTTGGTGGTCAGCAAGCTTGCGACCGCCTCGAAAGTGTCGACCAAGGTTTATGCGGGCGGCGCCGGCTCGGTAGTCAATTCCGGCTCCACTCCGACCACCTTGAAGATCAGCCAGAGTGGCAAGGATTACGACCTCAGTGTTCCCCCGGGCGCGACACTGCAGCAAGTGCGCGACAGCATCAACAGCCAGTTCGGCGTGGCGGGCCTGAGTGCCAACGTGCTGACGGATGCCTCCGGCTCGCGTTTGATCATCACCTCGACCAAGATGGGTGAAGGTTCCGATATCACCCTTTCGGGAAACTCCGGCATCGATACCGGTTACACCGTCATCGATCCGCCAACGGATGCGGAATACACGCTTGATGGCATTGCCATGAAGTCCAAGACCAATGACATCACGGATGCGGTCAGCGGCCTGAACATCAAGCTGGTCGGTACGTCTCCGAAAAACGCCACCAGCGGGGAGCTGACGCCCACCGTGCTCTCGCTGAGTACCAGCAGCACCGCGCTGAAATCCGGTCTCAAGGGGTTCATCGATACCTACAATGCGTTGCTGACGGTGCTCAACACGGAAACCAAAGTCACCAAGAATGCCGATGGTTCCATGACTGCGGCAGCGCTGACGGGTGATGCGTCGATGCGTGCATTGATGACGTCCATTCGTGAGGAGCTCAATGCCGTATCCGGCAAGGGCACACTGAAGTCCCTTGCCGCGTTCGGCGTAACTTCATCCCAGGACGGCGGCCTGCTGAGCCTGGACGACAAGAAGTGGGACAAGGCGGCTACCAGCAACGCGGCCGACCTGACCAGTATCTTCAATGGCAAGGACGGCCTGTTGGCCCGTTTGCAAAAGGTGACCGAGCCGTTTGCCAAGGCCAGCACCGGTACCCTTGCCGAGCGTTCCAAGACCCTCAGCGAGAGCCTGACCAAGCTCAAGACCGAACAGGACACCCTTGATGCGCGCATGGAAGCCCTGCAAAAGAGCCTGCAGGACAAGTACAACAACATGGATACCCTGGTCACCCAGCTGCGCCAGCAGCAGAACTCGGTGCTGAGTACCCTCAACGCTCTGAACAAAGCCAATAGCGACGATTAATCCGTGAACATTGCATGAAGTCCGGGCATGATGCCCGGCTTCATGTCATCGGCCGGTAAAGTTTTCCGCCGCCTGCCCGATACAAGGAATATCTCCCTTTAAGCCTGCCCGTCACGAGGTCGCAAGATGAATCCCATGAGAGCCCTTCGTCAGTACCAGAAGGTCAATTCCCATGCCCAGATTTCCGAAGCCACGCCCCACCGCCTGGTGCAGATGCTGATGGAAGGCGGCCTCGATCGCATGGCACAGGCCAAGGGTGCCATGGCGCGCGGCGACATCGCGGAGAAGGGCCTGATGCTCGGCAAGGCGATCGATATCATCATCGGCCTGCGTGATGGTTTGTCGCCCGAAAAAAGCGAAAACCCGGAGTATGTCGAGAAGCTCGACGCCCTGTATGTCTACATGACCAATCGCCTGATGCAGGCCAACGTCGACAACGATGCAAGCATCATCGACGAGGTTGCCCAGTTGCTGATTACCGTGAAGAGCGGTTGGGACGGTATCGCCGACACCCAGCCTGCCAGCTGACGGCAAGGAGAACACCGTGACCGCACTGCAACGCCTCGACGACACCTGCGATGCCCTGATCGGCGCCTTGGGCGAACGTGACTGGGATGCCATTGCCAAGCTGGATGTGGCCTGCCGTGCGTGCATCGACGAGGTGCTGGCGACCCACGCGCTGGACCAGGCGTTGCTGCGCGAGAAGCTGGAGGGGGTGCTGGAGGTCTACCGCAATCTGATTGATGTGACAACCGGCGAACGCCAGGCAATTGCCGAAGAGATGATGCAGATCAATCAGGCGAAAAATGCTTCGAAGGTTTACCATCTGTTCAGTTAAGATGCGCACAACTGAACAAAAGGCGCCATAAATTTGACTGTGCGGGCCTTTTTGACTTTACTAGTGGCTGTTTTCGAATTTCAGACGTCCGAACACTGACCATTCAGTCGGAATGATGTCGAGCACGCCTTCGGGCGCCGATATGACTAGGGAAGTTGCTATTGCATGTGGCGTGAAACCAAGATTCTGCTGATCGATGACGACAGCGCACGCCGCCGCGATCTCGCGGTGGTGCTTAACTTCCTGGGCGAAGAAAACCTCGCTTGCTCCAGCCAGGACTGGCAGCAAGTGGTCGAGCCGTTGTCTTCGAGTCGCGAAGTGCTGTGCGTGCTCATCGGCACTGTAAACGCTCCGGGCAATCTGCTTGGGCTCGTTAAGACAGTGGCTGGGTGGGATGAGTTCCTTCCGGTTCTGCTTTTAGGTGAAATTTCTTCTGCGGAGTTCCCGGAAGACCTTCGCCGCCGCGTGCTTTCCAACCTGGAAATGCCGCCAAGCTACAGCCAGTTGCTGGATTCGCTGCACCGTGCCCAGGTCTATCGCGAGATGTACGACCAGGCGCGCGAACGTGGCCGTCAGCGCGAACCCAACCTGTTCCGCAGCCTGGTCGGCACCAGCCGTGCCATCCAGCATGTGCGACAGATGATGCAGCAGGTGGCCGATACCGATGCCAGCGTGCTGATCCTGGGCGAGTCCGGCACCGGCAAGGAAGTGGTGGCGCGCAACCTGCACTACCATTCCAAGCGCCGCGAAGCGCCGTTCGTGCCGGTCAACTGTGGCGCGATCCCGGCCGAGCTGCTCGAAAGCGAACTGTTCGGCCACGAGAAGGGCGCCTTCACCGGGGCGATCACCAGCCGTGCCGGGCGTTTCGAGCTGGCTAACGGCGGCACCCTGTTCCTCGACGAAATCGGCGACATGCCGTTGCCGATGCAGGTCAAGCTGCTGCGCGTGCTGCAGGAGCGTACCTTCGAGCGGGTGGGTAGCAACAAGACCCAGAGCATCGATGTGCGCATCATTGCCGCGACCCACAAGAACCTCGAGACCATGATCGAGGAGGGCACGTTCCGCGAAGACCTGTACTACCGCCTGAACGTGTTCCCCATCGAGATGGCGCCGCTACGTGAGCGGGTGGAAGACATCCCGCTGCTGATGAACGAGCTGATCTCGCGCATGGAGCACGAGAAGCGCGGCTCGATCCGCTTCAACTCCGCCTCGATCATGTCGCTGTGTCGCCACGGCTGGCCGGGCAACGTTCGCGAGCTGGCCAACCTGGTCGAGCGCATGGCGATCATGCACCCGTACGGTGTGATTGGGGTGTCCGAGCTGCCGAAGAAATTCCGTTACGTCGATGACGAAGACGAGCAGATGGTCGACAGCCTGCGCAGCGACCTGGAAGAGCGTGTGGCGATCAACGGCCATGCGCCGAACTTCAATGGTCACGCCATGCTGCCGCCTGAAGGCCTGGACCTGAAGGACTATCTGGGTAGCCTGGAGCAGGGCCTGATCCAGCAGGCGCTGGACGATGCCAACGGTATCGTTGCGCGCGCAGCTGAACGTTTGCGGATCCGCCGTACCACCCTGGTAGAGAAAATGCGCAAGTACGGCATGAGTCGCCAGGGTGGCGAGGAACAGGCGGAGGATTGACGCCTGGCGGTTGGCTGCGCCGGCCTCTTCGCGGGCGCGCCCGCTCCCACAGGAACGATGCACGGCTTGAATCCGGTGATATCCCTGTGGGAGCGGGCATGCCCGCGAAGAGGCCGGCACAGCCAACCCAAATCCCTATCTCCGGCACGGCTATTGCTACACCCCTCGCACCACACCGTTTTTATGACGGTCAGCCACGCGAGAGAGCAAGATGCCCCAGGCCGCCCATCTATCCCGAGCCCCCGTTGCGCAGGGGCAAACCCCGGTCGAGCAGGAAAGCCGCCAGGGTGTCGAGCAAGCCTTCGCCCTGTTCAATCAGGTATCCAGCCAGCTGAGCCAGTCCTACAGCCTGCTCGAAGCCCGGGTCAGTCAGCTCAAGGGCGAACTGGCGGTGGTCAGCGCCCAGCGCATGGACGAGCTCAGCGAAAAGGAACGCCTGGCCAACCGCCTGCAGAACCTGCTGGACCTGTTGCCCGGCGGGGTTATCGTGATCGATGGCCAGGGCCTGGTGCGCGAAGCCAACCCGGCCGCGTGCGAATTGCTCGGCGAGCCGCTGGTCGGCCAGTTGTGGCGCCAGGTGATTGCCCGCAGCTTTGCCCCGCGCAAGGACGACGGCCACGAAGTCTCGCTGCGCGACGGTCGCCGCCTGTCCATCGCCACTCGTTCACTGGATGCCGAGCCCGGCCAGTTGGTGCTGCTCAATGACCTGACCGAAACCCGTCGCCTGCAAGACCAACTGGCCCGCCACGAGCGGCTGTCATCACTGGGGCGTATGGTCGCCTCGCTGGCGCACCAGATCCGCACGCCACTGTCGGCGGCCATGCTCTATGCCAGTCACCTGGCCGACCCCGAACAGGACCTGAACCCGGAAACCCGCCAACGCTTCGCCGGTACCCTGAAAGAGCGCCTGCACGAACTGGAGCACCAGGTGCGCGACATGCTGGTGTTCGCCCGTGGCGAGCTGCCGATGGGTGACCGGGTCACTCCGAAAGCCTTGTTCCAGGCCCTGCAGCAGGCCGCCCAGGCGCATGTGCAAGGGCACGCCGTGCGCTGGCAGTGCGACAGCCACCTGGGTGAGCTGCTGTGCAACCGCGACACCCTGGTCGGTGCCTTGCTCAACCTGATCGAGAATGCCCTGCAGGCGAGCGATGGCCCGGCGCGGCTGAAAGTGCACCTGTTCCGCCGCTCACGCAGCCTGCACCTGTGCGTGAGCGATGCCGGCAGTGGTATTGACGCCGATCTGCTCGGCCGCCTGGGCGAGCCGTTCCTGACCACCAAGGCCACTGGCACCGGCCTGGGCCTGGCCGTGGTCAAGGCCGTGGTGCGCGCACACCAGGGCACGCTCGGCCTGCGCTCGAAGGTCGGCCGTGGCACCTGCGTGCGGGTGGAGCTGCCGTTGATCGACGGGCAACTGGCGGAGGGCGTGTAATGGCGATCAAGGTGCTGCTGGTCGAGGACGACCGCGTATTGCGCCAGGCGTTGGGGGATACGTTGGAAATCGGCGGTTTCGCCTACCAGGCGGTGGGCAGTGCCGAAGAAGCGCTGGAAGCGGTGCTGGAGGATGCCTTCAGCCTGGTGGTCAGCGATGTGAACATGCCGGGCATGGACGGGCATCAACTGCTCGCCCGGCTACGTCGCCAGCAACCACAGTTGCCGGTGTTGCTGATGACCGCGCACGCCGCGGTGGAGCGCGCGGTCGAGGCCATGCGCCAGGGCGCCGCCGATTACCTGGTCAAGCCGTTCGAGCCCAAGGCCCTGCTCCGCCTGGTCGAGCGACATGCTGCCGGGCGCGTGGCTGACGAGGAGGGGCCGGTGGCCTGCGAACCGGCCAGCCGCCAGTTGCTGGAGCTGGCTGCACGGGTGGCGCGCAGTGACTCGACCGTGCTGATTTCCGGCGAGTCCGGCACCGGCAAGGAAGTGCTGGCGCGCTTCATTCACCAGCAGTCGCCGCGGGCGGCGCAGCCGTTCGTGGCGATCAACTGTGCGGCCATCCCTGACAACATGCTCGAGGCCACCCTGTTCGGCCACGAGAAGGGCGCCTTCACCGGTGCCATAGCCGCCCAGGCCGGCAAGTTCGAGCAGGCCGAAGGTGGCACCCTGCTGCTCGATGAAATTTCGGAAATGCCAATGGCCTTGCAGGCCAAGCTGCTGCGCGTGCTGCAAGAACGTGAGGTTGAACGGGTAGGCGGGCGCAAGCCGATCAGCCTGGACATCCGCGTGCTGGCCACCACCAACCGTGACCTGGCTGGTGAAGTGGCAGCCGGGCGCTTCCGTGAAGACCTGTACTACCGCCTGTCGGTGTTCCCCCTGGCCTGGCGCCCGCTGCGAGAACGCCCGGGTGACATCCTGCAACTGGCCGAGCGCCTGTTGGCGCGTCATGTGGCCAAGATGAAGCACGCCCCGGTGCGCCTGTCAGCCCAGGCTCGGGCCAGCCTGCAGGCGCATGCCTGGCCGGGCAATGTGCGCGAACTGGACAACGCCTTGCAGCGGGCGCTGATCCTGCAGCAGGGCGGGGTGATCGAGGCGGCGGATTTTTGTCTGGCAGGTGCCATTCCATTGTCGGCCGCTATCGAACCATCACCCGAGGTCGCGGCCGACGCAGGCGGGCTCGGCGATGACATGCGTCGCCATGAGTACCAGATGATCATCGACACCCTGCGCGCCGAGCGTGGCAGGCGCAAAGAGGCGGCCGAACGCCTGGGGATCAGCCCAGCGTACCTTGCGCTACAAGCTGGCGCAGATGCGTGATGCCGGGTTTGACGTCGAGGCCAGCCTGTTCGGCTGACGGGCAAATATCTCGCTGCTGGCACGGCCCCTGTGTGGGAGCGGGCGTGCCCGCGAAGAATTCGACGCGGTGGCTGGCACCGGCTGCGCCGGTGTTCGCGGGCACGCCCGCGCCCACAGGAATCGCGTTGCTCGCCAAGGCTGGCACCTTTGTTGCTTCAGGTTGGCTATTCGCCGCATGACTGTCAAAAAAATGCGGCCGCAGGAGAGAGAAGGGTCATGAGCCAAGGTGTTGAATTCAATCGTCTGATGTTGGACATGCGGGCCATGCAGGCCGATGCCATGTCGCTGCCCAAGGTGGCTGCAGCCCCCGAGCTGGCACCGGGGCAAAGTACCTTTGCCGACATGCTCGGCCAGGCCATCGGCAAGGTGCATGAGACGCAGCAGGCTTCGACCCAGCTGGCCAACGCTTTCGAGATCGGCAAGAGTGGCGTCGACCTGACCGACGTGATGATCGCTTCGCAAAAGGCCAGCGTGTCGATGCAGGCCCTGACCCAGGTACGCAACAAGCTGGTCCAGGCGTACCAGGACATCATGCAGATGCCGGTTTGAGGACGGACGTAAACCATGGCTGAAGCAGTCGTCGACAACGCCCCCGCCAAAAGCGGCCCGCCAGCGGCCAAGCCGCCGCTGTTCGGCATGGCGTTTCTGGAAAACATCGCGCAGATGCCCATGCTGCGTCAGGTCGGCCTGCTGGTCGGTCTGGCCGCCAGCGTGGCGATCGGCTTTGCCGTGGTGCTGTGGTCGCAACAACCCGATTACCGTCCGCTGTACGGCAGCCTGGCGGGCATGGACACCAAGCAGGTCATGGACACCCTGGCCGCTGCCGACATCCCCTACAACGTCGAGCCCAACTCCGGCGCTCTGCTGGTCAAGGCCGACGACCTCTCCCGTGCGCGCCTGAAGCTGGCCGCTGCCGGTGTGGCGCCAAGCGATGGCAACGTCGGCTTCGAGCTGCTCGACAAGGAGCAGGGTCTGGGCACCAGCCAGTTCATGGAAGCCACCCGTTACCGTCGCAGCCTGGAAGGCGAGCTGGCGCGTACCGTGTCCAGCCTGAACAACGTCAAGGGCGCGCGCGTGCACCTGGCCATTCCGAAAAGTTCGGTGTTCGTGCGTGACGAACGCAAGCCAAGCGCCTCGGTACTGGTAGAGCTGTACCCGGGTCGTGCCCTGGAAGCCGGGCAGGTGATGGCCATCGTCAACCTGGTTGCGACCAGCGTGCCGGAACTGGACAAATCCCAGGTCACCGTGGTCGACCAGAAGGGCAACCTGCTGTCCGAGCAGATCCAGGACACCGCCCTGACCCAGGCCGGCAAGCAGTTCGACTACAGCCGCCGGGTGGAAAGCATGCTCACCCAGCGGGTGCACAACATCCTGCAACCGGTGTTGGGCAATGACCGCTACAAGGCCGAAGTGTCCGCCGACCTCGACTTCAGCGCGGTCGAGTCCACTTCAGAGCAGTTCAACCCCGACCAGCCGGCGCTGCGCAGCGAACAATCGGTCGACGAACAACGCGCCAGCAGCCAGGGCCCGCAAGGTGTGCCCGGTGCGCTGAGCAACCAGCCGCCAGGCCCTGCCTCCGCGCCGCAGACCACCGGTGGCGCTGCTACCCCGGCCGCGGCCATCCAGCCTGGCCAGCCGCTGGTGGATGCCAACGGCCAGCAGATCATGGACCCGGCCACCGGCCAGCCGATGCTCGCGCCGTACCCGTCGGACAAGCGCCAGCAAAGCACCAAGAACTTCGAGCTGGACCGTTCCATCAGCCACACTCGCCAGCAACAGGGGCGCATGACCCGCCTGTCGGTAGCGGTGGTGGTGGACGACCAGGTCAAGATCGACCCGGCCACCGGCGACACCACCCGTGCGCCTTGGGGCGCCGAGGACCTGGCACGCTTCACGCGCCTGGTGCAGGACGCGGTCGGCTTCGATGCCAGCCGTGGCGACAGCGTGACAGTGATCAACGTGCCGTTCGCCGCCGAACGTGGCGAAGAGATCGCCGACATCGCCTTCTACCAGCAGCCGTGGTTCTGGGACATCGTCAAGCAAGTGCTAGGTGTGGTGTTCATTCTGGTGCTGGTGTTCGGTGTGCTGCGGCCGGTGCTGAACAACATTACAGGGGGCGGCAAGCAGGCTGCCCCGGATAGCGACATGGAGCTGGGCGGCATGATGGGTCTGGATGGCGAGCTGGCCAACGACCGCGTCAGTCTGGGTGGCCCGACAAGCATTCTGCTGCCTAGCCCGAACGAGGGTTACGAGGCACAGCTCAACGCAATCAAAGGCCTGGTGGCCGAAGACCCGGGCCGCGTTGCCCAGGTCGTGAAAGAGTGGATCAACGCCGATGAGTGATAACCGAGCCGTTACCGCCAAGCTGAGCCGCGTCGACAAGGCGGCGATCCTCCTGCTTTCGCTGGGCGAGACCGATGCCGCCCAGGTGCTGCGGCACATGGGGCCCAAGGAAGTGCAGCGGGTAGGTGTGGCCATGGCGCAGATGGGCAATGTGCACCGTGAGCAGGTCGAGCAGGTGATGAGTGAGTTCGTCGAGATCGTTGGCGACCAGACCAGCCTCGGCGTGGGCTCCGATGCCTACATCCGCAAGATGCTTAACCAGGCCCTGGGCGAGGACAAGGCCAACGGCCTGGTCGACCGCATCCTGCTCGGTGGCAACACCAGCGGCCTGGACAGCCTCAAGTGGATGGAGCCGCGCGCCGTGGCCGACGTGATCCGCTACGAGCACCCGCAGATCCAGGCTATCGTGGTCGCCTACCTCGACCCCGACCAGGCTGGCGAAGTGCTGAGCAACTTCGACCACAAGGTGCGCCTGGACATCGTCCTGCGCGTGTCGTCGCTGAACACCGTGCAGCCGGCGGCGCTGAAGGAACTTAACCAGATCCTCGAGAAGCAGTTCTCGGGCAACTCCAACGCGGCGCGCACCACCCTGGGCGGCATCAAGCGTGCTGCCGACATCATGAACTTCCTCGACAGTTCGGTGGAAGGTGCCCTGATGGACGCGATCCGCGAAATCGACAGCGACCTGTCGGAGCAGATCGAAGACCTGATGTTCGTCTTCAACAACCTGGCCGACGTCGACGACCGTGGTATCCAGGCGCTGCTGCGCGAAGTCTCGTCCGACGTGCTGGTGGTGTCGCTCAAGGGTGCCGACGAGCGGGTCAAGGACAAGATCTTCAAGAACATGTCCAAGCGTGCCTCGGAGCTGCTGCGCGACGACCTGGAGGCCAAGGGGCCGGTGCGGGTCAGCGACGTGGAAACGGCGCAGAAGGAAATCCTCACCATCGCCCGCCGCATGGCCGAGGCCGGCGAGATCGTGCTCGGCGGCAAGGGTGCCGAGGAAATGATCTGATACGGGTGGTGAACCCACCGTTGACCCTGTGGGAGCGGGCGTGCCCGCGAAGCAGGCGCCGCGGTGGATGGGCACGGGCGTTGCCCGTGTTCGCGGCGGTTCGACGCCTCGACACGCCCGCTCCCACAGAGACCCGTGTTGGTCGAAGATGCGTTGAGTACCTGAAAACATGCCCACCAAAGAACATCACCCCAGCGACCTGATCCGCGCCCGCGACCTCGAGGGCGTGGACGTGTGGGCGCTGCCCAGCTTCGACCCGGAGCCGGAGCCTGAGCCCGAACCGGAGCCGGAACCCGAGGTAATCGAGGAAGAAGTCGAGGAAGTGCCGCTGGAAGAAGTCCAGCCACTGACCCTGGAAGAACTCGAGGCCATCCGCCAGGAAGCCTACAACGAAGGCTTCGCCACCGGTGAGCGCGAAGGCTTCCATAGCACCCAGCTCAAGGTTCGCCAGGAAGCCGAAGAGGCCCTGAAAACCAAGCTGGAAAGCCTTGAACGGCTGATGGCCAACCTGATGGAGCCGATCGCCGAGCAGGACACGCAGATCGAGAAAACCCTGGTCCACCTGGTGGCGCACATGACCCGCCAGGTGATCGGTCGCGAACTGCGGGGCGATTCCAGCCAGATCACCCAGGTATTGCGCGAAGCGCTGAAGCTGCTGCCCATGGGCGCTGACAATATCCGCATCCACCTCAACCCGCAGGATTTCGAGCTGGCCAAGGCCCTGCGCGAGCGTCATGAGGAAAACTGGCGGCTGCTCGAAGACGACGCGCTGCTACCCGGCGGCTGCCGTATCGAAACCGCTCACAGTCGCATCGACGCGACCATGGAAACCCGCATCGAGAAAGCCGTGGCGCAACTGTTCGACCAGTTGCACGACCATTCGCTGCACCCGGCGGCACCGGACATGTCGGTAGACCTGGACAGCCCGCCAGAGCGCGGCATAGGTAGCCCGGATGCAACTTGAGCGCACCAGTTTCGGCAAGCGCCTAGGCAGTTATGCCGAGGCCATCGAACTGCCGGCCCAGCCCATCGTCGAAGGCCGCCTGCTGCGCATGGTCGGCCTCACCCTGGAGGCCGAAGGCCTGCGCGCCGCAGTCGGCAGCCGCTGCCTGGTGATCAACGACGACAGCTATCACCCGGTGCAGGTCGAAGCGGAAGTCATGGGCTTTGCCGGGCCCAAGGTATTCCTCATGCCCGTCGGCAGCATCGTCGGCATCGCCCCTGGTGCCCGGGTGGTGCCGCTGGATGATGGCGGCCGCTTGCCGATGGGCATGAGCATGCTCGGCCGGGTGCTCGACGGCGCTGGCCGTGCGCTGGATGGCAAGGGCGGGATGAAAGCCGAAGACTGGGTGCCGATGGACGGCCCGGTGATCAACCCGCTGAATCGTGACCCCATCAGCAAGCCGCTGGACGTGGGTATTCGCAGCATCAATGGCCTGCTCACCGTCGGTCGTGGCCAGCGCCTGGGCCTGTTCGCCGGTACCGGGGTGGGCAAGTCGGTATTGCTGGGCATGATGACCCGCTTTACCGAGGCCGAAATCATAGTCGTCGGCCTGATTGGTGAGCGGGGCACGCGAGGTCAAGGAATTCATCGAGCATATCCTGGGTGAGGAAGGCCTCAAGCGCTCGGTGGTGGTTGCGTCGCCTGCCGACGATGCACCGCTGATGCGCCTGCGCGCTGCCATGTACTGCACACGTATCGCCGAGTACTTTCGCGACAAGGGCAAGAACGTATTGTTGCTGATGGATTCGCTGACCCGTTTCGCCCAGGCCCAGCGCGAAATCGCCCTGGCCATCGGTGAGCCGCCGGCCACCCGGGGTTATCCGCCGTCGGTGTTCGCCAAGCTGCCCAAGCTGGTGGAGCGGGCGGGCAATGGCGAGCCGGGTGGTGGTTCGATCACTGCGTTCTACACCGTCCTGTCCGAGGGCGACGACCAGCAGGACCCGATTGCCGACTCGGCGCGCGGCGTGCTCGATGGCCACTTCGTGCTGTCGCGGCGGCTGGCCGAGGAAGGTCATTACCCGGCCATCGACATCGAAGCTTCGATCAGCCGGGTCATGCCCCAGGTGGTCGATGCCGACCATCTGCGCCAGGCGCAAAAATTCAAGCAGTTGTGGTCGCGCCTGTCGCAAAGCCGTGACCTGATCAGCGTGGGCGCCTATGTGGCGGGCGGCGATCCGGAAACCGACCTGGCCATCGCCCTGCAATCGCAGCTGGTGGAGTTTTTGCGCCAAGGCCTGCGCGAGAACGTGGGCATGGCGCAAAGCCGCGAACAGTTGGGGGCGATCTTTACGCCCCCGGCAGGCTGATAGGCCATGGCGCTGCCCGGACGTGCCGCGCGCCTGGCGCCGGTGGTGGACATGGCCGAGGAGGCCGAGCGCAAGGCGGCCCAGCGCCTTGGGCATTTCCAGCAGCAGGTGGCCATGGCCCAGGCCAAACTGGCCGAGCTCGAGCGGTTTCGCGAGGATTACCAGCTGCAGTGGATCAACCGTGGCGGGCAGGGGGTTAATGGCAGCTGGCTGGTCAACTACCAGCGCTTCCTCGGGCAGCTGGAAACGGCCATGACCCAACAGCGCCAGAGTCTGGTCTGGCACCAGAACAACCTCGACAACGCACGCGGCACCTGGCAGCAGGCCTATGCCCGTGTGGAGGGGTTGCGCAAGCTGGTGCAGCGTTACCTGGACGAGGCCCGGCGGGCCGAGGACAAGCGCGAGCAGCGCTTGCTCGACGAGCTGTCGCAGCGCCTGCCGCGGCAGAATCATCTTTGACCTGTACCGGCCCTATCGCCGGCAAGCCAGCTCCCACAGGTACTGCACAGGGCTCAAGCCTTTTGCAGTACCTGTGGGAGCTGGCTTGCCGGCGATAGGGCCGGTACAGGCATGACCTTGCCACCCCCGTCATCGCCTGCTAAACCTGTAAGGAGTTGCATCCGCCATCATCGAAGGAATCGCTAGCATGGCAGTCGAGACTGACTTTTCGCAGGACGGGAAAAAGCTGACGATCAAGATCAAGGGGCGCTTCGATTTCGGCAAGCACCAGGAATTTCGCGACGCCTACGAACGCCAGCCCAGCCGGCCCGATTCGGTAGTCGTCGACCTGAAGGACACCACCTACCTCGACAGTTCCGCGCTTGGCATGCTGCTGTTGCTGCGCGACCACGCGGGCGGCGACGAGTCGGATGTGCGGGTGGTGCATGCCAGCTCCGATGTACGCAAGATCCTCGCCATTTCCAATTTCGAAAAACTCTTCGATATCAGTTGAGCGCCGACATGCCGGCCGAACAGGCGTTGACCGTGCTGGTCGCCGAGGACGGTGCCGCCGACCGCATGCTGCTGGCGCAGATCGTGCGCCGCCAGGGCCATCAGGTATTCACTGCGGAAAACGGCGAGCAGGCGGTGGCGCTGTTCATCGAGCGGCGCCCGCAGCTGGTGCTGCTGGATGCGCTGATGCCGGTGATGGATGGCTTCGAGGCGGCGCGGCAGATCAAGGCCCTGGCCGGCGAGGCGCTGGTGCCGATCATTTTCCTGACTTCATTGAACGAGGAGGAGGGCCTGGTGCGCTGCCTGGAGGCTCGGCGGCGACGACTTCATGGCCAAGCCCTACAGTGCGGTGATCCTCGGCGCCAAGATCCGCGCCATGGACCGCCTGCGCCGGCTGCAGGCCACCGTGCTGGAACAGCGCGACCAGATTACCCGGCACCACCACCACCTGCTCAACGAGCAGCGGGTAGCCAAGGCGGTGTTCGACAAGGTGGCCCACTCCGGCTGCCTGGCTGCGCCCAACATCCGCTACCTGCAATCGCCCTATGCGCTGTTCAATGGCGACCTGATGCTGGCCGCGTTCGCCCCGTCCGGCGACATGCGCGTGCTGCTCGGTGATTTCACCGGCCACGGCCTGCCGGCGGCGGTAGGGGCCATGCCGTTGGCCGAAGTGTTCTACGGCATGACCGCCAAGGGCTACGGCATTGCGCAGATCCTGCGTGAGATGAATGCCAAGCTCAAACGCATCCTGCCGGTGGACATGTTCTGTTGTGCGCTGCTGCTCAACCTCAGCATGCAGCGCGGTTCGGTGGAAGTGTGGAACGGTGGCATGCCTGATGGCTATCGCCTGGCAGTGGATGGCCAGGTGCTGTCGGTGCTGAGTTCGCGCCACCTGCCATTGGGCATCCTGGATGCCGAGCGTTTCGATGACAGTACCGAAGTGTTGCCGCTGGCTCCGGGCGAGCGCCTGCTGTTGCTATCGGATGGTGTGCTCGATACCGCCGACGACCAGGAACGCCTGTTCGGCGTGCAGCGCTTGCGCCAGGTGCTGGCCGACAACCGTGACCCGGCCCTGCTGTTCGACGAAGTGATGCAGGCCCTGGAGCGCTTTGGCGGGCGCCCGCGCGACGACATCAGCCTGTGCGATATCAGGATGTTCAACGCCGAGGAGCGGGTGCCGGCGCCGATAATCTACTCTGACAGTGGCCGCTCCAGCCCGCTGGACTGGTCGCTGGGGTTCGAGGTGCGTGGCGAGAGCCTCAAACGCTTCAACCCGGTGCCGTATCTGGTGCAGTTATTGCAGGAGATTCATGGCCTGCGCACGCAAACCGGCAACCTGCACAGTGTGCTCAGCGAGCTGTATTCCAACGCCCTGGAGCACGGCGTGCTGGGCCTGGACTCGCAGCTCAAGCGCGATGTTCAGGGCTTTGCCGACTATTATCAGGAACGCGCCCGGCGCCTTGGGGTGCTGACCGACGGTTACGTACGCATCGATTTCAAGGTTGAACCGCAGGCTGATGGCGGGCGTCTGAAGATCGAGGTTCGTGACAGTGGCGCCGGGTTCGATGTGCAGCGCGTATTGTCGCGCCCCTCGCTGGAGCAGGGGCTGAGCGGGCGTGGCCTGAACCTGGTACGGCGGCTGGCCAGCAGCGCGCACTGGCGTGACGGTGGGCGCTGCGCGCATGTGGAGTTCGTCTGGTGAGCCACGGGTTGGCTCGGGCATAATCTGGCTTGATCAAGGAGTGAACAAGTGACTGACATGCATATTGACCACAAGGTACTCAGCGACCTGCGTGAGGTCATGGAAGATGGCTACCTGCAGTTGGTGCAAACCTTTCTAGACGACTCCGAACGGCGCCTGGGCCAGTTGCATGCGGCCAAAAGTGCCGAAGAACTCGGTTCTGCGGCCCACAGTTTCAAGGGGAGCAGCAGCAACATGGGCGCGGTTGCATTGGCCAGCCTGTGTCAGCAGCTGGAAGAGCGCGCGCGGCGGCCCCCGCTGTATGGCATCGAGGACCTGATCAACCGCATCGACCTGGAGTTCGTCGAGGTGCAGCGCTTCTACCGGGATGAGCAGCAACGCATTTCGGCGGGTTGATGCACGACTTGGCGCGAGTTTTGCCTGTTTCTGGCTGGATGATTTTTTTGTTTCTGGCGCGGAGACCGCTCGATGCCTGTCGCACCCAACCCACTGTTGCAAGGCAACGCCATTGCCAACACCTCGCGTTCTGCCAACGCCCCGGCCGACAAGCTGCTGCAGGCGCCGGGCGGCAAGGGCGACGGCTTCGGCCAGGTGATGGCCAGGCAGGGTCGCGACAAGGCCGCCGGGCAAGACGACAAGGTCGCCCAGGCCAAGCCCAAGGACAAATCCGAGGCGGCTCAGGGTGGCAAGAAAGACCCCGTCGACACGCCCGCGGTTGCCGATGACGGCAAACAATTGCCAGCTGACGACCAGGTCCAGGCCGACACCGGCTTGCGCGATGCCAGCCTGGTGGCTGGCCAGGTCAGCGATGCCCAGCCTGGCGCACACCTGATCCAGGCACAGGCCGAGGCGGTGGCGCCGGTGTTGCAGGCTGCCACGGCGCAGGTTACGGCCGCACTGCCCGAGGAACCGGTCACCGAGGAAGTTTTTGACCCTGAAGCCGACCCGCTGGCCAACCTGCCTACCTTGCGCCTGGCGCTGGAGCACAGCGCCCAGGCCAAAGGGGCGACCTCGGCGCATGCCCTGGACCCTTCACAGGCTCAGGGCGAGGAGGCGCAGATGGCCGTCAATACCTTGGCGAATATGGTCGAGAATGCCGAGGGTGAAGCGGGCGAGGCTGGCGACAAGGCCTTTGCCGGATTGCTCGAGGATGGCCTGAAGGACACCAAGAGCGCTGGTAGCGATACGCGTGTCGACGATTTTGCCAACCGCCTGGCCAACCTGACCCAGGCCGCCACGGCCAAGACCGCCAATGCCGTCCCGGCCAATACCAGCCCGTTGCATCAGCCGCTGCCGATGAACCAGGGCGCCTGGGCCGAGGGCCTGGTCAACCGGGTCATGTATTTGTCCAGCCAGAACCTAAAGTCGGCGGATATCCAGCTGGAGCCGGCGGAACTGGGCCGCCTGGACATTCGCGTCAATGTTGCGACGGACCAGTCGACCCAGGTCACCTTCATCAGCGGCCACGCCGGCGTGCGTGACGCCCTCGACAGCCAGGTGCACCGCCTGCGCGAGCTGTTCGCCCAGCAGGGGCTGGCGCAGCCGGATGTCAACGTGGCCGACCAGTCGCGCGGGCAGCAACAGCAACAGGGGCAGGCGCAGGGCAGCAACCTGTCCGGGGTGGCGGCGCGGCGGGCCGGGCAGGATGGCGGCGAGGCAGTCCATAGCGCCCGGCCTGTTGAGCACCAGGTGGTTGTTGGCGACAGTGCGGTCGATTATTACGCCTGATAACCGTTAGCCTGAGCCTGGCCTCTTCGCGGGCGCGCCCGCTCCCACAGGTACTGCACAGTCCTGTGGGAGCGGGCGTGCCCGCGAAGATGGCAGCACCGTAAAACCTGCTGGAACCCATCCTCTGCAAAATCTGGCATAACACTTGCTCAAGCCAAGCCATCCTCCCTTGAACCCCCGATGGACGACGGATTATTGGCATGGCGAAGAGCGAAGCAGTGAAAGACCCCGCCACTAAAGGCAAACTCAAGCTGATCCTGCTGGCAGTAGTGGGCCTGTTGCTGGCGATCGGCCTTTCGGTGGGCGCTACCTGGTTCATCATGCACAAGAGCGAGCCGGCTCCGGCCGCCGACCCTGCAGCCAGCAACGTCAAGCCGGCGGCTATCTACGAAGCGCTGGCCCCGGCCTTCGTGGTCAACTTCAACCAGAATGGTCGCCAGCGCTACATGCAGGTGAGCATCACCCTGCAAGCGCGCAACCAGGCCGACCTGGATGCCCTCAAGGTGCATATGCCGGTGATTCGCAACAACCTGGTGATGATGTTCTCCGGGCAAGGCTTCGATACCCTGGCCGGTAGCCCGGTCGGCCAGGAAATGCTGCGTCAGAAGGCCACCGCGGTGGTTCAGGAAGTGGCGCAGAAGGAAGTCGGCAAGCCGGTCGTCGACCAGTTGCTGTTCACCAATTTCGTATTGCAGTAGGAGTCCGCAATGGCCGTACAGGACCTGCTGTCCCAGGATGAAATCGATGCCCTGTTGCATGGCGTCGACGACGGGCTGGTGCAGACCGAGAGTGCATCCGAGCCTGGCAGCATCAAAAGCTACGACCTGACCAGTCAGGACCGTATCGTGCGGGGTCGCATGCCGACCCTGGAAATGATCAACGAGCGTTTCGCCCGTTACACCCGCATCAGCATGTTCAACCTGCTGCGCCGTTCCGCCGACGTGGCGGTGGGAGGCGTGCAGGTGATGAAATTTGGCGAATACGTGCATTCGCTGTATGTGCCGACCAGCCTCAACCTGGTCAAGATCAAGCCGCTGCGTGGCACCTCGCTGTTCATTCTCGACGCCAAGCTGGTGTTCAAGCTGGTGGACAACTTCTTCGGCGGCGACGGCCGCCACGCCAAGATCGAGGGGCGCGAGTTCACACCCACCGAGTTGCGGGTGGTGCGCATGGTGCTGGACCAGTGCTTCGTTGACCTCAAGGAAGCCTGGCAGGCAATCATGCCGGTCACCTTCGAGTACATGAACTCCGAGGTCAACCCGGCCATGGCCAACATTGTCGGCCCCAGCGAGGCGGTGGTTGTATCTACTTTCCACATCGAGCTGGACGGTGGGGGCGGCGACCTGCACGTGACCATGCCGTACTCGATGATCGAGCCGGTACGGGAAATGCTCGATGCCGGTTTCCAGTCCGACCTGGACGACCAGGACGAGCGCTGGGTCAAGGCCCTGCGCGAGGACGTGCTGGACGTGGCCGTGCCGCTGACCGCCACGGTCGCCCGGCGCCAGCTCAAGCTGCGCGACATCCTGCACATGCAACCCGGCGACGTGATCCCGGTGGAACTGCCCGAGCACCTGGTGCTGCGCGCCAACGGCGTGCCTTCGTTCAAGGCGCGCCTGGGTTCGCACAAGGGCAACCTGGCGCTGCAGATCATCGACCCGATCGAACGCCGCTGACGGCGTGCCGGTCGCTCATTACGAATTGAATGCCTGTCGAGGAAACCATGGCTAACGAAAACGAGATCACCTCCGCAGAGGACCAGGCACTGGCCGATGAATGGGCTGCGGCACTGGAAGAAACCGGTGCAGCCGGCCAGGCGGATATCGATGCACTGCTGGGTGGTGACACCGGTAGCAGCACCAGCGGCCCGGGCCGCCTGCCGATGGAGGAGTTCGCCAGCTCGCCGAAGCCGAACGAGAACGTCAGCCTCGAAGGCCCTAACCTGGACGTGATCCTGGATATCCCGGTGAACATTTCCATGGAAGTGGGCAGTACCGAGATCAATATCCGCAACCTGCTGCAGCTCAACCAGGGCTCGGTGATCGAGCTCGATCGCCTGGCCGGCGAGCCGCTCGACGTGCTGGTCAACGGTACGCTGATCGCCCACGGCGAAGTGGTGGTGGTCAACGAAAAGTTCGGCATCCGCCTGACCGACGTGATCAGCCCCAGCGAACGTATCAAGAAGCTGCGCTGAGTGAAGGGCACGATGCGCGCCATTGCGGCGCTCGCCGCGCTGCTTGCCAGCCAGGCCTGCCTGGCCGCGGCCACGCCGGCGGCAACCCCAACTGCGCCTGGCAGCCTCGGCGGGCAGCTGGCGCAGATGGTTTTCGGCCTGCTGCTGGTGGTCGGCCTGATCTTCTTCCTGGCCTGGTTGCTGCGGCGTTTGCAGAGCACGGCGGTGAAGGGCGGGCAGGTGATCGAGATCGTCGGCAGCCGGGCCATCGGCCCGCGTGACCGCCTGCTGCTGGTGCAGGTGGGCAAGGAGCAGATCCTGATCGGCCATACTCCTGGCAGCATCGAGGCCCTGCATGTGCTGGCCGAACCCGTGGAAGTGCCGGAAAGCGCCCGCCAGGCAACGCCGGAGTTCGCCCAGCGGCTGATGGAGTTGATGGGCAAGAACCCTAAGGACAACACGTGATGAGCGGCGCGCTGCGTATGTTGCTGATTTTGGCGCTGTTGCTGGTTGCGCCGCTGGCCTTGGCCGCCGACCCGCTGTCGATCCCGGCCATTACCCTGTCCAATACCCCGGACGGGCAGCAGGAGTATTCGGTCAGCCTGCAGATCCTGCTGATCATGACGGCGCTCAGTTTCATCCCGGCGTTCGTCATCCTGATGACCAGCTTCACCCGCATCATCATCGTGTTCTCGATCCTGCGCCAGGCGCTGGGCCTGCAGCAGACGCCGTCGAACCAGTTGCTGACTGGCATGGCGCTGTTCCTGACCATGTTCATCATGGCCCCGGTGTTCGACCGGGTGAACCAGGACGCGCTGCAGCCGTACCTGAAGGAGCAGATGACCGCCCAGCAGGCCATCGACAAGGCCCAGGGGCCGCTCAAGGATTTCATGCTGGCGCAAACCCGGCAAAGCGACCTCGACTTGTTCATGCGTCTGTCCAAGCGTACCGATATCGCCGGCCCGGACCAGGTGCCGCTGACGATTCTGGTGCCGGCGTTCGTCACCTCCGAACTGAAGACTGCGTTCCAGATCGGTTTCATGATTTTCATCCCGTTCCTGATCATCGACATGGTGGTGGCCAGTGTGCTGATGGCCATGGGTATGATGATGCTGTCGCCGCTGATCATTTCGCTGCCGTTCAAGATCATGCTGTTCGTGCTGGTCGATGGCTGGGCGCTGATCATGGGCACCTTGGCCAGCAGTTTCGGCGGCGTCTGACGCCGTCAAGGAGAGCCGCCGATGACACCTGAAATCGCTGTCGACCTGTTCCGTGATGCGCTGTGGCTGACCACCCTGATGGTTGCCGTGCTGGTGGTGCCGAGCCTGTTGGTGGGCCTGGTGGTAGCGATGTTCCAGGCCGCCACGCAGATCAACGAACAGACACTGAGTTTCCTGCCGCGCCTGCTGGTGATGCTGGTCACGCTGATCATCGCCGGGCCGTGGCTGGTGCAGAAGTTCATGGAATACATCACCAGCCTCTATACCAACATCCCGCAGCTGATCGGTTGACGCGGCGATGCTGGAGCTGACCGACACGCAGATCGGCACCTGGGTTGCCACCTTCATCCTGCCGTTGTTCAGGGTGACTGCGGTGCTGATGACCATGCCGATCTTCGGCACGCGCATGCTGCCGGCACGGGTGCGCCTGTACGTGGCAGTGGCGATTACCGTGGTGATCGTACCGGCGCTGCCGCCGCTGCCTGAATTCGACCCGTTGAGCCTGCGCGGTTTGCTGTTGTGCGCCGAGCAGATCATCGTTGGCGCGCTGTTCGGCCTGGCCTTGCAGCTGCTGTTCCAGGTCTTCGTGATCGCCGGGCAGATCGTGGCGGTGCAGATGGGCATGGCCTTCGCTTCGATGGTCGACCCGGCCAACGGTGTCAACGTCACGGTGATCAGCCAGTTCATGACCATGCTGGTGAGCGTGTTGTTCCTGTTGATGAATGGCCACCTGGTGGTGTTCGAGGTGCTGACCGAAAGCTTCACCACCTTGCCGGTGGGCAATGCGCTGGTGGTCAACCATTTCTGGGAGCTGGCCGGGCGCCTGGGCTGGGTGTTCGCCGCCGGCCTGCTGCTGATTCTTCCGGTCATCGCTGCGCTGCTGGTGGTGAACATTGCCTTTGGTGTAATGACCCGTGCCGCGCCACAGCTGAACATCTTCTCCATCGGTTTCCCGCTGACCCTGGTCATGGGCATGTTCATTTTCTTGGGTCGGCCTGGCCGATGTGCTGTCCCACTACCAGGCGTTGGCCAGCGAAGCGCTGCAATGGCTGCGTGAACTGGCGAGGGCGCGCTGAGCATGGCGGAAAGCGAGAGCGGTCAGGACAAGACGGAAGACCCCACCGAGAAACGCAAGCGCGATGCCCGCGAGAAAGGCGAGATCGCGCGCTCCAAGGAGCTGAACACGGTGGCGGTGACCCTGGCCGGCGCGGGTGGCCTGCTGGCGTTCGGCGGCCACCTGGCCGAGACGCTGCTGGAAATGATGCGCATGAACTTCAGCCTGACCCGCGACATCATCGTTGACGAGCGGGCCATGGGCGCCTTCCTGATGGCCTCGGGCAAGATGGCGATATGGGCGACGCAGCCGGTGTTGATCCTGCTGTTCGTGATCTCCTTCGTGGCGCCTATCGCCCTGAGCGGTTTCCTGTTCTCCGGCAGCCTGTTGCAACCCAAGTTCAGCCGCATGAACCCGCTGTCGGGGATCAAGCGCATGTTCTCGATGCATGCCCTGACCGAGCTGCTCAAGGCGCTGGCCAAGTTCTTCGTGATCCTGGTGGTCGCGGTGGTGGTGCTGATCAGCGATCGCCAGGCCTTGCTGTCGATCGCCAACGAGCCGCTGGAGCAGGCGATCATTCACAGCCTGCAGGTCGTGGGTTGGAGTGCGTTGTGGATGTCGGCCGGGCTGCTGCTGATTGCGGCGGCAGACGTGCCGTTCCAGCTGTGGCAGACGCACAAGAAAATGAAGATGACCAAGCAGGAGGTCAAGGACGAGTACAAGGACAGCGAAGGCAAGCCCGAGGTCAAGCAGCGTATTCGCCAGTTGCAGCGCGAAATGTCGCAGCGGCGCATGATGGCGGCGGTGCCGGAGGCTGATGTGATCATCACCAACCCGACACATTATGCGGTGGCCTTGCAGTACGACCCGGAGAAGGGCGGGGCGGCGCCGTTGCTGCTGGCCAAGGGCAGCGACTTCATGGCCTTGAAGATTCGCGAGATCGGTGTGGAACACAAGATCCAGATCCTCGAGTCGCCAGCCCTGGCGCGGGCGATCTATTACTCCACCGAGCTGGAGCAGGAAATCCCTGCCGGCTTGTACCTGGCGGTGGCGCAGGTGCTGGCCTATGTGTTCCAGATCCGCCAGTACCGGGCCGGCAAGGGCAA